>JBDTLZ010000217.1:0-36973 GCA_039934515.1 Ginsengibacter sp.
TGACAGCTTTGAGAACTGCTTCTCGATGGTTGAAGGAAGACCCTGTATTAAGAGATTTTTTTCATCCTCTAATTGCAATTTTTCAAACAATGTTTGAGACATAAATGAAGCAATATTTTAAGATTAAAAAATGTGTCTAAAAACCCCCGCACGCCCTATAAATCATTGGGTAGGAATTGTAAAATCCGGAGTGCAGAAAAAGACAAGTGCAAAATTACGTAAAATATTACTTAAACAACAAAAAACCTTGCCGGTGAAGGGCAAAGTTTAAAATGTTTGAAAATTATTTTGAATTAACGGGTTTATAGTATTTGAGCGCCTCAGCCATATATCCATTTATTTTTTCAATTCTTTTGGAATCTAAAGGGTGATCACTGAGAATTTCCGGGTTTTTGGCTCCGGAATTCAAATTAGACATCCTTGTCCAGAAAGGTACCGCCTCTTTTGGGTTGTAGCCAGCCATGGCTGCGAAAATAAGTCCGTAATGATCTGCCTCATATTCCTGGTTCCTGGAATTGGGTAACAAAACACCAATTTGGGCGCCGGGCGCGTAAATACTCTTAAATATGTTATTTGCATTGGCATTGCCGGAGGTAAAAACATCCCCCGTTACGCCTATTCCCTGCGCAAGTAGTGCCTGGCTCATTCTTTCCTGGCCGTGATGGGCAACAGCATGCGTGATCTCATGGCCCATTACAATCGCCAAAGCAGCCTCATTTTGAGCAACAGGTAAAAGCCCGGTATAAACTACAACTTTTCCGCCCGGCATACACCATGCATTTACTTCTTTATTATCTACCAGGTTGAATTCCCAACTATACCCGGCAAGTTCACTGGATAATCCCTTATCACTGTAATATTTGGTAATGGCAGCAGCAATACGGGTTCCTACACGTTTCACCATCTCCGCATCCTTACTTGCAGCCGTGCTAACCACGCGATTTTCAGATAAGAAAGATTTGTATTGGGTCACTGCTTCCGTTTGAAGAGAGGATTCGGAAACAAGAGATAGCTGTTTACGACCAGTGATTGCATTTGTTGTGCAGGCAGTAATAAACATTATAGAAACTGCTGAAAGCAGGAATAAATTTTTTATCATAAAATATTTTATTAAAAGTAAACAATTGATGTACCAACTTTAGATGATAGACTCAGCTCATCCTGTTTAAGTTGTATCAACAAGTTGTAAAAAAGATTAAAATGAGGTTAAAACTTAGGACTCCTTTCTGCGCAATTTTTTACGGTCGCGGTATTTTAAGATAGGAACACGGCTTTCATTTCCCTTAAGAAGCCGGCTTATATTTTTTTGATGGGTTAATACGATAAGCGCCGCAACAGCGACAGCAAACACACGGTAGAAAACTTCTTTTTCATTGTAAATCCACAAAACACATATCGGTAAGGCAACACCCGCAAGAATAGAGCTTAGTGACACATATCTTGTCAGAAACAGCACCAGTAAAAACACCCCAACGCAGCTTACGGCAACCACCGGTTGAATTGCGAGCAACATTCCAAATAAAGTTGCCACGCCCTTCCCACCCCTGAATTGTGCCCAAACGGGGTAAATATGCCCTGCAACGGCAGCCATTCCCAGGCCGATCATTAAGTTGGTGCGGTCCAGTTCATTGGTAAGGTAATAAGGCAACAGGTTGTATAGTGCCACCGCAAAAATTCCTTTCAGCATGTCGCCAATCATTACAATAGTGCCATATTTTGGACCTAATACCCGAAAGGTATTGGTGGCTCCCATATTACCGCTCCCATATTCACGTATGTCAATATCAAAGATAGATTTGCTGATAATTAATGCGGTTGGAATGGATCCAATAAGGTACGCTGTTATAATTAAAACAAGTTCTTTCATAATAATTGCAAAGCAACGAAGGGGACAAATATACCATTTAATTTAAGTCCCCAAACTTATAATTTTTTATATAATTAACACTTTTCCAATATCAAAACCACCCATTCATTTTTCTGATTTCGATCTTTTTTAAGAAAGTGGTTTTCAAGAAAGACCGATGTAATTATCTCTTCATCATTAACCAAAAAACCGCTCATTATCAACAATGATCCGGGCTGTAATAACCCTGATAAATTTTTCGCATTGTCCGTTAAAATCCTAAGATTGATATTGGCCAGTATAATGTTAACGGAGGAAAGGCCCTCAATATTATCCCTTTTTTGAATTTCGATGCTTTTACACTGGTTCGCTGCGATATTTTCCCAAGCATTCTGAATACTCCATTCATCGCAGTCGATCGCGGTAATTGCGTCAGCGCCAAGCTTTTCAGCAAGAATCGCCAGGATGCCTGTTCCGGTCCCGAAATCAAGGACACTTTTATTGCTGAATCTGGTTTTCCCCATTTGTTCCACCATCAGGAAAGTTGTGTCATGATGTCCGGTACCAAAGCTCATTTTCGGAGTGATAATTATTTCGTGCATTACTCCTTTAATGGTTTCATGAAAAGATGCCCGGATGCCCACAAAATCGTTGATTATTACTGGTTGTAGTTCGCTCTCCCATTCTGCATTCCAGTTTTTTCCGGGTATCACCGAATACGCATAGGTTTTATTCTGAGGCAAAATAAATTTCAATCTTTCTTCCACAAAGTCGCCTTCATTGATATAAGCAGACAAAGAATTGTCATTTTGCTCAAAAGCATAGAAATCATTTTCAGATAATTCTGCCATCAAAATTTCTGCTTCTCCGGCAGAGGGCAAATCAATTTCTATTTTGACATGGTTTTTCATAAAAAAAGCCTGCAGAGTTCTACAAGCTATATAAAATTTAAGTAAATACCTTAATTGTTATCCGAGCGTTGCTGGGTTGACGGATTGCCCTGTGGCTTCGGTATCAGTGCTTTACGACTAAGCTTGAATTTTCCTGTTTTGGGATCAACACCTACCAATTTTACTTTTACCTTATCACCCTCATTGAATACGCCATCCATGCTTTCAAGGCGTTTCCACATTATTTCGGAAATATGCAAAAGCCCCTGTTTACCCGGGAGAAATTCAACAAAAGCACCAAATTCCTTGATTCCCTTAACAGTACCTTCATAAACGTCTCCCACGTCAGGTACAGAAACGATACTTTTCACCCAGGCAACCGCCTGGTCAAGACTTTCTTTATTCGCAGAAAAGATACTTACTTCCCCCGTTTTACCAACTTCGGTAATATTTATCGTGGCACCGGTTGTTTTTTGAATTTCCTGGATAATTTTTCCCCCGGGCCCAATAACCGCTCCTATAAATTCTGAGTCAATAATAAGTTTTTCCATTCTCGGAGCATGAGGCTTAACATCGGCACGGTGCTCTGCAATACAATTGTACATTGCGTCAAGAATGTACAATCTTCCCCTTTTTGCCTGGTCGAGTGCCTTCCTCATGATGTCCATACTCAACCCGTCAACTTTGATATCCATCTGTACCCCACAAATACCATCACGGGTGCCGGTAACTTTAAAATCCATATCGCCTAAGTGATCTTCATCGCCAAGTATATCCGTAAGAACAGCAAATTTGCCTTCCTTTGAAATTAAACCCATCGCAACACCGCTCACATGTTTTTTAAAGGGAACACCCGCATCCATAAGTGCGAGCGAACCCGCGCACACAGTTGCCATAGATGAAGATCCATTACTTTCAAGAATATCACTCACGACCCTCACGGTATAAGGATATTCTGAGCCAGGGAGAATTTGTTTCAACGAGCGCATGGCAAGATTACCATGACCCACTTCCCGGCGGCCTACCCCCCGCATCATTTTAACTTCACCGGTAGAGAACGGCGGAAAATTATAATGCAAAATAAATTTAGAATAATCGCTGCTGGCAGCGCTTTCAACCAATAACTCATCCAATGGCGTGCCTAACGTAACAGTGGTCAATGATTGCGTTTCACCCCTGGTAAATAAGGCAGAACCGTGTGGAGATGGTAGGTAATCTGTCTCCATAGTAAGGGGCCTTATATCTTCAAGGCCGCGCCCGTCAAGACGTTTATGATCGTTTAAAATAATATCCCGAATTTCATCATATTGAACTTCGCCAAAATAAAATTTGATCAGCGCTTTATCCTCGTCCGGCAATTCTGCTCCCAGGAATTCTTCAACCTCTTTCTTTAGATTGTCAAATGCTTCCTGTCTTTCATTTTTCGCTGATGCAGCCGATGCAATTGCACGAACTTTATCTTTAGCGAAAGAAGTTATTTTCTCATGTAATTCGTTATTGCGGTAAGGCTTTTTATAGTCACGTTTTTCTTTTACACCCACTTTTTCTCTCAAGTCCTGCTGCGCTTTAACCTGGATTTTTATGGCTTCATGTGCTACTTCAATAGCTTTTATTAAATCTTCTTCCTGGCATTCTTTCCCCTGTCCTTCCACCATCATAATATTGCGCTCGGTTGCCGCAATGATAAAATCCATCCCGGCCTCTGAAAGCTGGGTTCGGCTTGGATTTACAACCATTTCGCCATTTACCTTGCCAATACGTACTTCAGAAATAATTTCCTGGATGGGGATATCTGAAACTGCCAAAGCCGCGGATGCTGCAAGGCATGCTAATGCATCGGGCATCACCTCGGGATCGCTTGAAATGAGCGATACCAAAACCTGTACTTCACATAAATAATCTTCCGGAAATAAAGGCCTCAGTGCACGATCGATAAGGCGGGATGTTAATATTTCATAGTCATTTAAGCGGGCTTCCCTTTTGAAAAACGATCCGGGAATACGGCCTGCAGATGCAAATTTCTCCTGGTAATCAACTGTTAAGGGGAAAAATGATTGACCTTCTTTGGGCTCTTTGTTTGCCACAACGGTGGCCAAAATAATACAGTCGCCTAAACGCACTGTTACAGCACCATCAGACTGGCGGGCTAACTTGCCGGTTTCAATAGTAACCATCCGGCCTTCGCCTATATCAAATGTTACAGAAATTGGATTGGGAGTCATATTATTATTTGTTCTTATTAATGTGGTAAAAAAGTAAACCCAACCGTGAAAATCAGTTGGGAATAGCTAACAATATCATTTAGATGTAATTATTTACGAAGTCCTAACTTTTCAATCAATGAACGGTAACCGGTCAGATCACGTCTACTAAGATAGGTCAGCAGGCTTTTTCTCTTTCCAACCATTTGCATTAGACCACGTTGGGTACTAAAGTCCTTTTTATTGGTTTTAAGGTGCCCGGAGATGTGATTGATGTTTTCGGTAAGAAGTGCAACCTGTGCTTGAATAGAGCCTGTATTTTTGACGTTTCCGCCAAATTCAGAGAATGTTTGCGCTTTTTTTTCAGATGTTAAATAAGACATTTTTACTAAGTAGATTTTTAATAATTGGCTTCAAAGGTAATAATTTAATCTTAATTACGATCAGATCGATGAAGCCATTTGCAAATAAAAATCATAGCCTTCCGCATAGGTACAATCGCTTTTGCAATTACCGCAGGGTTTTGATATTCAGGGCATAGAGGGCGACAAACAGCAAACCAAAAAAGTTTGAAAAGGATGATATGCCAACCGCCAGGAGGTTATTGCCATACAGGTAAAACGGAAAAATTATGCCGATTATGATACCTAAAAGATATATATAAAACCCAGTGCGCCGCTGCCGCCACATCAGGAAAGCCCCGGCCAGGGTAAATATACCTGCGATAATAGCACCTATTGCACTTTTCCTGATATTTTCTGCCGTCATTATCCGGGAGACAGAAACCATCATTTTTTGTCCGAATTCGGCACCCCTTTTACCGCTCCTGGCAGCTGAATCCGTTTGCAGCATGGAATCAGGCTGGATTTTATTATGGGTCGACGCAGAAAACATGCTGACAGTTTGCGCAGCTCTTGTATATCCCCATACACTACTTAGTATAGCCCATCCGCTTCCAATAAATGTAAGAATGCAAAGTACAGTGAGTAATGTTGGCCGAAGGCGCTGTTCAGGCTCAAATTCGTCTAAATTTGGTTCCATATTTAAAATGAGAACAACAATAATACACTTTTAACTAAATTGAACGAAAAAATTTATATCCGGAATAATTAAATCGTTGGCTCCCCGGGTTGTGTAACTTAATTCTTCAGTATTCAGGCAGCTTTATAAGTGTCAAATGTAAAATTCACAATTTACCAGCCGACAGTGCAGATCAATGATATTTTGAAAAAACGGTACCGGTATTTCCTCGATTTTTTACTCCGCTTGGTAGCTTGTGAGAAATGTGTTATCATCGGCTTATGATCTTTAAGCCAATGTTCTAAATAATTTTCCCGGTTCAAAGACGATGGAATGTTTTTGTGACCAGCGATTTTTAGTAAGGCAATCAATTTCAGCATTATGTTGTTAATTTATTTACCGGCAGGCTCGTCAAGATGCGACTATATTTTTGAATTGATATTTAACCAACTGGGCGTAGTATACAAGGTAACTAACGACGCAACAATATTTGGAACTTACCCCGGAGAGAAAATCAATTATTCATCTGCACGCCTAAATAACGAGTTTTTCATAGAATCTGCACCGCTTTTATTTGAACATTCGATACTAAAAGCTGATATACGTGTTGAAGAAAAATACCAAATGAAAGTGTTATTTCCCAATACAGGATCCTGCGATATAGGTTTCGACATTTTTGCATCGGCCTTTTTTATGATTAGCCGGTACGAGGAGTATTTGCCATTTATCCCCGATATACACGGGAGGTTTAACGCGGCTGACACCTTAGCTTATAAAAATAATTTTCTGCACATACCCGTTGTGGACCTATGGATTGGCATATTTAAAAATAAACTGCAGGAAAAATTTCCCGGCCTAAAATTACTGAACACCCGTTTCGAAGCAATTGTAACCTATGACGTTGATATAGCTTTCAAATTCAGGGGCAGGAGCTTAATGAAAATTACCGGTGCAGCAATTAAAGACCTGCTGAATTTTAATTTGAAAAATTTTGTCGCACGTATCCAGACCCTCAATAAAAAACGCGAAGATCCATGGGATGTTTATGAATACCTGGAGCAAATGATTGTGGAAAATAACCTGGATTCGATCTTCTTCTTTTTATTAAGCGATCCATCAATAAATGACAGAAATCTGAATTACAAGATGCCAATAGTGAAGGAACTTATTGACAAGGTAAAAACATTCAGCAAAATTGGTATCCATCCATCATATAAATCATCTTCTTTACCAAATAAAATATCAGAGGAAAAAGAGCGGCTTGAAAAATTGTCCGGTGAAATAATTAATAAAAGCAGGCAACATTATTTAAAATTCATTCTTCCGGCCACTTATAATTCTTTAATTAAAGCCGGCTTGAAAGAAGATTATTCAATGGGTTTCCCCGGTTTACCCGGCTTCAGGGCAGGTACCTGTAAGCCATTTTATTTTTACGATTTGAAAAATGAAAAACGAACCAGCCTGAAAATATTCCCCGTAACGCTGATGGATGGCACTTTCATTGATTATAAAAAATCTGAGCCGGCCGAAGCATTGAAGGAAATTCTATATTTAGTACAAGCAGTAAAAAATGTAGATGGATTGTTTATCAGCATCTGGCACAATCACACTGTAAGTGAAACCAGCGAATTTAAAAGTTGGAGATCTGTACATGATTCAATGATCCACTTGATCCTAAAAAATTTGAAAGAAAAATGATGCTTCTAAATTGCGTTCATATTGCAGTCGCCGATGTTGTGTGTTCGTGCCGATGGTCTTGAAGCAAGGCTTCACCAACAATCAGTTCAAAATAACTTTTGGAAAGTTTAGAACTTTCCAAAAGTCCTGGTTGTGAGTGGTTGCCGGGCCGAAGGGCAACCCGCACGAACACGCAACAACGGCAGCAATGAGTTTGTGCAGAGACTGGTTTTTTATTTTTTTATATGATCCATAAAATCAGTTAATTTCTTTTCCTCATGCTCCCAGTTAAGTTCTTCCGAAGCCAGGATGGTATTGTGTTTCCATAACGAATAAACATCTTCATGTTCAGAAATTTCAATTATTTTCCCCGCAATTTCATGAGGTTCAAAACTGTTTATGAAATCCCCGACCTGGTATTTATTAATAAGTGTTTCTATCTCTACCGCCTTTGATGATAATACCGGCACGCCAGCATGCAGGTAGTCGAAAAATTTATTTGGCAGGGCAAACAAATGCTGATCGGTAACATCGATTTTTTCGAAAATGAGTCCAAGAAAACACTGGCGGGTATATTTCATCATTTTGCCATATGGCAATACATCAATAAAAATCACCCTGCGTGAAAGATCTAAATCATTAACCATTTGCCGGAGTTTATGCCATACCGTGCCGTTTCCTATGAAATACAAAACAAAAATTTCCGGCAAAAACTGCATACTCAACACTGCTTCTTCTGCACCACGGTTTTCATTCAAGCCTATCCCCTGCATTATCAAAATTTTTTTCCCCGACGGAACAGATATGCCTGTAGTATCAGTGCTCTGTACAATTTTATTGGGAACATTCCTGATTACTGTTAATGGCACTCTATATTTTTCCTCGTAAACCCGTTTTATAGAATCATTCACAGTTATTACATTTTTTAAGTGAGGAAATAAAATGCGTTCCAGGAATTCCCACACTCTCCTGGAATTTTTTTTATAAACACTTAAGGTAAAATATTCATGACTATCATATATAAGAGGTATGCGTTTTAAACGCGATATGATAAAATTAGGTAGTAGGGTATCCAGGTCATTGGCCCACAGAACATCGGCCCTCTTAAAAAGCAGTGAACAAAATAACTGGATATTAAAAAGCAGGTACATAAAGGGTCCCCGCCTGAACAGGTTGGCGAAACGAACTACTCTATAGGGAAAATTATCTAACTCAAAAGCATTCTCGCTTTTTCTGCCAATAAGCAATATGGTGTACCCCATTTTGTGTAGGGTATTGCACTCTTTTTGTACCCGCTGATCGGTAACCAGGTCGCTTATAACTGAAACGATAATTTTTTTATTCAAAGCCCCGGGGGATTTTAATTTACAAATGTTAAACAATTATAAGCAGTTTTGCGTATTAATTACCGGAAGCTATTAAATAACCCATTCATTGTAAAGTCCAGCTTTTTTGGCAGACAAACATCTACATATTGTATGCCTTGATGTACCCTACCCTGTTGACTATGGTGGTGTCTTTGATCTTTTTTACAAAATAAAAGCACTTCACGCCCTCGGTATACTTATCCACCTTCATTGTTTTGAATATGGCCGGGGCAGGCAGACCGAGCTAAACAATTTTTGCAGCACGGTAGATTATTATGAAAGAATAAAAATTTATAACAGCCTGCCACTCCGCTTGCCCTATATTGTTAGTTCCCGGGCAGATCCTGCTTTATTAAAAAACCTTTTGAAAGATGAACACCCTGTATTGCTTGAGGGAATTCATTGCACCTATTTCCTGTCCACGGGGGCGTTGAAAAATAAAAAAGTATTTGTAAGGCTGCACAATGTGGAATATCAATATTATGAAGAACTCGCGAGGTCGACCAGCAATATTTTTAAAAAACTATATTTCAGCAATGAGAGCAGACTATTAAAGAAATATGAAAAGCTGATAGCACCCAGGGCAATCTTTATAGCAGTAAGCCAAAATGATAAGAATACTTACGAGGAAAATTTTGATGTTCGCGAAATCAGGTACCTGCCGGTATTTTTGCCATTCACAGAAGTTCAGGCAGAAGAAGGTTCCGGAGATTTTTGTTTGTACCATGGAAATTTATCAGTGCCGGAAAATGAAAAAGCCGTAGTATGGCTTATGGAAAACGTTTTTCATAACCTGGATATTCCTTTTGTTATTGCCGGTAAGAATCCGCCAAAATACCTGGAAACAATTGCACATAGAAATGAATATATGTGTGTAGTCGCAAACCCGACAGAAAAAGAAATGGAGGACCTTATCAAAAAAGCGCACATACACGTACTGCCGTCTTTAAACAATACCGGGATAAAAATAAAATTATTACATGCACTTTTTAATGGCCGGTTTATCCTCACGAACCTTGGTGCAGTTAAAAATAGCGGGCTTGAAATATTTTGTGAGGTTGCAGAATCCCCATTGGAATATAAAAAGATGCTTCAAAAATTATTTAAGGCAACTTTTACCGGGGAGATAATAACTAAAAGAAAGAAAATACTGGAGAGCGTTTATAACAATCATGAAAATGCACGCCGGCTCATACAATGGATATGCTAGCGTTGTCCCACACTTTTCCCCGTTCAGTCTTAATAGTACGCGCCGGAAATTTATTTATCACCGGGTAATCATGGGTGGCCATCACGATTGCAGTTCCATAATCGCGGCTTATGTGGAAAAGGAGCTGCATAATTTCATCTGAAGTTTCAGGGTCAAGGTTCCCGGTTGGTTCATCTGCTAAGATCAATTTTGGTGAATTTAAAAGTGCCCGTGCGATATCAACCCTTTGCTGTTCCCCGCCACTCAGTTCAAAAGGCATCTTAAATCCTTTTGTTTTCAGGCCAACTTTATCAAGCACATCGGCAATTTTTTCGTCCATTAACTTCTCATCTTTCCAGCCTGTCGCCTTTAAAACAAATTTGAGATTTCCATTTACGTTCCTATCCGTAAGCAATTGAAATTCCTGGAATACAACACCCAGGTTTCGCCTCAGGTAGGGTACCTTTTTCCAGTCAAGTGACTGAAGATCGTATCCAACCACATTACCCACTCCTTCCCTAAGGTTCAGGTCACCGTACAAAGTTTTCAATAGGCTTGATTTGCCTGTGCCTGTCTTTCCAACAAGGTATACAAATTCACCACGGTTAACAATGATGTTTACTTCCTGGAGAATAAGAGAATCTCCCCGGTAAATATTCGCGTTACGTAACTCTACAATTTTTTCTGCCATATTAGTTTGATTATACAATTACTCGTCACATTCACACTATGTTTTTCATACCTCCGCAAAGTTACTTTTATAATTATATTTTCTTCGAAAGAAATAATACACAACTGTTAAAAAGTAAAAAAATTGATTAAAACTAAAAAATTAGTTGTTAAACTAAAAAATTAGTTTAGATTTGTTCAGGAATATTAAAAACACACAATAATGAAGACACTAACGAAGGCTGAAGAACAAATAATGCAGGTGATCTGGAAATTCGAAAATGCTTTCCTGAGAGAAATCATCAATGAGCTTCCCAATCCAAAGCCACACCAAAACACGGTATCAACCATAATCAAAATACTTGTCGAGAAAGAATTTGCAGGTATCCGGGTAATTGGAAGAAATCATCAATATTACCCGCTTGTGAGCAAGGATGTTTATTCGAAGGGAACGATTAAGAACCTGGTGAAAGGATATTTTGATGGGTCTTTCAGCAATGCGGTTTCTTTTATGGTAAAAGAAAATAACATCAGTATTGAAGATCTTGAATTGCTTTTGAAACAATTAAAAAAGAGTAAATAAAATTATTCAACATGATAACACTTGCATGGTATTTATTGAAAGTGACTATATGTTCGGGAATATTAGCTACCTACTACTACCTGGCACTGCGTAATAAAATCTTCCATCGCTGGAACCGGTTTTATTTACTGGCGGCTATAGTGCTTGCACTTGGTGTGCCTTTAATGAAAATTAATATTTTGCAGAAACCGGGCACAGAGACCGGAACGGTAATCCGGATGTTACAAACTATTACTGCGAGCGACGAAATCATAGTTGAATACAGCAGGAATAGCGGGCTTCAGCTAAGTTTAGAAAAAATGATTGCAGTAATATACCTGGCGGTTTCAATTGTATTTCTTTCCCTGTTTATTATGGGCATTTATAAAATATCAAGGCTAAAAAGATTATATCCTGAAACAAGGATGAATGGGATCAGCTTTATTTCTACAGACGCCAGGGGAACGCCGTTCTCCTTTCTCAATTCCATCTTCTGGAACAATGCAATCGATCTCCATACACAGCAAGGCCACCAGATCTTCAACCATGAAATAGCCCATATAAAAGAAAAGCATACTTACGATAAAATATTTATGAATGTGGTGATTCTATTTTTCTGGATCAACCCGTTTTTCTGGTTAATACGAAAAGAGTTGGGCATGATTCATGAATTTATTGCTGATAAAGAAGCCCTGGAAGACAATGATATCAATGCTTTTGCCGAAATGGTACTGCAAACAGTTTATCCAGGTCAGCAATTTTCTATCACTAATAATTTTTTTCATTCACCCTTAAAAAGAAGATTAACCATGTTCACTAAAAACAAAAATCCGAAAGTAAGTTATGTAAGCCGGCTGCTCGTTCTGCCTTTGGCAGCACTGGTATTCCTGGCCTTTACTTTGAAAATGAAAACTACCGGCAGTGCAAGTCATTATGCCGGAAAAATGATTACCGTTATCATCGATGCCGGGCATGGCGGAAGCGATAATGGAATCATCGAAAATGACATAAAAGAGAAGGATTTGAATTTATCAGTTGCAAAAGAAATCAGGGAGCTTAATAAAAATGAAAATATACATATCATTCTATCCAGGGATGGAGACATGACATTAACACCGCAAGACAGGATAAAATTTGCCCGGGAGAATAAAGCGGATCTTTTCGTATCTATTCATACCGATGCAGAAGCGATTGAAGATAAAAATAAACACAGCGGACTGACTATATTTATCCCGAAAGATGACAATGCTTATGTTAAACAAAGCAAGCTGTTGGGCTCAGCGATCATAGCTTCTTTTAAAAACAAATACCAGTTGCAGGTAAATGATTTCCTCATGCAGCGAAAGGAAGGTATATGGGTTTTGAAGGCCAACCAGTTCCCTTCCGTATTAATTGAAACCGGTTTTATTACCACCCAAACCGACTTTGATTATATAACGAAACCCGGTACCGGACAAACTATTGCGGAGAATATCTTAAAAGGAATAGAGGAATATGCGGGGCAAAATTTGCTAAGAATGGATATTGATGATGCCAAAGCAATCACTTCAGATAATATCCAAAGTATAAACGTACTTAAGAATGAGAACGCCACAAATAAATACGGAGAAAAAATAAAGGATGGTGCATTTGAAATAACCAGGAAGAATGCAAATGCGCAAGCAGGGATTGCCATCAGGAATACAACAGATCCTTTGGCAAATCCTGCTTATTTTATCGATGGCAAAGAAGTTTCCAAAGACGGGATGACCCACCTCTCACCAAATAGCATTTTAGCAATAAATGTATTAAAAGGAGAAAACGCAATAAAAAAATATGGCGATAAAGGAAGGGATGGCGTCATAGAAATAACTACCGGCACACAAACGGATTCAATCCCTGGTAAAGTTTTTACCAAAGTGGAAAATGAAGCAGAATTCCCGGGTGGCAGAGAAGCGTGGTCACAATACATAATGAGCCAGATAAAAAAGAACCAGGACAAATTTACCAATAAGGATTACGGCACCTGCCTTGTAAAGTTTATAGTGAATACAGATGGCAGTGTGACTAACGTGGAAGACTCAACGATGAAAAATACCCAATTGGCTAAAGTAGCAGTTGAGGCAATACGCTCGGGGCCAAAATGGATTCCCGCGACCCAAAATAACCAGGTTGTTGCAGCATACAGGTTGCAGCCAATAACCCTTACCCAACCAAAATAAATACAGCAGGTAATACACCAGGGCTCTGTAACACACCAACTCCTTACAAAGCCCTGGCTTTTTGGCTCCCGGTTTTTAGAAGTATTATTCGTGTTGCCGGTCTTCGCCGGGAACCTTTATGGAAAATTTGATATTTTAAAAAATCAATTCTCCCGTCTTATCATTTTTTATTACCAATACTTTTTTATTGCCGGCCTCTACCCGTCCTATTACCCGGGCTTCAATATTAAACTTTCCGGCTTCCCGGATTACCGTTGCCGCAAAATCATCATCAACATAAATTTCCATCCGGCAACCCATATTAAATACCTGGTACATTTCACGATCTTCAGCTTTACTTGCTTCCTGTATTTTTTTAAAAATTGCGGGCACTTCAAATAAATTATCTTTTATAATTTTTACATTTTCAGGTACATATTTTAAACATTTTGTTTGACCGCCGCCACTGCAATGAACAAGCCCTTTCACTTTATCAAAATTGGTTTCTAAAAGGCGCTTAATTACCGGCGCGTATGTTTTAGTAGGTGATAATATAGCCTTCCCCAAATCTTCCGGGGCATCTTTTAGGGGGGAGTTTTCAAAAACATCGCTTAGTTTATATTCGCCGATGTACGTAACTTCTCCAGGCAGGTTGTTGTCATAGCTTTCCCTGAAATGTTCCGAATAAAATTTATTCAAAAGGTCGTGCCGCGCAGATGTAAGGCCGTTGCTGCCGATACCACTGTTGTATGTATTTTCATAGGCAGCTTTACCATCTGAAGCCAGCCCTACGATTACATTCCCGGGCTCAATTTTTTCATTGGTAATAATTGATGACCTTGGCCACCTGGCCGTCATCGTTCCATTTACAGCGATCGTTCTTACAATATCGCCAACATCGGCAGTTTCACCGCCGAGGTAATGAATGTTCACACCGAAGCGCTTGAGCAGGTCAAAGAATTCCTGGGTTCCATTAATTATTTGTTCCAATACTTCACCGGGTATAAAAATTTTATTTCGGTCGATGGTGGAATTAAAAATAATATTATCATAAATCCCCACGCATAAGAGGTCATCAAGATTCATTACTATTGCATCCTGGGCTATTCCTTTCCATACTGAGGTGTCGCCGGTTTCTTTCCAGTACAAGTAGGCCAGTATGCTCTTTGTACCGGCGCCATCTGCATGCATCACATTTACATAATCCGCATTTCCGCCCAGGTAATCGGGATAAATTTTACAAAATGCTTTGGGGAACATTCCCTGGTCAAGATTTCTCACTGCAGCATGAACTTCTTCTTTTTGTGCCGAAACCCCGCGTTTTGAATAAAGAGACATTATAGTTAAATCGGTTAAATTAGTTATTGAGCAAAAAACTACGCAATAGACAACAAGTACAGGCGTTAGTCATTGGTCATTAATTGGTCATTAGTAAATGTTCATAAAAGGTTGTAAAAGTAATATTAGCAGGCGAAATCACAACTTTCAATTATCTCAATTAGTTTTGCCTTATTCATGGTTGTACACACTGATATAGAAAACTTACCGGTTTTTAAGAATGCCGTCATTACTATTGGCACGTTTGACGGTGTCCATACGGGCCATCTCCAGATCATTAATCAACTTAAAAAAGAGGCTGCGATCATCGGCGGAGAAACGGTCATCATTACCTTTAACCCTCACCCCAGGATGGTTATCGATGCTGCGTCAGAGGCTTCAACACGCGAAAATTACCAGGAAATAAAATTATTGAATACTTTACAGGAAAAGATTGAGCTACTTGAAAAACAAGATATTGACCGTCTTGTAATTGTACCCTTCACACTAGCATTTTCAGAACAATCTGCAGAAGCATACATCAGGGATTTCCTGGTAGCTAAATTTCACCCCCATACTATAATCATAGGGTACGATCATCGTTTTGGGAAGAACCGCCAGGGAAATTATAAGTTGCTCGAAGCTTACCAGCCGCAATGTAATTTTACAGTAAAAGAAATACCCGAACATGTTCTGCACAATGTAATTATCAGTTCTACAAAGATCCGCAACGCACTCGGCGAAGGCGATATCAATACGGCCAATGAATCACTGGGTTATGATTATTTTTTTGAAGGAAGGGTAGCTGAAGGTCAGAAATTGGGCAGGACATTAGGATACCCCACGGCTAATGTACGTATTACTGATAAAAACAAGCTGGTCCCCGGCAATGGCGTTTATGCCGTTGAGGTCTTCATTGATGATCACGGAGCCAATGAACAAGATGTTCCGGATTCATTAACCCACAAACCCCTTGTATCGCATCATCCATTACAAAAGGGTATGATGAATATTGGCACCAGGCCCACAGTTGGCGGAACATCAAGGGTAATCGAAGTAAATATTTTTGATTTTGACAGATCAATTTATAGTCAAAATATAAGGATTTATGTGCGTCGTTTTTTAAGAAGTGAGATAAAATTCGACAACCTGGATGCATTAAAAGAACAACTGAGCGCCGATAAAACTACTGCATTAAAATATTTGTAAGCTTTCGGAAGATATTATCTGGAAGCATTCCCATTAATTATTTTATAGACCAGCTCTTTCATAAGAGATCCTCCCGTGGTACCGTAATTATTGATCCCGATGCTTTTTAAGTTATAGGCATGAAGTAGCATAATTGCCTGTTCTGCATCTGTAAAAGAATAATTTAGCAACATGTCCATTGCCTGTTGAACCAGGAAAGGATTGTTGTAAAAGACCGGCCTTAGTGCTTTTTCACTTTTGTCATTCATCTGGTATATAACGAGGATTTTAATAAAGTAATTATACAATGACGGCAGCACCAATTGAATGGGAGCAGCTTTGGGATTTGCTTCAAAATATTGTATAATGCGTATTGCTTTTGAAAGATCTTTTTTACTGATGGCATGTTGCAGCTCAAAAATATTGTACTCTTTACTTACACCAATATATTTTTCGATATCATCTTCGGTTATATTTTTCACCTCCGACAGGTTTATGGACAATTTTTCAACTTCGTTTGAAATGCGATTTAGATCATTCCCGATGTGATCGACAAATAACAATAAAGCCCTGGGTGTAATCTGGTATCCCTGTGATTGAATATATCCGTTAGTCCATGAAGGAAGCTGGTTGTCATATATTTTTTTTGATAGAAAAACCTCACCATGTTTTTTAATTAACTTCGAAATGCGGCTCCGGCCGTCAATGGTTTTACCTTTATAAGATACCACCAGCAGGGTCGAAGCAAGGGGCTTTTCAATATAGCTTTCAAGCTTATCAATATCCCTCATCTGCTGGGCCTCCTTTAAGAGAACCACCTGGCGTTCTGCAAACATCGGGTAACGCCTGCATGCATTCAGTACATCTGCCCAATTCGCATCCTTACCATAAAATATGCTTAGATTAAATTCAGCATCGCGTTCGCTTAAAATTTTTTTCTCCGCATATTCCATGATTTCGTCGATGTAGAATTCTTCTTCTCCTTCCAGCCAGTATAAAGGTTTATAGATGTTTTTCTTCCATTCTGACAATATCGTTATCGCGCTCATTTTTCAAAGATAAAATTTTCTACTATGCACATTTCCATTAACAGGCATCTTATTGAAAATCAAATAATTTTGGTTTGGCATGATTTTGGAAAAATATAACATAACTTTAAAAAATAAAAAACTTACAATGAGTTACGAAAACTTTCCAAATAGCAATGTTCCTGAAGAAGTACCGGTGGTGGTAAAAAATAACAGCAACCGCAATATCTTAACAGGCATATTGATTGTTGCTTTACTGGCTACCTGGGGGTATATCATTTATGATAAAAATAAGACCAAACAGGAGAAACAGGATCTTACCACCCAAATCGTTAACAGCGATTCTTCAAAAAACGAGTTACAAAGAGAATTGAATGATGCTGCTTTAAGGCTCGATGTACTAAAGACATCCAATGTCAAAGCAGATAGCCTTTTAAAGACAAAGGATAAGGATATCCAGGACCTCAAAAGCAGGGTGCAGACCATATTAAATAATAAAAATGCAACCGCTGCACAGCTTGCAGAAGCAAGAAGGCTGATCGCCGAATTAAAAGGTAATATAGAAACTTACACCGCGCAGATCGATTCATTAAAAACTGCAAACGTGCAACTGGCTGAAGAGAAAAGAGTTGTTACACAAGAACGTGATGTAGTTAAAAAGAATTATGACTCCGCCAACCAGGTAATCAAACAAAAAGAAGATGTAATTGATGTCGGTTCTACCCTGCACGCATCCAATTTTACTATCATCGGGATAAAAGAAAAGAGCGGTGGCAAAGAAAAAGTAACCACTACGGCTAAAAGAGTAGATAAGCTACGGATCACATTCGACATTGATGAAAACCGGATAACGCAATCGGGAGAGAAAGAGTTATATGTATCGATTACTTCCCCTGACGGCAATCCTGTAGTGGTCGAAGCCTTAGGTTCCGGCAAATTTGTCACCCGTGATGGTGCTGAAAAACTGTATACCAAAAAAGTGCAGATCAACTATGTTCAGGGCGAGAAACAACCGGTAACTGTTGAGTGGACTCAAAATAGCGGTTTCCAAACCGGCAACTATAAAATAGAGATCTATAACAACGGTTTTAAAATTGGCGAAGGTATCCGCACATTTAAGAAGGGTGGATTGTTTAGCTAATCAATCATAGAATTTCATATATACCCGGTATTCATCACAAAAGACTTTCCGCATCCAGGGAAAGTTTTTTTATATTTCTTATCACCTCAAAAGAGTTTTGAACTGTAATTACCTGGCACTCACCGGGGGTTTACCACCTTCGGGCACAAATATCAAGGCATCCGAATCAAGGCAATACCGTTTATGTGTTGGAGCAGGGCCATCATCAAAGACATGACCGAGATGTGATCCCGATTTTGAATCCACTACTTCCCATCGCTCATCTCCCCCACTTTTATCAATCATGAGTTTTACGGCATCTTTATCAACCGGCGCATAAAAACTCGGCCAGCCCGTACCCGAATCAAACTTCGTTTCGGAGCTGAAAACCGGCTGCAGGGAGGCTGCGGAATAATAGGTCCCTTTCTCGTAAAAGTGATTTAATTTACCTGTAAAGGGCCGTTCGGTACCTTTTTCTCTCAGGATATAATATTGTGCCGGGGTCAATTTTTGCTTCCATTCACTTTCCGGAAATTGAAGGGCAAACTTAGCATCCTGATCAACTTTTGCAGGATCAGGATATGCTACCTTTTCACTTTTTTTTGCGTCGCTATTGCTTTTTAGATTGCTGGTTTGAGACTGCGAACAATTTCCAAGCAATAAAGCAAAGACGATTGCCGGCAGGTATACAACTTTTATCATATTGAAAATTTTGATTCATTTACGAAACAAAATTAAATAAAGGATTTTTAAGAAATGTTAAGAATGGTTTTGGATAGCAGGCAACCTGCCGAAATAGTCTAGCAACTTAAAGAGCCCTGCCTGTTATAGGGATGACTGCTTTATCAATTTGAATATGTGTGTCCTATTGCCGCCATCAATTTTAAGGATGTAGATGCCTTTCGGAAGCCCATTTAAAATGAGAGACGTTTTTTGAGATTGTAATGTTTGTAGTAAGAATAATTTGCCGGTGATATCATAAATCCTTGCAGTTTTAACAACAGCGTCAGCTCCATTTTTGCTGCTGATGGTAACCTGGTTTGTAAAAGGATTCGGATAAACAGCTATATCATTGGTAGATACGGCAGTATCGGCTGGAAGTGGGCCGGCCTGGGCAAGTGAACTATCACAAACTGCTGAGCTCAGGAATGAATTCCTGGCACCCCCCAGCGCAAACAAACTCCTCATTTTATTTTTTTGCCCCTGGGTAAACATATTCATACAGGCATCATTGGTAAAATCCATGTAGTTCATAAACATGTCGCCATAAAAATTTTCGGAGCATGACGACAGGTGTGGAAAAACAGGACAATTACTGTTGTTTGTTTGCTGCGGGGGAGTATCGCTCACGCCATCGTCACCGCAAACACCATCACCCCATAAATGCCTTAACCCAAGCCAGTGGCCAATTTCATGTGTTGCTGTGCGCCCTTTATTAAAGGGGGCGTTCACATTGCCCGTTGTGCCAAATACATCATATTGAATAACCACGCCGTCCTTATTTGCGGCACCACCAGGTAAAACCCCATATCCTAAGGTGCGGCCAAATAAATTACACACCCAGATGTTGAGGTATTTTTTTGAATCCCAGGCATCGTCACCGCCGGTTGCCGAAAGCTTCATCTCATCATCGGAAAGAAACAATTCTTCATTTGTATATTTATGTATGATACCGGTGGTATACCGTCCGTTGGGATCAACCTTGGCAATACAAAAAACAATTCGTGTATCCGCGGCTATATTTTTAAAAGCGCCGGGGGTATTGAGGGTGTCGGCATTCATTTTCCTATAGTCATTATTCAACACCAATAGTTGCGAAAGCACCTGCTCATCCGATATATTTTGGGCACTATTATGATACAATACATGCACCACAACTGGTATAACAATTACCTCGTCTTTTAAGGTATCCCTGCCGTTGCTTATAACCTTTTCACCGGACTCAACCGATGAAATTGATAAATTGAACTGTTTCGCATTTCCAATCATGCTACAGCGCTGTCCATTTGTGTATAAAACGAAACACCAACAAATAATTGTAATAAAAACTTTCATGTATCCCTGTTTGTTCAGACTTTCCGAAAATGAATGTAAGCGGGATTACATAGGATGTCTAATCAGGAATTACGCAGGATGAAAAAAATAATGCATGGGATCATTGGAAAAATGAGGTGTTGGCGAACCGCATTTATACACGGGGATCAACATTCTGAGAAATGGTTGTCAGCGGTAATAGCGGTTTAAGGCACAAATAAAATCAAAATTATCCAAATATCAAAGCCTCCTGCAAAGTATTTTATAAATGAGTTAACATGCATACGGGAGCCGTTTACTATTTTTACAGCGCTAAAATAAGATGATGATCAACAAATTACTTATAGGTGCAGCCCTTTTGCTATTGTTTTCATGCACGAATAATTCAACGCCCGATCATGACCCGAGTCTGCCAGTTCCACAAACCAATAACCTGCCTGCTCCACAACCCATTACTTTTACAATAGAAGCTATTTATCCCCACGATTCTCAAGCCTTTACCCAGGGCCTGCAGTTTTATAATGGGAAATTATACGAAGGTACCGGTGAACCAAAGCGATCGACCTTACGAATTGTTGATATAAAAACAGGCAAACCAGAAAAAGAATTCCTCATTCCAGACCCGGAAATTTTTGGCGAAGGCATCACTATTTTCAAAAATAAAATTTACCAGCTCACCTGGCGCAACCATAAGATTTTTATTTACAATCTCAATGATATTATGCATCCTGCCGATACTTATAACTGGAGTGTAGAAGGCTGGGGCATCACAAACGACGGCAATAACTTGATTATAAGCGACGGCTCGTCAAAATTATACTATGTACAACCGGATGAAGCCAGGAAGGAAATGAAGACAATAAAAGTGCTTACTGTAGTTGATAACCGTGGTGAAATGGACAGCCTTAATGAGCTCGAATATATAGACGGCTATGTATATGCAAATCGCTGGTACAACAATCATATTATTAAAATAGATACTGCCAACGGCCATGTTGCCGGCATTATGGATCTTACCGGGTTGTTGCATCAGTATGACCCTAATGCCAGAATTGACGAAGGGGGTGTTTTGAACGGCATCGCCTATGACAGCGCAACAAAAAAATTATACATTACTGGTAAGGACTGGCCAAAAATGTTTGAGCTGAAATTTAACAATTAGGTCTATTGTCAACAGTTCCATAGTATGTTCCCAGCCGGGATGGCCGGTGTGGCCTGGCTTAAGCCGAAGCAACATAAATAACTGAACTGCATTTTTCCTTTTTGAACAGCGCTTTTACATTAGAAATGAACCCCCGCAGAAAGGCTTGGAGAAAATGCGGCTTACCTGTTTTATATTTCTCACTCAGCATGCTCACATAAAAGCTATCATACCACATTGGCTTCATAATATCTAACCGCAACCGATGTTGCAATAACAGGTTGTTTATCGATTGCGGTGAAAAATGATACAGGTGACGGGGAACATCATAAGCCGCCCAATATTCCTTATAAGCTTTTGCATCGTAAGAAGTATAATTAGGTACAGCTATGAAAAGTTTACCTCCCGGCTTTAATAATTCCTTCAACCGTTTCACATAAGCATGCAGCTCATGCACATGCTCCAGTACATGCCACATGGTTATTGCATCAAAGGTTGCTGCTGGTAAAGAAAACAATACGCCGCTGTCATTTAAATGCAGTTTATATAACTCCAGGGCTTTTTTGCGCGCTCCTTCGTCTGGCTCCAGCCCCGTAATCTGCCATCCGGCTTTATACATAATGTGTAAAAAAGCACCTGTGCCGCAACCTACATCAAGTACAGTTCCGCCGGATTTACCGGTTTCCCTTTCAACCAGCTTTCTTTTCTGAATAAGCGTCCTTACCCTTACTTTATGATACAAGCTGTTAATGAGCCCTTTGTTGGTATCACTGTGCGAAATATAAGCTTCTGATTGGTAGTAAGCACCCATGTTACCTGCATCTGGAATATTCTGCGTAAACCTGAGCGTGCAATTTTTGCATTCCCAAATCTCAAATTGCATGTGAGAAACTGTATAATCTTCAGCTCTTAGCGCGACTGCAATATTTTTTTGCCCGCAACACGGGCAGGAATCGTACAAAATCATTTTTTACCTCGTTCCTACAAAGAAAATATAAAATATGCAATACAGGATTTTATAATACGATATTTTGGATTTCCTTACATTTATTTGAATGAATTTTGCCGCAGGATGAATATTGCAGTAATAAGAGAAAAAATAAGACGTGCCGGTTTTTTTATCCCCTTCCGGGTGCATCTGTTAATACTGGTAGTCGCATTACTGCTTGCGGCCCACTGGCTGAGAAAAAACAATGCGGTCCCTGAAACCGCGCAAACCGCAATCATTGATCTTTTTATTTCTGTCACCTGTTGGTTTGCTTTGGCGATCCTGGTAATTTCTTTCCTTAGCGCATTTGTACCATGGATCATTTTTTTATCAGGCAAAAAAAAAGAAAGAAGTATTTTGACAATTAAAACAGCTCACAATGAAAGTGTGGCCAACCAACAACAGGTAGAAGTTACTATATCGCATATAATAAAACCCCTCTTCGGTTACATCAGGCTACGTTTATTCTATGATGGTAATAATATATCACCAAAATTCGCCCCTGTTTCTTTTAAGACCGGAAGTGATTTTTTCTCCATTTCTACAAAAGGTTTATATAACTGGCCCTTACAAAATATAAAGGAATATGATATCAACAGCGGTATCATCTATTTTGAGGATTTTTTCCAGTTCTTTTCCTTTACCGGGAAGCTGCCTTCAAACAGCAACTTTTTTAATGGCCCGCCGGTAAAAAAAACAGGACCACTCGTGGTTCAGCCAAAGAAGACCGAAGATACAAATACGAGGATCGAGGAAATGAGAAAAGTTGAAGGGGAACTACTAAATTATAAAAATTTTGAATCCAATGACGATGTCAGAAGAATTGTATGGAAAATCTATGCAAAGAATAAAGAGCTTGTAGTACGCATACCTGAAACAAACGATCCATATGCGTCGCATATCTATTTTTATGCCTCATTTTACAACCAAATCAGCGGCGATATTTATAAAGAATTCAATGAAGTGTTTCTTAACAATTTTAAAACTGCGGTATGGAATATTTACGACCAGTTAAGCCGGCAAAATGCGCTTATCCAGTATATTCCGGACCAGGAAATAAAAAAAATGTACGCAGGTGATCCTGCCCTCAAAGTAAAATACCTGGTCAGTACTGCGTCGTGGCAAAAACAAAATAATCTTGAAAATTATTTCAATAGCCAATATACCTCCTTGCTCTGTGTTTCTTCCCTGGCCGATGCAAATCAATTGTCAGAAATTCTTGAAAAGGCTGGCAAAAGTCTTACCGTGATTTTCCTGCAGCTTAGTAAAAGCTTCTCAACCCTTACGGTTACCGACTGGCTGCAATGGCTTTTTATCAAGCCTGAAAAGAACAGTACGGAAAAATTACAGCTTGCTTTTAACCTGTCACCCCTGCGAAAAACTATAACAGAAAATGAAAAACGGATCAGGCAAATGCTCGAAAAATGTGCGTGCGGGGTGTTGATACCCGACACCTGTACTGAATACCAGCAATGACAGTTGAAAAGAAATATAGTGCCAAAAAAATGATTTCAAGGATATTTCTTGTAATGGTTCCCGCCGTGGTCATCGGAGCTTATATGTTGTGGCACCTGAATGAATACTATGCTGTTTTACAGAGTCAGTGGTTCACCGAAAGCCTCTTTATGGGCGCGGGGCTTATTACAGGTTGCATTTTTTATAGTTTTCGTTTTCGCTTTATTACAACATTACTGCCTTTATTAATAATAGCTTTTATCATAAGTAAAATAGTAAGCAATATTTATACGGGAGAATTCATTGCATTTTATGCCATCACAAAATTCTATATTTTTTCATTCTTATTTGTTACGGGATGGCTTTGTGGCTGGGGCTTTGCAAGATTGAGGTGGTTTCCCGTTATCCTTTCGACATTGTTAATGCTGGCGCAGATTGTGGTGGTGAGTAATACGTCTGATATTACCGCCCAAAAACTGCTTGTTGCCCTCGCCCCGGTTTTAGTCTTTGCCTTTTATGTAATTTATACAGCTGAGCTGATAAGAAATATGAATGACGAAGAACCGCAATTTACCTGGTTCCTGATAAAAAAACTATCAGGTTTTGCTATAGTCGCCGGATTAATATTATTGCTGGTTTTGTCATATTTTAAAAAGGATTTTACAGCCGTTGAAAAAGAGTATGGTGGTGGGAAAGGCGAAAAGCAGGAACCAAATAAAGAAAGCCTTACCAAAGAAAATAAGGATGGCACGGTAAGTAACAAAAAAGAAATGGGGCTCAGCGGCGGTAGAAATTCTACAAAGAGGCTGGTTTTTATTGCTAAACTTGATAATTTCTTTACCAATTCTGAGGTGCCCAACCCTCTTTATTTCACATATGATTATTACACAAAATTTGATACGTCAACCCAAACACTGGAAGTAGACAGCCTCATGCCATCAAACGATTTGTTTCAACCCGATCCGTCAAAAATTCCGCTTTATTTTACGCAAACTGATTCATCAGTATTAGTTAAAGCGAAGGGCACACTGAAACGAAAAGTCGTGAGCGCTGAAGTGTACAAAGCTTTGCTCTCGCCAAAAGAATTTCTTGCGCCCGCGACCGCTTTTTTTTGCCAGCCGATTGCAGTCGAAAAAGAATATAAACAACAATTTAAAAGCGCCTACAGGGCAAAGATGCTGGTGAGTGACCTCAATAGCGCCTATTTTGTTTATAACCCGGCCGGAAATAAAGTGCTCCAGGATTTTCAAAAGGAACGTTTTAATGAATTGCGGAAGGTCACCACCTGGGCCAATGAAGATCCGGCTTTCATAAATTATTACACATTCATCCCGAAGGGTGAGGATTTTGATTCTATAAGGGCATTGGCACACGACATCACAAAAAATATGGCATCGCCAATTGACAAGATAATTGCAATTAGAAATTATTTTTTAAGCAACGATGAAACTGGTCAGCCGTTGTTTAAGTATACAGAAAACCCGGGTGTGCCGGGACTACCAAGTGCCAGTAAACTGAATTATTTCTTATTTGAAAACCATAAAGGTTATTGTGCTTACTTTGCCGGGGCAACACTTTTTTTATTGCGGTCGCTCGGCTACCCGACCCGTGTGTCTACAGGCTTCCTGACCGTAGACAGGAGCAGTAAAAACAAAGGATGGTACTGGTTTTACGAAGACCAGGCTCATGCCTGGACACAGGTTTTTTTCCCGGGATACGGTTGGATTGATTTTGATACAACGATCCCGAGCACCGAACAGCAACAAGGGCCGGCGCCCGACGGCACACCCCCCATAACCGTGCAAACGGCATTATTTGTAACACATGGAAAAGTAACGGAAATTGATACACTAAAAAAGCAGGTATCCATGTTAGTAATGCAAATGATCTATCACGATAAAACATTCTATATAAAGGAACCGGTTACATTGAATATGGATGTTTCTATCGCCACTATAAGTAAAGACAGCGGCCAGGTGCCGCTTTCCGAATTGCACAAGGGAAATGACATTACCGCCCTTTCTTTTTCTGAACAGTTTAAAAATATTGTCCTTAGGGACAGCAATGATTACAGGGAGATCTTTGAAAAAATCCCCGGCCCTGCACCTATCGACGAAATAAAAATCATAGATGCTCACAAAGATAAACAGGTGGTAAAAAACGAAGCCAGGAAAAAACCGGTGGGTCTTTTGCAAATCATGTGGATAGGCCTGGGAACTATTGCTTTTCTCATTTTAATTATTTTCACCCTTCCCTGGTTTATTTTCCGGTGGTTACATTTTAAAGCACGCAAGGCTAAGGAAGCCGGATCAAAAGCTTACTGGTCCTACCTTTCGGGAACATTCTATCTCAACCAAATGGGCTATTCCCGTGAGAAAATGTCGCCATTGGAATTTGCAAAAGAAAAAATTGATCCTGAATTCCAAACCAATTTTGCATCGTTCATGTTGGTCTATTTGAAAAGTAAATACTCAGAAGACAGCTTAGATAGCCGGGAAGAATTGATAGCTCAGCATTTCTATGATCCGTTTTATAAAAACATCAAAGAAAAAATTTCGTTTAAAGAACGCTTTTCTAAATTCCTGAACTTTTACAGAACTATACACTTTTTTTCAAAACCAAAAATATAATGAATGGAAACCGTTAATACTGAAACTGCATTACAAAACATCCAGCGCCTTACTGATAATATTGAAACCGTAATAAAAGGCAAGCGAAACCAGGTAAAGTTTGTACTTACTGCGTTGCTTGCCAAAGGCCATATTCTCATGGAAGATAATCCTGGCACCGGTAAAACAGTAATGGCAAAAACGCTTGCCTATAGTATTTCGGGAACCGGTGAAAATGACGCGGTAAATTTCAAACGGATCCAGTTCACCCCCGACCTGCTGCCGATGGACCTGATTGGTTCACACATTTTTGATGATATACAGAAGGAATTCATCTTTAAAAAAGGGCCTCTCTTTTGCAATGTCTTATTGGCAGATGAAATTAACAGGGCTTCCCCTAAAGTTCAATCGGCACTGCTGGAATGCATGGCTGAGAACCAGATAACCATGGGCGAAATTACCTATAAATTAAGTGATCTTTTTTTCACAATTGCCACGCAAAATCCGGTTGAAATGGAAGGAACCTACCCTCTCCCCGCAGCGCAGCTTGACAGGTTTTTTATTAAAATTGTTTTCGGGTATGTAGATGAAGAAACAGAACTGGCCATCTATAAAGACTACCTGGGTATCAACTCCAATCTCAACAACATTCAGCGCGTGCTGGGGATTGATGAAATTCTGCATCTCCAGCAACAAAGTGAACACGTATTTGTACATGAAGAAATAATTAAATCAGTACGCAATATTGTATGGGCAACCCGTAAAAATCCGGATATCCTTTTAGCAGCTTCAACAAGGAGCGGTATTATATTTTTAAAATGCCTGAAGGCCTATGCATTGGTTAACGGGCGCACTTACGTCACAGAAGATGATGTGCAGGAGCTTTCACATCCTGTGCTTAACCACCGGCTCATTTACAGGAATAAAGAATCAAAAGCAAATGCGCTGAATAAGATAATAATGGTAGAAATGGACCGGCTTTCAAAATTAAAAGTAAACTGAGCTAATAGTAATTATGCTTCGGCAAATAAAATATATTTTCATATTTCTCATCACGGTATTTTGTAAAAATTCATATTCACAAAATGCAACCGCTCGTTATGAAATCGATGCCAAACGCATTGGGGTTAATTTTTATGATAAAGATGCATTGCCCCGTAGCCGTGAATTCATAAGACTTGACAGCACCTACTATGTAGGCTGGTATTATGAAGGCATGTATAAGTATGACCGTGCAGCAGATTACCTGGGATACAAAAATTGTATTGCTCCCTTAAAAAAATCGCTGCTTCTTTTAGAAAGGAACTATAACAATAATTTAAAAAGCATACTGGTTGCGGGAAGTTTTAACCCGGCACAGGCAGATCTGGTAAGGCTTTGCAATGCATTGTATGACAGTTATTCTAATGTAGAGCAACCCGATAGTGCTATGTGGCTTTTACAACGAATACAGGATTGGAATACAGGGTATGATTTTATGGAGTACCATATTAAAGCCGCATGGACCATTCACCGGAATCGTTATTATATTCACAAATATGCTTTTCTGAAAAATTCTGTCGAAGAAAATGAGCAACTGGCATTGAGCCATCTGTATACCGCTCTTGCAGGCGGAGATGGCAATTCAATTTTTTATCTCGCCATTATTCACAATTATTTATTGAATATAGATTCGGCAGGTTTGTACTATGATATGCTGAAGCAAACGGGTGGCTTCTCGTATAATAATTATGCCCACTTTCAAAATACCCTGGGCAATTTTGCTGAAGCCATCGCCAATTTCGGAAACGAGAAATATGCATTCGATAAAAGATTGATTGAATCTTATTACTTCCTGCCGACCCTGTTGATCAACAGTGGAAAAAGCAAGGAAGCGATCGATGAAACCAACGGTATTATTAACACGATGGGCTCGACGCCTGGTTTTGGATGGTATAATATAGCCTTGGCAAGAAGCTATCTCTATAATGGCCAGCTGGATAGTTGTGACAAAGCTATTACCAAAGCGGCTCAATTTAAAGAGTTGCACATCGGCACAACCCTTGGCCAGTCGCAATATGAGTTCGCTGTTACCGTAATCAAGCTCCTGCTTGCAAAAAATAAGCTGGCGCGAATTAAATTTTTAAATAAAGGCTGGTGGTATTCTTTAAGTGACTTATCAGCAATAAGTGCCCTCACCGGCGAACAATTTCTTTTAAAATTTGCATTGGTTAGTGAGCTCGCCGGTAACCCTGAGCGGCAGCAAGTGGTTTACAACCTGTTTACCAGCGAAAACGTCATTGGCTTTGATGAGATCCTGAACCTGATGAAAAATATAAGCCCTCAATATTTTGCAACCGTGTACAAGGAAAAAACGCGAAACGAACGACGACAAAATATCATAAGATATATGCAGTTCTTTTACGGAGAATTCTCTTACGAAGCGGGAAATCACGATGAGAGCCGGCAAGCTTTTGAAAATATTTTAAACACAGCCCTGCTAGATACCGCCCATGAAAAATTATTTGTAGCCAGGTTGTATGAAAGCCTTGCAAGGGCTTATTCTCAGGACGATCAAAAGAATAAATCGGAATCGATGGAGTATCATCTTTTTAGAGAATATCCCCAGCTTATTCCCTTTAGCGAATTTGCCATATCAGTAAATCTATCAACTTCCCCGCTGAATACAGCTATGGAAAAAGGTATCATTAAAGATTTGAAAGGTTGCCATGTAAATTGGACAGATGATCCCGGTCCCGGGATACCCAGGGCTTTCATTAATTTTTCTGCTATAAAAAACAAATACCAGGCGGATTACCAGGTTACTGATGCCAATGGAAAATCAATTGTCCCCCCGGGGAAAATGTATTTCAAAAAACCAGGTGGCGTTGGAAAAGAACTTGCGTTGCGGTTGTTTGGAATTGGCGGTCCTGTGGAGTTTGAAGGGAATTGAACCGGAGATTAAAAATCAGGCCCTTATAAGGATAGATGCTTACCTAAACACACTGGTGCGAAAAGCTACCTAAACCGATGCAGGTGATCCGGCAACTATAAAAATTGAATTTGATCCTAAACCTCCTGTGACGCGCATGCACCCAAAGCTGGCAAGCGCATTTATAATAAATAATAACACTGTGGCAGTTTTTAAAAAACTTATCCCCCACCGGCAAAAAGAAACCATGCGTGGTATGAATGCGCTACAGTAAGAAGAATCTGTAGATAGAAATAGTAAAAAAGTAATACGCAATTTAACAGGCAAATAACTTTTCCGGGCAGGAATTTACCTGTCGAGGGTGATCTCCAACGAAATTCCTTCTTCAAATCATTATAACAATTCTAAAAAAATAAAAAATTATTTGTGTAACCAAAAGGTTTCCTGTACATTTGTAACCGTTCAGTTACATAAATTTAACTAAAAAATGAGACGGGATGTTTTCCAGGCCATAGCCGATCCTACACGGAGAGAAATTATAAATATTGTTGCCAAAGACACCTTAAACCTGAATGCTATAGCTGGCCGGTTTACTATAAGCAGGCCGGCGATTTCAAAACATATCAGGATACTTACCGAGTGCGGGTTGATAGTGATAAAACAGCACGGCAGGGAGCGGTATTGTGAAGCAAAGCTTCAATCACTCAATGAGGTCTCGGCCTGGATAGCGCAATACAAAATTTTCTGGACGAAAAAGCTGGATGCGCTCGAATTGCACCTTACAAAAGGGGATACCCATTCTAAAAAATCAACCAGGTATTTAAGGAAAAAGAAATAGCGGTTCTTAGGCAATTCTTTTGACAAGGTAACCAGGAAGAAATTATCAACTGAGTTTGAAAAAACATACGATCAAAATTATTTACTCAACTATAAAAAAGAAACAAATGAAAAATGAACCATTTGTAATTGAAAGAACCTACAAGGCTTCCGTAGCTAAAGTATTGAAAGCTATCACTGACAAAGATGAAATGAAGCAATGGTATTTTGATATCCCGGCGTTTAAGCCCGAAGTTGGATTTGAATTCAACTTCACTGCGGGTGACGGGAAAAAAAGCTACCTGCACCTTTGTAAAATTCTCGAAGTTATTCCTGGCAAAAAATTAAGCTATAGCTGGCGTTACGATCAACACCCGGGCAATTCCATTGTCACAATTGAATTGTTTGCAGACGGTAACAACACCAGGTTAAAACTTACCCATACCGGTTTAGAAACATTCCCGCAAAATGATCCATCATTCGCTCCGGAAAGTTTCGCAAAAGGATGGAACCATATCATCGGCAAATCACTGCCTGCATTTGTAGAAACAGATGTTGCAACCGATCTTCATTAATCGATATTGGATACTGGAGATTTAATAGCACTACAAGGGGGCGGAAGGCAGAAAACGATAAAGGGGACGCAGGTTACCAGTCTTGCGGTAAGCGCAAAACAGCTAAAATAATGACACGAATTTTTATCGACGATCCAATAGTATGGTGATCTGCGCAATCCGTAATAAAAGACAGCTACGGATTTCGCACATTATAACTAATTATAATTCCTGGCACATAAGAAAGGAATCCGTTTATCGAAAGGCTATCGGATCGGGTAATTCGTAGTATTTCGAGTAACTCATGTAATAAAGATTTCGGCAAAAAATGGTTAACACAGCACCATCAATTTATTTTTTAATGGCCAGGACTCTGCCATTTTATAGATTGGGTGACGCATGGTTAACGGAAGTGATACGAAGCAGGTGGCGATTCGGTGGAAAGTGAAGCCCTGTTGCCAATCCCTGTTTGAGAAAATCTGTGCATATAAAAATGAAAGGCCAATATTACCAGGGAGATTGCCAGCAGGATAATTGACCACATTTTCCATCTTTCCCAGTTTTGAACTTTCTCCTGTTTGTAAAATTCCTGCATTACTGTTGATGTCGTTTCGGTGTCACCTACCACAATAGGATGTGCATCATTTTTTTGAATCCGTTCAGCCGAAACTGGCTCGAAGAAATTAAACCCGCTCTTCCTTTGAAAAAAAATGTTTCCAACTGCATCTTTTTGGAGAGTGCCCATAGAATCAAAAGTTATCTTTTCCCCTAAATCTATTTTTTCTTTGGCATGCAGGCACCAACTGTTAATTTTTGCTTCAGCTTCCACCGGCGTTATATTTTCCAGGCGGGATATATAGGAAAGCAATCCGGGCGAAAGCCTGGCCGCAAATTCGCTGTATAAAATTTCATCTGTAGGAGGGAAAATCCGCTTATTTATCTTTTCGAAGTCCGCGGGCTTTGTCTTTATCCTAAAATGCCCCAGCAATGGCAAGTCGCATTCTTTTTTCTGAATTAGATATGATGTAATAAGCGCCTGCATATGGGGCAAATATCTATAATTTATCGGAGGAAAAAATATTTGTATTGACTGAATGGTAAATGACCAGTTGTGAACATCTCCTACTGGTTATCTGGTATGCCTGCATTGCAGAATTACGAAAAAAGTCTGTTTAAAAATGAACCAGTATTCCACCGATAACCTGCAATCCATAAACAGGGTAATTGTTCCAGCGTTCATATTTACTGTTAAGCATATTATCAAAATCAAGCCACGCACTAAACTGCTTATTAATCTTAAACTCGGCACCTGCACTTAAGTCAGTACCTCCTTTTAGATGTCTTTGGGAGCCATTACCAAGCAAAGCCTTCGCACCTGAGAAAGCGAATAAATCTCCTTTAATTAATACCTGCCTGAAAGCGTTCCATCTTAAAGAGGCATTGAGTTTTAAGGGAAACAACTCCCATGCCTTTGCGTTATCACGCAAGCCTGTATAACTATTCAAATCAAGACCTGTTGTAAACGTGAATTTATCCTGGTTGATAAAACTGAGATCGCCATGCAGCCGGATGTTGTTCATTTTACTCTCATTACTAAGGTAAAAGCTTTTACCATCAAGGCTGTCATTGATAAATAAAGGCATATCGTGGTACGTTATAAAAGCAGCCTTTGCATTAAAGCTAAAATGCTTGCCTACCGTAGCTTTTATACCACCATAATATTGAATTTCTTTTGTGTTTTTTAGAAATCCCGGATCCTGCATATATGGATTTTCGGCACTCAGTGTACGGAAACTATTGGCAATATACCTGCCTACCCACCCTGCCTGGATCATCAGGATATTTTGTTGCAACTGGCCCTCTGCATAAACGTTAGGCAATATACTTACGTCGTTATTGTTCCATGAAGGTGTGGCACCACCATGAAAAGTGAACCTGTCACTGTAATAAACCAGTTCAGGAGCGAGCTGGAACAAGTTATTAGTAAGATGTGACGAAGAATTCTTAAGCTGGTATTTATTGAAATCACCGGTCGCAGTTATTTTTAATGATACTGACTCACTAAACTTTTTCTCCGCCGGCAGGTTTAATAACAGGGTGGTTTCGGATGCCTTATTTTCTCTTGAAAAAGTATGCAATTCCAAATGGGGATTGTAGATAAAATTCAGATCATTGACGGCAATGTTTCTAAAGCCGATGCCTGCTGATAAATCGTGGTAACTTCTCCTCACATCGGTTTTTTTGAAACTGTCAAGGCTGTGATCGTAACCGTATTGGTAATATTCGTGTTGGGTAAAGGCAGCTGTTGCATATATTTCGTTCGTTGCTGTAAAAATGCTCCCTGCACCTTTCACATTTATCTCACTGAAATCCTGGTTATCTACCTTGCCTCTCGAAGAAATATAATTTCCGTACACATTCAATAAATTTTTTTTGCCATCCCCAAAACTAAAAGCCCCGGACACATAAGGCGTGGAAAAGCTTCCAAATCCAACTTTCAACTGGTTCCTGTCTCCAAGCTGCAATGACGTGTCGGCATCTAATGCAAGTGGTTTCAGGGAAATTGGCTGGTACGAAAAGAACAGGTTTTGCGCAGGTATATTATATGCCAATCGTGGCCTTGAACTGTCGGCCGTAAAAGGAGAAGCATACAAGTTTATTTTAACGGTGTTACGCAAAACAGGTTTGTATGATGAAGTGATTTCAATCGTTTGTCTCCTTGAAGTATCGTTCTGCGCCCTGGTCAAGATAAAAGCAAAACACAATACAAGTGTGACAACAATTTTCGGTGGTAGATAATTTTGAAACGATTTCATAAATATTAGATTCATTTAAGTTAAAGGTTTGCCTTATTTAGTTGATGAAGGCGATGCTTCGACCTTTGAATTTTGTTGTTCTTCACTTATGGCATGCGCTAATTTATCCTGGGCTTCTTTTTTCAATTCCGGTATAATTGCATTATTTGCAACACTTTGATAGGTAGCCTTTGCGTTGAAATAGTCTTTCTGCAGAAGGTATACATCACCTAATAAAATGTATGCTTTTGCCACCCAAAAATCATACGAACCTGTGATCTTTATTACATCGAGCCCCGCCTTTTCTGCGTTTGAAAGATCATTAAGTGTATAATAACAATTTGCAATTTCATACCTCGCCTCCGCGCCCCATGCCGATTTATTAATTGCGGCCACTTGTTTAAATGCGGCTATTGCCTGATCACACTGTTTATCAGCCTGCAATGACTTTCCCAGAACCAGGTTCGCAACCGCTTTATCATCGGTACTTAAACCTTTTTTCGTGAGCAATTCTTTTGCGGCATTGTTAGCTTCGGTAAAATCTTTCGTTTGATAGTAGCTTCTTACCAGGCCACGTAAGGCCTCCAGTTGATTTTCCGGTGTTGTTGCAATTTCTTTTAGTTTGGCAAAATATATTTTTGATTTAGCAAAATCAGGCTTGTCAAAATAATAAATGTGCGCTGCAGAGAAAGCTGCTTTCTCAGCAAACTTGCTGTTGCCCTGGTTTACAACGGCCTCGTATCCCTGCAATGCATTCTGCCAGTCTTTATTTTTTGAATAACACTCGCTGCTGTAAAAATTGGCCTCCAGTGCATATGCGCCTTGTGGGAACTTAGCAAGATAATTTGCGAAACCAGTAAGTGCACCGGGACAGTCATTATTAGAATATTTCAATTCCGCGGAAAGATAAGTGATTGAATCAGCTTCAGATATGCTAATGACTTTTCCTGCTTTTTTTACAAAATCGACATATTCATTTGGACGCCCCATTTCAACATATATATTCTTCATATTATCCATAGCTTCATCCGCTTCGGCAGATTGTGGATACAGGGTAACAAGCTTCTGGTAATATTTCAGGGCTTCCTCGTTTTTATTTAGATTATAATTAGAAAGGCCAAGCTTCAGATAAACCTTCGGGTATTGTGCACCTGCTTCTTTCATATCAAGGATCTTATTGAGGTAAGGAATAGCATCCCCAAACTTCTCCTGGGCCATATAAGTATTGGCAATCTGCATATAGGATTCGGCTACGAGGTCGCTTTGCGGATAACGCTGTACCAGGGAATTGAATGTCTTTATTTTCTCTGCAGGGCTGTTGATGCCATTTATTACAGCAATCTGGTAGAGGGAATAATCACTTTGAGGCAGCCCGTTGTCAATTACATTCTGATACATGTTTTTTGCAGTGCTGTAATTTTTTTGCATAAAATAGCTGTCTGCAGTTCTCACATATGCATCCTGTTTTACTGCTGCGGACTGGGGTGTAATTAACGGCGATACCTGTTTAAAATTTGAAAGCGCCAGGGGATAATTCTCGGTTTTCAGGTAAGAATAACCAAGCGCATATTTTGCCGCATCTTCATTGGCTTCTCCCTGTATACCACCGGCTTGCAAATAAGCATTCATGTATCTAATTACGTCATCATAACGGCCCAGCCTATAGGCAACTTCGCCCTTCCAGAAATTAGCGAATGGTAAAACCTTCCCGGCATTAGGGTCGCGGATAATCTTTGAAAGAAGGCCATCTGCCTCGCTTATTTTTCCGTCATTAATATACTCGGTTACTTTACCAAACAGCAGCCTGGGATACACCTTTTGCATAGACGACGTTGGCTTGTCAAACGATTCATACAAGGCTATGGCATCTGTATAATTATTGGTGTTGGCAAGAAGATTTATCAATATCTCCTTCGCTTCGTCGGCATAGGCTGATGCAGGATACAGGTCAAGAAACTTATTCATCCCGCTTAGTGCGACATCCTGGTAGCCGAGTTCATAGGAAAGTTTTGCATAGTTGAAACGTGAAATTTCCTGTTGCTTGCGGTTACTGTTGTTGTTTGCACTGTATTGAAATGCACTTCTCGCATTTTCCTTCTGGCCTGTTCGTAAATAAAGGTCGCCGAGTAAATACATCGAATTTTGTCCCAGTGAATCCTGTTCATTGCTTAACTGTTTAAAACCTTCTATTGCTTTTTCCACCTGGTTACCGTCATAGTAACAATAGCTGAGTTCATACATTATTTCCTTAGATACCTTATCGCTGCCGGCAACATACTCCCGGAGCAGGGGAAGGGCTTTTGCAAATTGCTTTTTCTCAAAATATATCTGGCCTATCAAAAGATTCAGGTCATTCCTGTAATAAATATCATTGCGTGAAAGTGCTTCATCTCCATATCTCAGGGCTTCATCTTTCTTACCTTCAAAATAAAAGATCTGGGCTATATAATAAGGAACCAATCCTTTATATTTATCCCTTGATTCCACTTTTTTGAAGGAGGAAAGCGCTTCTGTATATTGCCTGTCGCGGTAGCTCAGGAATCCGTAGTAATAATTGGCGTCATAATAATATTTGTTGCCCGGAAGCTGATGAATTTCGTTAAATAAAGGCTTTGCCTGTTCAAACTGTTTCAGGTTAAAATAGGAATATGCCAACTCAAATTTTGCATCAGCAATTTCTTCATTGCTTAAATTATCGTAACCGGCTCTTTCATAAAAAACGACGGCACGTGCAAAATCATTCCTGGTGAAATAATATTTTGCCAGGTGGAAACTCATTATTTGCTGGCGGGGTTCATTATTAGCTGCATCGATAAAGCGGTGCGCCGCATCTTCTGCCACCGGTTGATTGAGCTTGAGGCCGCAAACGATGTAATAATATTCAACATCCTGGTTGAGATATGCATGACTGCTTTGCGTATTTTCGGGATATTTATCCTTTAAAGATCTTAATAATGGGTATGCAAGGCTGAACTCATCTTTAATGAAGTATTCCTTTGCCTCTTTAAAATCTTTTTCGGGATCAGTTACATTAAAGTTTGGCTGGGAAAAACAGGGCAGGCAAAAACAAATTAAAACGGCTGGGAAAAAGATTCGGTTCATGAATTTTAATATTTTAATTTTTATGACATTGGAAGCTCTTACAACATCAATGAAGAAAAAACTAAAAATTTATACTAATCTGTATTATATTATGGTTCAAAAATCATTCTATCAGCATTTACCAATCCCATAGCTATCGAATTCGTTTACAACGCATTGTTTAAATTGTAATATCAAACGTAATTTTAAAATGAAATTCCATATGTTATTACCGGCGCAAAAATACTACACGCTGACAGTTATCGCTTCACAATAAATATATTGATGAAAATAAAACGCTTTAAATTGCAACAATCTTTGTTAATACTATTATA
>JBDTLZ010000218.1:0-18052 GCA_039934515.1 Ginsengibacter sp.
TTTTTGATTCTTTTGCAGACTACCACTTACAAGGTTCATTAGCCTGCCTTCTTTTACGCGAACTCATGATTCACTTACCAGGTTTATGAGATAACGCAACAGGCCTCTTTTTACGCTTTTTTTTCCCTGCCAGCGCTACACGTTTCCCTTTACCCAATCTATCAATTCATCATGGATCTTACCATTGGTGGCTATAATGTCTGGTTTAAACGGAGAATAGGTAGTGCCATCCAGGTGTGTAACCCTTCCCCCTGCTTCCTCAACAATTATAAACCCTGCCGCACTATCCCATGCATTCAGGTGGTGTTCATAAAAACCATCAAACCGGCCAGCGGCGACCCAGCAAAGGTCAATGGCCGCACTGCCAAGCCTGCGCACCGGAACCCCCTTTCTTATCAGTCTTGAAAACACCTCGAGGGGTCCGTTGGGCTGGTCCAGGTAAGTATAGGGAAAACCTGTTACGAGGCAACTTGTCAATACTTCGGTTTTATTGCTTACGGATATTTTTTTATCATTAAGGGTTGCGCCTTTTCCTTTTTCCGCAAAAAAGAATTCATTCAATACCGGGTTGTAAACTGCCCCCATCAGCATTTTTCCCTTTTGCTCCAGCCCGATGCTTACACAACAAATGGGGATGCCATTGGCAAAATTCACGGTTCCGTCAATAGGGTCAACGATCCATTTATAATCGCTTTCCGAGATGGTTTCTTCTGTTTCTTCACTTACGATTCCATGATCGGGGAAAGCTTGTCTCAATACATCGTGTATTGCCTTATCTGCGGCATGGTCGGCTTCTGTAACCAGGTTATTAACCCCTTCCTTATTGCTGATGCTGAATGTGCCATCAAAAAACCGCATTAATTCTTTTGCGCCGGCTTTTGTGGCATCGTAAAGAGTTTGTTTATACATTCCGCAAAGATTATAAATGTTTGTTTATTTAATTGTTTATTTATTTTGTGGGATTATTATCGTTCAATTCCTTAATTGTTAAACTGTTATTGCCCGTTTGTCGTTTCAGCAAGTTGTGATGGAGCTATTCAACTAAATATTAATTCAATAATCTGATCTCCTTGGTTCTATCCGTCATCATAGTAAATTACAACGTTAAATATTTCCTCGAGTATTGCCTGTTGTCTGTTTTAAAAGCAATGGAGAATATTGAAGGTGAGGTATTTGTCGTGGACAACGATTCAACCGACGGCAGTAAAATTTTTTACAAGGAAAAATTTCCGCAGGTAAATTTCATATGGAATGCTACCAATGAGGGTTTTGCCAGGGCCAATAATAAAGCGTTGAAACTAGCTTCCGGAAGGTACCTCCTTTTCTTAAACCCCGATACAATTGTGCCGGAAGATTGTTTTAAGCAATGCATTTCTTTCGTACAATCCAAGGGTGATCTTGTTGCCCTCGGCATAAAAATGATCGATGGCTCAGGCAAATTTTTAAAGGAAAGTAAAAGAGCTTTTCCTTCACCGATGACTTCCCTCTATAAGCTTTCAGGGCTCACGAGGCTTTTTCCACGATCAACAATTTTTTCAAAATACCACCTCGGCTTCCTGGATGAAAATATAAATCATGAAGTAGATGTACTGGCCGGGGCTTTCATGATGATCCCAAAAAAGATTCTTGACACTACCGGCGCTTTTGATGAAAGCTTTTTTATGTATGGCGAAGATATTGACCTCAGTTACAGGATTCAAAAGGCTGGTTTTAAAAATTACTACTTTGCCGGCAGCAGCATCGTTCATTTTAAAGGAGAAAGCACCGAAAAAGGGAACCTTAATTATGTACGGATTTTTTACAAGGCCATGAGTATTTTTGTAAAAAAACATTATGGCGGAACGAAAGCCGGTGTTTTTAGTGCGCTGATCCAGGCAGCCATTTTTTTACGGGCGGGACTAGCCGTCACTGCGCGGTTCCTTAAATGGATCGGGCTCCCGGTTATTGATGCGGGAATGATACTGCTAAGTTTCTGGATTGTAAAATTCTTTTGGAGCTCCTTTGTAAAGACCGCGGTAAATTATTCACCAAAACTCATCATCATTGGCTTTTCTGCATTTACGCTCCTCTTTTTAGCATCCTCTTATTTTGCAGGCTTATACGATACAGCATACAAACAATCGAGACTAATCAAATCCACCGCAACTGCAATCCTGGTGCTTCTTTGTGTATACTCACTCCTGCCGGAGAGTGTTCGGTTCTCCCGGGGCATCTTATTATTTGGATCGGTAATGGCTTTTGTACTGATGTCGGTTGTACGCTGGCTTTTGCTTCGCTGGAATATCATTGAAAGCCGCGCGGAAGAGGATGAAATCAATCAAACAGTAATTGCTGGTAGTGAAGAAGATTTTAATGAGGTAAACGCCCTCTTGCAAACTGCCGGTATGCAGGAAAGGGTGTTGGGAAGGGTAGAGCCCGGAGATATTGCCGGGCCGAAAACGATCGGGTCTTTCAACAATTTGCCATCCCTGTTGCATCTATACCCGGTTAAAGAAATTGTTTTCTGTGAAGGAAATCTTTCCTTTCAAAAAATTATCGGGATGCTGCCTTCTATTCCTTTTTATTTACGGGTTAAGTTTTACACAACACGCGCCCATACTTTAATTGGCAGTGGCCGGAGAGATGAAGCCGGAAACTACCTGTCAAAAGATCCTGCTTTTCGTCTATCCCAGCCCGTTAACCTGCGCAATAAGGCAATGGCGGATGTGATTATTGCGTTCCTTTTTCTAATTACATTCCCGGTTCATTTTATACTAAAGGCAAGGCCGGTTGCTTTTTTTAAAAATGTGATAAGCGTATTTCTTTTGAACAAAACCTGGATAGGCTATGCCGGGGCCGAAAAGGACCTCCCTTCTTTAAAACCAGGAATTCTTACCACCACGGGGCTACCCGCTTCCTTAAATTCGCTGCCCGACCCAAGCCTGCACGATGCAGATATTTTTTACGCACGAAGTTTTAGTACTGTCAACGATGCAAAAATTATCTGGCTTAATTATAAAATGTTATCCTGATTATTTTTAAGTGCCTTTCCTAAAGAAAACTCCCGCTTCAAAACTGAACTGTTAATATCAAACTATAAATTATTTTTTTACGGCAAGTATTTCCGAAATTTGCGGCTAAACATATTAATGAATGGCTTATAATAATTACGGAACCCAGAGAACAACCCCGGTAGTCTTAAATCTGATCATTATCAATGCGATTGTTTTCGTGGCCCAAATGTTATTTGACAATACCTGGGATCTCACCAACAAACTGGCTTTATACCCGTATAACAGTGGCTTTTTTGAGCCTTACCAGCTTGTAACACACATGTTTGCCCATGGCGGGTTTTTTCACATCCTATTTAATATGTACGCATTATGGTTGTTTGGCAGTGTGTTGGAAAGGCTATGGGGAGCAAAAAAGTTTTTGATATTTTATTTGGTATGTGGATTGTCTGCAGGGCTTGCTCAAATGTTTTTTGTAACAGGTGGCCCGGCGGTTGGTGCGTCAGGTGCAATTATGGGATTGCTCGCCGCATTTGCCTACACCTTTCCCAACACGCAATTTTATATTTTGCCGTTCCCTTTTCCTATTAAAGCAAAATATATGGCCGCTATATATGCAGCTATCGATCTCTTTGGTGGGTTCTCGGGAAGCAGCGACGGTGTTGCCCATTTTGCACACCTGGGAGGTCTGGCCATGGGTTTTATTTTGGTGATAATCTGGAACAAAACAGACAAAAAAACGTTATATTAAATTTTAGATTCTATTCTTTTAGTGGAAGTATTTTGGTAATTTTATACCTGTACCCGTATAACTTTACAGGCAATCATAATGGGAGAATCAGAAAGATATATTGACCGCCGGTTTAAAAAAATTACACTCGGCGAAGATAATAATGCCCTTGTAGCTCTTATCAGTATCAATGGGGTAGGGTTTGTTATTCTTGGATTGATTAAACTCGTTTATCTCATTGTCGAGGCTCCCGGCGCCGCATTTGGCAATGAAATTTTACCCTGGTTTGTTTTACCTGGCAGCCTCTCTACGCTTGCTAAAGTACCCTGGACTTTCCTAAGTTATATGTTTGTACACACCGGTATTATTGCCACCTTTACCAACATGCTTTGGCTATGGGCTTTCGGTTCTATTTTGCAGGATATGGCGGGAAATAAGAAACTTATTCCGATATATTTATATGGAGGAATTGCAGGCGCCATTGTGTTTATTGCTTCAAACTATGCAATCCCCCAACTAAGGCCATCCATTGCCTTTTCATCTCTCAGCGGAGCCAATGCATCAATAATGGCTGTTGCTGTTGCTACAACAGCCCTTGCTCCGGATTATCGTTTTTTCAGGATGTTGAATGGAGGCATACCTATCTGGGTGCTTACTCTTTTATTTATCGTGATCGATTTTGCCGGAATAGGTAACGGCGGGGCTTCCTATCACCTGGCGCACCTTGCCGGCGGCCTCGCAGGGTTTATGTTTATTGTGAGCATGCGTAAAGGACACGATGCGGGTGCCTGGATGATCCGGTTTTACAATTGGTTTATGGACCTTTTTAACCCGGATAAAAAAAGGCTGACACCACAAAAGACAAAGGAAAAAATGTTTTATAAAACCGCCGGGCAGAAACCTTTTGAAAAAAGATCAATTGTGACCCAGCAAAGGATTGATGAAATCCTGGATAAAATAAATCTAAAAGGATACCCGCTATTGTCGGAAGAAGAAAAGAATATTTTGAAAAGAGCCGCTGAAAATGAGTTTTAATAAGTGTGTTGTGTTAAAAATGAACCAACTCAAAAAACCACTGCACAGTCTCAGCCGCGATTTTAGGTTTTTCCGGTTCTTATTAATGTACCCGGGGGGGTTATTGGCGTTCAAATCGCATGGTAAATTAAGAATGGCGACGGTTTTCAACTTATACAGTACTATATATCCACCACCAGATCTAAATGGGTTCACTATAAATGGAAAAACCATTCCTGCGAAGGTTCATTAAAAGTATTTTTGTTGTTACCAATTGTGCCATTGCACTATTTTTCCTGGCAGGTGCTTATGTTAAAGATTTTAACCCTGCCAGCTGGTGGTTCCTGGGCCTGTTCACGTTTATCCTGGCTTACCTTCTTCTCGCGCTCATCATCTTTTTTTTATTCTGGGTCATTAAAAAATCCTTTTGGTGTAGTATTTCGCTGCTCACTGTTTTTGCGGGCTGGCAGGCCGTGGTAAATATTTTCCCCATTAATTTTTCTTCTCCCTTTGTTTTGGAGAAAAAGCCCCAAAGCATACGGATCATGAGCTGGAATGTTGAGCAATTCAATATTCTTCATCATAAAGACCACCCGGAAGTGAAGCAGGAAATGATGGACCTCATCAACCAGTATGATCCTGATATTGCCTGCCTGCAGGAAGTTGTTGCAGGAAACAAAAAAAAAGGCATTAATTATTTTCCTGATATTCAAAACGCGCTCCGGTTTGGAGATAATCTTTATTCCTACAGCCTGAGAGATGATTTTGATGACGACCATCATTTCGGCAGAGCGATCTTCTCAAAATTGCCCGTTATTAATAAGCAAACGGTTGTAAACTATCCCAACGACTATAATGCTACGTTTCAATATATTGATGTCGTGAAGAACAACGATACCATACGCATTTTTAATATCCACCTGCAATCTTTAAAGTTCTCGCAGGCCAACATCAGCTATCTTAACAAGGCAGGATTGAACAGCGACAGCAATATAACTGAGTCAAAAAGTATCGTCTCCAAAATAAAAACCGGTTTTTTAAAAAGATCCGTTCAGGCAAATTTTATAAAAGACGAAATCAACCACAGCCCATACCCGGTAATTGTTTGTGGCGATTTTAATGACGTTCCCAATTCGTATGCGTATGAAACTATTGGCAGCGGCCTTCAAAATGCCTTTGTTGAAAAAGGTTCCGGCATTGCACGAACCTTTACGGGCATCTCACCCACACTTAGGATAGACAATATTTTTTCTGATAAAAGATTTACAGTAGCCCAGTTTACCCGTGTAAAGAAAATTCTCAGCGATCACTTTCCAATTGTTGCAGACCTGATTCTTTCAAAAAACACCAAATAATTTTTATCTTTGAGTAAAATGAATAGCGACCTTTCTTCCCTTTTATCCTGTTACAGCTGCCTGCTGCCGGTTATACAATAGTACCTGCATGAACATCTACCTTTCATAAATTTATTTGCTGGTTTTTAATTAGACATTTTATGCCCCTTAAAATATACAATTCACTTACAAAACAAAAGGAAATTTTTACGCCAATGACGCCACCTTATGTTGGTATGTATGTGTGCGGACCCACCGTAAGCGGCGAAAGCCACCTGGGGCACGCAAGGGGATTCATAACGTTTGACGTTGTATACCGTTACCTCACCTACCTTGGCTACAAAGTGCGCTATGTGCGCAATATTACCGACGCCGGGCATTTTGAAGAGGAAGGCCGCGAAGCAGAAGATAAAATATCAAAAAAGGCGGTTTTGGAAAAGGTCGAACCAATGGAACTGGTGCAGAAATACACCAATCTCTTTCATTGGGCGATGAAGCAGTTCAATAACATCGAGCCCAGTATCGAACCAACCGCCACGGGCCACATTGTTGAGCAACAGACCATGATCCGGCAAATTATTGATGCTGGTTTTGCATACGTAGTAAATGGCTCGGTGTACTTTGATGTGAAAAAGTATGCAGCTTCTCACGATTATGGTAAGTTGAGTGGTCGTATTGTTGATGACCTTTTGGAGACAACCCGGTTATTGGAAGGCCAGGATGAAAAAAGAAATAAGGCTGATTTTGCGTTGTGGAAATCTGCCCCTCCCCAGCACGTTATGCGCTGGAAGAGCCCCTGGGGCGATGGTTTCCCCGGATGGCACATCGAATGTTCCGCAATGGCTACCAAATATTTAGGGCCGCGTTTTGACATCCACGGTGGTGGAATGGACCTCCTTTTTCCACACCATGAAAGTGAGATCGCACAAAGCACCATTTGCAATCATACCGCCCCGGTCAATTACTGGATACATAATAATATGATAACGGTCAATGGGAAAAAGATGGGAAAAAGCTATAACAACCAGATCAAGCTTACCGAATTGTTCAGCGGCAACCATCCATTGCTCACGCAGGCCTTTAGCCCAATGACCATCCGCTTTTTTATATTACAAACACATTATCATAGCACACTTGATTTTAGCAGTGAGGCGTTGGTGGCATCAGAAAAGGGCTTGAAAAGGTTGTGGGAATCTTATGAGATTTTAAAGAAGCTGGAAGCCGGCTTTTCTGATATACCCGTAAATAAAGAGCTGGATGTGAAAATTAATACCCTGCTCGATGATTTTGATTCTTTTATGGACGATGATTTTAATACCGCAAAAGTACTGGCCAATATGTTTGAAATTGTTCCCGTCATCAACTCAATAAAAGATGGCATAACCAACAGGAGTGCGCTGTCTTCAACCACTTTCAACCGCATGAGAGAACTGTTTACGGTCTATCTTGAAAATATCCTGGGCTTTAAAGCCCTGTCTGAGAATAATGAGGTGTTAGATGGTGTAATGCAGCTGCTGGCAGATATAAGAAAAGAAGCGAAGTCAAAAAAGGATTTTTCCACTTCCGATAAAATAAGAAAACAGCTTGCCGGCCTCGGTATTGAGATGAAAGACGAAAAAGATGGTTCGATAAGCTGGAACGTTGCCTGATCGGGGCAATGAATGCCATGAATGGTTCAAAATAATCGAATGCGAAAGAACATAAAAATATCAGTGAAGCCGCAAACACCCATAATTTAACAACTAATCAATTAAAGAAGTTGCCAGGTCACCTGCTACATTTATCAAAAGATAAAAAGCTTAAAAAGCTTTTGGAGGCGCAGCAACCCTATGTTTTAACTATAGAAAAAAAAGTCTACCTGCAATTGTGCAGTTCAATTCTTAGCCAGCAATTAAGTACAAAAGTGGCCAGGGTTTTATACAGGCGATTTCTCGATCTCTATGGAGGCAGGGAGCCTTCGCCGCAAAAAATTCTGGAAACACCTGCCCCGGTTTTTCGCAGTATCGGTTTTTCAAATGCCAAGGCCTCTTATGTTCACAACGTTTGCCGGTTTTTTATTGAAAATAAAATAACTGATGCAAAACTTTACAAAATGAGCAATGAAGAAGTTCTGGAATTGCTTACGCAAATTAAAGGTGTAGGCAATTGGACTGTTGAAATGATCCTGATGTTTACTCTCGGCAGGGAAGACATTTTTGCGATGGATGACCTGGGTTTAAAACATAGCGTTATCAAACTGTATAATATAAAAGAAACCGATAAAAAATTATTGCGGGAAAAAATTGAAAAGATTTCTTTAAAGTGGTCGCCTTACCGCACCTACGCGTGCAAATATCTCTGGGGATGGAAAGATGATAAAAAGTAAGGCCAGGCCGAAGTTGCAAATAGTAACCGAATCTTGCCTCCGGCAAAAATCCTTTTTCGTGCATCTGTAATCTTCATTTAGATGATCAGTTTTGTGTCTCGTTTTAGAACTAAGGTGATCAATATTAATTCGATAAAAATATTTTTGTGGGTTGCCGGGCATGATAGACAGACTGTAAAAATAGTTACGGAGTCTTCGTCAGGACGAGATGAAAAGAGTGTATCCTGGTAATTAACTTTCGGCGTTATCATTTCTTTTTCACCAACGGATTGTTCAGTCCATTCACCACATTGTCTACCACTACAAAGTCGTCAAGCTTCACAAAAAGCTGTGTAAGCGTTTTACAGCCATAGGTACGTACGTCAAAGCTGGGATCCAGTTTTCTTAAATTAATGCCAAGGGTTGAGATGTAAGCCTCATTACTTTCATTAATACTCATATCGTAGGCTTTGTTGATAAGCCTTGTGTTCACAGGTGTTTTTTCATGTTGCTTTTTAACAGCTTCCTTCTTTTCAGGTTTTTCAGTTTTTGGTTCAAGATTTTCGACATAAGTAAAAATCTCGCACGATTTTACAAAAGCATTCGGGGTCTTTTTCTCACCAATACCCATCACGAAAAAACCATCTTCCCGTATGCGTTTGGCAAGTCCTGTATAATCACTATCGCTTGAGACAATGCAAAACCCATCAACCAGGTCGTCATGCAAAATATCCATGGCATCAATGATCAGCGCACTGTCTGTGGAATTTTTGCCGGTTGTATAGGAAAATTTTTGAATGGGGTTAAATGCCATTTCATTGAGCAGCCCTTTCCAGTGATTCATGTGTTGGGTGGTCCAGTCCCCATAAACCCTGCGAATGGTAACTTTACCGTATTTGGATGCTTCTTCAAGGATAAGGTCCATTATTTTCGATTGTGCATTATCGCCATCGACAAGCAAAGCAATCTTTTGATTTTTGAGTTCCATAGTAATATTATTGCCGCTAAATTATGCTTTAACTGTCAGAAGAGTGTTTCAGAAGATTTTAAACGGTTTTTGAGGGGCAAGGACATCATTAAAAAAGGAGGCGGTCAATTTAGTTTTGCACTATTAATTTCCATAATTGCTAATCTTTTATCTTTTCTTTTATCTTTGGCATTATCAAATTTTTTTTATGAAGTTTATCGTTTCCTCCACCCAGCTGTTAAGGCACCTTCAGCAAATAAGCGGCGTAATAAATGCCAATACTGTTTTACCCATACTTGAAGATTTTTTATTTGAAATAGAAAAAAATAAACTTACTGTTGTGGCCACCGACCTGGAAACTGTTATGAAAATACACATGGATATCGAGGCAAAAGATAGTGGCAGAGTTTGCATCCCTGCAAAAATTCTTTTGGAGTCGCTAAAAAATATCGCCGAACAGCCCCTTACTTTTAATATTGATAAAAACTTTGGCATTGAAATTACCAGCGATAATGGCAAGTATAAAGTCATGGGCGAAAATCCTGATAATTTCCCCAAAGAACCTGTTGCCGATGTGGCCACATCCTTTACAATGCCATCATCGGCTTTGGTCACTGCCATCAACAAATGTCTTTTTGCTGTAAGCAATGACGACCTCCGGCCTGCTATGACCGGCGTTTTCTTTGAACTTTCAGAAAAGGGCATTACCTGTGTCGCGACCGATGCACACCGGCTCGTACATTTTACCAGGCTTGATGTGAGCTGTCCCAAAACCGACACTTTTATTGTTCCTAAAAAACCACTTGCCTTATTAAAAACAGCGCTTCCGTCTAACGATGATGAATTACAGATTTCCTATAACAGCAACCACCTTTTTGTAAAACATGGCGGCACCGAGATGGTATGCCGCCTTATTGATGCCAGATTTCCGGATTACAAAGTTGTGATCCCTACAGACAATCCATATAAGCTTACGGTAAATAAAAATGACTTTCAAAATGCACTTCGCCGGGTAAGCGTATTCAGCAATAAAAGTACCAACCAGGTTGCCCTTACCATTAGTGGAAGTGAATTGCAGCTTGCTTCCCAGGATGTTGATTTTAGTTTTGAAGGCAATGAAAGAATGACCTGCCAATATGATGGTGAAGATCTTCAAATAGCTTTCAATGCCAAATTTTTAATTGAAATGCTTAATGCTGCTGATACGGATGAAATAACCATCGAACTCAGTACGTCTACAAAAGCCGGTATCGTCAAGCCTTCAGTAAAAGAAAAAAATGATGTGCTGCTTATGCTGGTGATGCCCTTGATGCTTAACAGCTAACCTGATTCCCCTCTTTTTATATTAAACTTCCAGTCTTATAATAACAGGAAAATGGCAAACTTTTCAAAATGGAATTGATAACCGTAAGAACATTTAATAATTATTTTTCGGCAAATATTTTATTAACGAAGCTGAGGGATGCCGGCATACAATGTTATTTAAAAGATGAATATACGGTAACAATAGACCCTTTGCTTACCAATGCAGTCGGGGGTATAAAGCTGGTTATAAATAAAGACGACTCACACGAGGTTTTTGAATTATTGCGGCTATTTGATGATGAATACAAGCGCAATGCGGTATGTCCAAAATGTGGCTCAAATAATATTGACCTGGTTCCAAAACGCAATACAGCCAATATGGTCACGGCCATCTTAAGCTGGTTATTTTCTGATTATGCTGTTTCTGTTGAGAATGTGTATAAATGTGAGGGCTGTGGTTATGAAAGTGCTGATTTGCCGGAATCTTTACAAAAAACCAATATACTTGAATCAGAAAGCAGGAACTGAGAATACCTTTTTGACCCGGCTTTCCAGCGCTCTTTTTTCCGGTAAAAGAAATATCACATGAAATCAATAGCACTTATACCTGCCCGTTATGACGCTGCCCGTTTCCCCGGAAAGCTTATGGAATTGTTGGGTAATAAAACTGTCATCAGGCATACCTATGAAAATACAGTTGCCACCAGGTTGTTTGACGAAGTAATTGTGGTTACAGACAGCAAAATTATACTTACTGAAATCGTGGAGAATGGGGGATACGCAATTATGAGCCGGCGGGAACATGAGAGTGGCAGTGATCGTATTGCAGAAGCCGTTGCCGATATTGAAGTGGATGTAATCATAAATGTTCAGGGTGACGAGCCCTTTGTGAAAAAAGAGCCGCTGCTGCATCTCTTGCAGGTTTTTGAAAACGACCCGCGGCATCTCGTGGCCGTTGCCTCCTTAATGCATGAAATTAAAGATGAAAGACTCCTGGCCGACCCAAACATTGTAAAAGTTGTTGTAGATAAAAATAAAAACGCCCTTTTATTCAGCCGCAGCATTATTCCTTTTCACAGGGATCAAAACATAAACCCGGTCTATCACAAGCACATCGGCATATATGCTTACAGAAAAGCAGCATTGATGTCTTTTACAGGGTGGGAAATAACACCGCTTGAAGCAGCAGAAAAAATTGAATGCCTCCGGTATCTCGAAAATGGTATTACCCTTAAAATGGTGCTTACCGACGAGGCGCCCGTTTCTATTGACACTCCCGAAGATCTTGTGAGGGCCAAAAAACTTCTTCCGCTATTTTAATAGTCGATTTTTACATTTAAATTACGGGTCTTGTTTTTATAAATCCAAACTTTGTGTTGACGGTGTACCCTCTAATTGATTTCAAAAAAGCTAGCATCCTTTTCTTGTTGTGTAATGTAGGGGGGTACCAGTTTTTTCCCGTACCTTTTTGTTGAATAATTATTGCTACCTATTTTTAAAAAGAAAAGTCATGTTTCAAAAAATGAAGTCTGGAAAATATCTATCCATGATCAAAAATCCTTTTGATCTTATTTCAACAAAAAGGGTTTTGCAGGTAAATCCTACGGTAGCACCATCAAGAAAAGAACCAGACGAAATAGAAATTTTTGTTTACGACTATGATGTCGATGAAGTCAAAGAAAAAGAAGTCAAATATGTTCCGGATTGTTATGCTTTTTTTGATTCGGCAAAAGTGAGCTGGCTAAATATTGATGGGTTGCGCAAAACGGATATAGAAAGCATTTGCAACCATTTTGGCATCCATCCCCTTATTGCTGAAGATATCCTGAGTATTGGCCAGCGCCCAAAAATGGATGAACTGAACGGCCTTTTATTTTGCTTATTGAACATGCTCTCTTTTAATGAGGAAGGCAACTGTGTTGAAAGTGAGCAAATCAGTATTGTTTTAGGAAAGAATTTTGTCATTAGCTTCCAGGAAGATGCCGTAATGGATGTGTTTAACCCTCTCAGGGAAAAAATAAAGGTTAAAGGAAGTAAGGTACGGCAAAGCGGGGCTGATTACTTATTCTATTCTTTAATAGATATGATTGTCGATAATTATTTTTTAGTGATGGAGCGGCTGGGTGAAAGGATTGAAGCGCTGGAAGAAGATATTAACCGGAGCGCCGATACAAGGACGCTCTCCAAAATAAATGCGCTTCGCAAAGAGATGATCGTTTTAAAAAGAAGTATTTCCCCAGTGAGGGAAGTAATTAATGGGATCCTGAGAAGTGAAAGCAACCTCGTCGAGGATAAAACAGAAAATTATTTCAAAGACGTGTATGACCACATTATTCAGGCCAATGAACTTGCAGAAAATTACCGGGATATGATGATCACACTCCAGGACCTTTACCTGAATAATGTGAATTTAAAAATGAATGAAGTGATGAAGGTGATGGCTGTGGTAACCTGCCTGCTCGCTCCTGCCACTGTTATTGGCGGCATTTTTGGAATGAACTTCTCCCGAATACCCTGGCTTCACAATGACCATGGCTTTTTTATTGCCGTAGGACTGATGCTTATTATTCCGGTGTGGATGATCTTTGTTTTCAAAAAGAAAGGGTGGTTTTAACCCGTACTTTTCAACCGGCGATTACGTGCAATTTATTTACCCCTTATTTTTTTATTCTTCTTTGATACCCAGGGAAGGCCTTTTGTATACCGGAACCGTGCTGCAAGGCTCACCATACATAATGCTCCTGGCGACCGGCCTTAGAATTTTTGTTATTTCAGCATACACAGTATCCGGAATTTTTCTGTCGCCGCAACCCTTGACCACTACTCTTTTTCCCTCATATTCCGCTGCATCAATTTTCCAAAGGTTTTTTAAAAATAATATTTCGTGTAAAAATGCTTCGTTTCCTAAAACAACTTCGCGGGCAATGGGTTGCAAATTGGTCATCGCCAACATATAAGCCCACACAGGAATCACTGCATCTACAGAACAGGTGATACAAACATTTTTATTTTTATAAATACTCCAGTCCAGGTTTTTCAACGCTTCCCGGTACTCTTTTTCTTTTAAAATAAGTTCCATAAAAAGAAAAGCCTTCAGATCAAAAACAATCGTTTCTCCTTCAGGATAGAATTTTTCGAGATCCAGGGTTATCAAGCCGCTTTGTGCAACTTTATTTATAATTGTTCCTTCCATATTTTTATATTATACAAAGTTACGAAAAACAGGTTTGCTGTAATAGGAAGCCTGTATTGGGAGTATTACAATTAAAAAGGTTTCGGATTCTCAGCACACCGATAGTATTGAATCAATATAGATGGATAAAGAATACGATGTTTTTCATTTTACGCAAAAAATCACGCGGGTTGGACCGCACCTGCACAGTTGTGACAAAAAAACAGCTTTTCGTTCAATTAAATGAAACTGCCGGAAACCACCATTCCCTTTTTACCTACACTGTTTGTTTTCTTCCCCGTGACTGTGTTTTATTGTTCGGCGTTATTAAAAAAACTTGCTCCTGTCATCTTTGATGGTTGCCATTTTTTTAAGTGATACGAAAGACTGTCCCAAAGCAGCCTGTTGAACCTGGCTTAGCTCGGTTGTCTTTTGTTGATTTGCCATTTCCGGTGTAGGAGGTGTTTTAGCAGAAACGCTGTTTACCTTTATAACAAATACACCGGTATTACCCGCGATGGGTGGAGAAACTTTTGCCTGGTAGTCTTTGTTAAAAGCCGCTCCGGCAACTTTGGGCTCATTCCCGATGCCATTTATTAGCTGGGCATCGAATGTGAGGGTAGAGTCGGACGTAGTTAATACCTGGAGGTTATATGCCTTAGCAGCCGCCTCCAGTGTGGAAGGGTTGTTTAATTTCTTCCGGATCTCATCTGCCTTCTTCAAATTCCTTACCGTAGATTCGATCATGGGCCTGGCGGTTTTTACATCCGGCACACCTTCGGCAACTTTCCTGTCGACCACGGCAACAATAAACTCATCTTTTATCGAAAATGGCTCAGAAACTTCGCCTTCATTCGTATCAAAAGCCCATTTTACTATCGGCCTCGCGTCCTGCAGCCCTCCCAGTTGATAATCATTTTCTTTTACCACAGTTGGCACGGAAACCTCTTTGAGGCCATTTTGCGCCACATATTTATCAAAAGCCACTTTATCCCTTGCCTGCCCGGAAAGTTTTGTCGCTGCTGCGTTTGCAGAATTAATTGTTTCATCGCTCGGAACAATTTCCTTTGCCAGGTATGCTATTTTATAGGCTGGCTGTGGATTTTTCTTTTCCAGTATTTCAATATAATGCCAGCCAAACTGGGTCTTTACAACTTTTTTTGTTTCTCCTTTTTCATTGAGTAAAAAATCTCCAAATTCTTTGGCAAAATTGTCGCCCTGGATGGTGGGAAGATCAAAAGTCATTACCCCTTTATCTTTATGAGCAACTTTATCCGTTGAATATTTACTTTCCAGCGAATCAAAATTTGCCCCGTTTTTAATAGCTATTTCAATACTATCCGCAATTTTATGGGCAACACTGTCTGCCATTAATGGCTGGCCTGTTTGCGGATCGTTGGTGCCCAATAATATATGCCGGCATTGAAAGCTATCGGGCAAAATTTTTGTGGAGACTTTTTTCGCAACGACATAATTTTTTGCATCCAGGTATGGGCCGAGAACGGCGCCATCAGGTAAAGCAATAATTGAATCTTTGAAAGGCATCTGCATTTTAGATTTCGGGGTATAGCCGTCAAAATATTCAATTGCGGAAGAATTTCTTACCAGGAAATTCTTTGCGCTCGTATCTGCGGCAAGTTTTGGTTTCAATTCTTCCAGGGATTGCACTATTTTGGCACTGTCTTGCCCGCTTGCCGTGGCGTTAAAGGTCACATAAGAGATCATACGGCCACCATCCTGCTTGTACTTTAATTTGTTTTTATCAAGATAGTTTTCGATCTCCTTATCTGTCACCGTAACTGTGCTATCATTAATTAATGTGTAAGAAGCGGCAACGTACGAAATATATGCAATATTGTTCTTTTGCGCTGCCTGCAATTTTGCCAGCCATTTTGGGATATAAACACTGCCCCCAATCAATGAAGTGTATTTCGTATACAAGCTATTCAGCCGCATCGGCTCGATCACCTGTGAAGAGATTGCTTTTCTTTGCTCCTCATTTTTTGTTTTTCTCGTTTGCGCCCACCATTGTTTAGCCTGCTCAATATCATATTGCCCGGTTTCTTTATTTGTAAAAGCCTGTTTTAGCGACTGCGGTGCATCCTGGCTAAACATTATAGCGCTCATTTCTTTTGGGGTAAAGGTGATACCGAGTTTTTCAAATTGCTCTGTAACAATCTTTTCTGCAACAATCTGGTCCCAGGTATTTTGTCTTACCTGGTTGGTTTGAGCAGCGCCGGTATTGCCGTATTGCTGCTCCATCTCCTTTACTTTAACATTAAAATCTTCCAATTCAATTTTATCGCCATTTACACTGCCAATCGTGGTTGTATTGCTTCCGCCAAATAATTTTCCGGTACCACTCCTGGAATCCATCAATAAAAAACCTATCAGGCTTAAAGCAATAATTGCAATAACTATTACAGTTCCCCTGTCACGTATTGTCTGAATGATTGACATAATAAATCTCTTATTTTTAAAATTAAGACGGCAAAAATAGGGTAAAATAAGATAGGAACAATAGGTGGATAACTCCTATAAAATAGTATAGGCAAGAGGTCCAGGGAAATTTTTAATTACTTTAATGCCTCATCAAAATATCCTCTTTTCTTTTTTAACACTGCGCTGGGGGGAATTAGTTTTTAGTGTGGATAAAGCTCTTTTTGAAAAAATATTTCCTTTATAAGAAAATGTAAAAAGAGGTGCTTTACCCGAAAATAATTTTTTGAGGTAGTAACCAACAAATTCTCAATACCCCATTCACAAATATTTATAAAAAAAGATCGTTTTTTTTTTCCTCAATACTTTTTATCTACTTATGTTAATAAACTGGCTTTAATCCAGTGTTGTATGTTAAATATTGATGTGGAATAATTGTGCAATGCAGTGGATAAAAAGGATTTTTTAATTTTGTATCATTATTAATACCAGGAGTGTCCACAAATTCACATACATAATAGTAATAGGCTATTAAATAAATAATGTATTAATATTAAATACTATGGCAGATATACACATGGCTGAGGCGCGGATCAATTTAGAAAAAAAAGGTTTTCTTGATATAGATATTGACGTTAACTTGGACCTCTTTGCAGAAATTGAAAGATTAAAAAAAGAAAAAAATGCCATTATACTCGCCCACTATTACCAGGAACCGGATATACAGGATGTTGCGGATTTTATCGGCGATAGTCTTGGTCTTGCACAAAAGGCACAATCAACGGATGCTGATATCATCGTTTTTGCCGGTGTTCATTTCATGGCTGAAACCGCTAAAATACTCAATCCCGGAAAAAAAGTTTTGCTACCTGATTTAAAAGCGGGCTGCTCTCTGAGCGATTCCGCGCCACCCGAACTTTTTAAAAAATTTAAAGATAGATACCCCGATCACCTCGTAATAACATACATCAATTGTTCGGCCGGCATGAAGGCTTTAAGCGATATAATTTGCACCTCTTCCAATGCGCAGGCAATAATTGAGAGCCTGCCCCCGGAGCAAAAAATAATTTTCGCACCCGATAAAAACCTGGGCGCTTATTTGAAAAAGAAAACAGGAAGAGATATGGTTTTATGGAATGGAGCTTGTATCGTGCACGAAATATTCAGCCTTGAAAAAATTACTAAACTTAAAATAAGACATCCTGAGGCAAAAGTGATAGCACATCCTGAATGTGAAGAGCCGGTATTGCGGGTAGCAGATTTTATTGGCAGCACTACTTCGCTCTTAAAATATACGGTTGAAAACCCGGCACAATCATTCATTGTAGTTACAGAAACCGGCATCCTGCACCAAATGCAGATACAATCGCCCCATAAAACTTTCATACCCGCGCCGCCTGATAATATGTGTGCATGCAATGATTGCCCCTACATGAAATTGAATACACTTGAAAAATTGTACCTCTGTATGGAATATGAAGAGCCGCAGATTGTAATGGAGGAGCAGTTATTAATTGCTTCTAAAAAGCCAATAGAAAGAATGCTGGAAATAAGCCATAGGTATGGTTTATAAAGACCGGCATGAAATTTATGCAAAGTTAGGTTGGGGGTTTGGTTTGGTTTAGATTATTAAATGGTAAATTTTATCATTGGAAGTTTTTATTCTGCTTTTCACAGAATTTTAATAAACGATTGACCGCTTCCTCGAGCGTACTTTCTTTTTTGGCAAAACAGAATCTTAATACTTTATTTTCTTT
>JBDTLZ010000219.1:0-2023 GCA_039934515.1 Ginsengibacter sp.
AAGAGTTGTTCCCCTTTAGGGGTTAGGGGCAAGAGCGACAAATTGGAATGCACCCGAAAAAAGCCCTGTTGACTTTTTCATTTTTCAGTCATTAATCGACAGCCCTAATCACTGGTTATTGATCATTACGCCAATCCCATAGCACAATCTTCCATCTATCACCGGCAGGGTCCTGGTACCGGTTAACAGTTTCGAATCCGATTCTCTTGTGCGCATTTATGGAACGTTTATTGGTTTCACGTATCTCGGTAATCGCAAAATCATATTTATCCCGGAAATGCCTTTTGTATTCCTGGTAACAATCATCAAGAACGCCACGCCCCCGCCATCCTTCGGCAATACAAACCTGGCCTACAACAATATATTTATAAACGGATATTTTTTTAGAATCATACATTACGTTGTCGAAAGCATCAAACATGGGTATCAATACCGGTATATCATTTCTTGATTCCCTGGTCATTGCCAGCAAATACCCGATAACGCGATCATTGTCTTTTGCAATAATGCTTTGCTCGATCGAATTCATTTTTTGTAAAGTTTCAAAACTATGAATGACTGTAACAAATCCCTGCGTGGTTTTTTCATCTTCCGTAAGATTTTGGGGTAAATTCTTTTTTTGGAGTTCTAATACCTGCACAATCTCTTCATTCGTTTTGGCAGGAGTGTATACAATCATATGAATGTTTTGAAATTAAAATAAAAGGTCACTTCTGGCGGGCAAAATTGAGAATTCGGGCTGGTATATCAAAACATATTTAAACCCGTTCAAATGCGAAGATCTTTGCATCGGCGTTCACTTTTCCTGAAATGAGGTCAGTAATTATTTCAGCGGCGATAAGACTGAAGGTTATTCCATTGCCACCAAAACCCAGTGAAAAAAAGCTGTTTGGTAAGGATTTGTAGGGCCCTATAAATGGCAGCCCGTCCTTTGTAGTTCCAAAAGTCCCCGTCCAGCTAAACTCCCGGTTAAAGTCTATCTCGGGAAATAAATTGTTGAAATCTTTTTTAAGTTCTTTTGACTTCGTTGAGATAAGCTTATCTCTTCTCGCAGGGTTATAAAATTTTTCATCCTTACCCCCCACCATGATACGGCCGTCATGGGTAGTTCTCAAATACATATAAGGATCATTGGTATTCCATAGAAGCACATCATCCTTCCAAAAAATTTTGCCAGTTGAAGTGTGCTGGCTTATGGTAACGTACGTCGAATTAAGGTCCACAATTTTTTTATTAATAAAATTCACGACTTCATACCCGGTGGCATATACCAGCTTTTTAGCCTTAATAACGTGGTTATTTTCTGTTTTGAGCTGCACCCCATCCGGACTATGTTTTATCTTTGTGATTTTTGTGTGATCAAAAATCTTACAGCCGTTTCGCAGATTATACTGGTGCAGCATGTGAGCAAATGCATATGCATTTGTTTGACCGCCCAATTCCGATAATATAGCCGCCGGTGCCTTAAAACCATATTCGTTTTGAACCTCATTGCCATCGAGGAGGGTAACTTCGAAATTATTATTCTTCCTGGCCTGGTATTCCTCTTTCAGAAACGAAACATGTTTTTTATTTGCAGCGTAATACAGGCTGTTTTTTAATTGAAAATCTTTAAATTCAATATCGTTCGCAATGTCTTTCAACTTTAAGATTGCCTCCGCACACAAATCGTAAGAACGCACAGCTTTTGTGTTGCCAATTTTCTTTTGCAGATCGATTAAAGGAACATCAATTTCATATTGCAATAAGGACGTACTGGCACATGAGCTCCCCGTACCTATACTCCTCGCATCAATAACCACACAGTCAAACCCTGCCTTTGACAAATAATATGCAGATAAAGCACCCGAGATCCCGCCGCCAAGTATCACAACTTCCGCCTGCAAAGAATGTTCAAGATTTGGATAATCATACATCAGGCCGTTCTTAATAAGCGAATACGGCAAACCGGAACTTAATTCCATATTTTTTTAAAATAATTTTTTCGTTACCGGAACTTAACAAGAATAAAAATAAATTGTTG
>JBDTLZ010000220.1:0-9624 GCA_039934515.1 Ginsengibacter sp.
GAAAACTGGAAAGGTTTTGTTGACCGGCATATTCTGTATACTGAAAATGCCAGACTTGCAAGCACTTCACGCAAACCCTTTATTAAAATAGCCATTGCTAATTATTTGACTTATATTAGGTATCAACTCATTTCATAAATAGATCTCTATGAATCAAAACGAACTTCCCGATGAAGAAAAATTCAGTGATGACCCGGAAGAAAATATGCAGATGCAGAATAATTTTTTAAAGATGAAAATGATGGCAGAATCCGGTGCTTTTTTTGGAGGCGAAGGTGGCCTGCCACCAGAAATAGAAAATCAGTTCCTCAAAAATGTTATGGAATTTGAAAAAGCAAATGCAGGTTCAAAACCCGCTGCCATTTTCGATATACTCGGCAAACCAAATTTTGAAGATGAAAAGAAACTGGGTGAAGAAAAATTCAAAATTCAATTTTCACGATTGCAAAAATTGTTAAAGAAATACAGCATGAATGTTGAGTTTGAGCGGGAAAGAGATAACCGTTTTAAATATAATTTTATTACCAAAGAATTGTTTGAACATCAAACAACCTTTACACCCGTAAAAGGAATGTCAACCTATTTTAATTATGAAGAATTTCATCCTGATCATGAATTAGAAATATCCGGTAAGACCAACCAGTTTTTGAACGACTTTTTTGAAAGAAATCTTGATGCGGATACTTATTATATCAATAACGAAATAATAGAACCCGATGGAAATATTCTTCCAAGAGAAGAATTAATAAAACGATTTCAATCTTTATATGAAGTAGCCAGGGAGTTTGAAAACACTTCATACCATATTGAAAACATTCAATTTGAACTGAAAGACGGAGAAAATGAAACCGGGATGGGATTTAGTGAAGGTTCTATAAATTACGATATGATCTTCCAGGACGGAAAACACAACGTGATCAGGGGACCGTTTAAAATATATTTTGCCAGGGAGTGGGACGTTTGGAGCATTTGTTTTTTTTACCTGGCAGGATATAATTTACATCCACCAAAAAATAAAGACTAAAATTGTTTGGCTGAATAAAAAGGATATTAGAACAGGTATAACAAAATATTCATTACAGAATAAGGTAATAAGCCTTTCTCTTCACTTTCTCAAAAAAACAGTCAGTGATGCAGCAATGCATTTAAAAAAAAGGAATCATTATCATTCATTTCTTAAACTTTTAACCGGTTTAACCAGTGCTGCTTTTATTGATTGGTAGCTCACCGTCAATAGTGTAATTACAAGTGCACCGATGGCCACTGCTGCAAACATCCAACATGAGATTTCAACCCGTATTCGTATTGCTGCAGCCAATTGGTCACTGAATAATACGCAACCCGGGAAGCAATGAGCAGGGAAATAATTATCAGTAACACAAAATCTTTCGGTAGCGGCCTCCATAACTCCAGGACTCCAGATTCAATCCAATAAAATTAAGGATTTTAAATCCTTTGTTCGCAAAGAAAACTTTTCTGAGATTGCTGATCAGTTAAAGCGATTAGCGATGCAATTATAACTCCCTCTTTTTCCTTCAAATACCAAATTATTCAATTCGTTTTTTGGTGTTCTTATGAAGGGCAATATAGTTTATTGCCTGCACAACCGTCAGCCCTGGCATGCACGACAAAAATTATTTACGCTACTTCTGCTGCAAAATAGCGCAGTTTGTTTCGGTAGGGTTATGTGCCCGAACTGAAATAAGCAAAACACTACCTATAACGTATGCTTAAGTTAAGAGGTGCTATTAATCAGTAAACTATATTATTTCAACCGGGAATACTTGTACGGTTTTGATACAATAAAATGTACGCTTTTGGGTTCGATGGCTCTCCCTGATATAGCTATAGATGATTATTGAATAAATCCCGCAACCTCCAACAAGTCGGTGTAGATTCTGCCGGGTGTGTATTGGAGGCTAAGATCAGCATTTTTTTAACCTGGTATTCATTACTGGAGGAAGTTACTTGCCCAATCTATTTGCCGACTGCCGACTGCTACTTGCTACATACTTTCTCCTTTCTCCTGGGCTATCAGCCACAGTTCACCTGTCGTCTTGCGATCCGGCTTTTCCCTGCAATCTTTTGGCGGGAAGATGTATCAGGGTTGAATAGTTGTTAGCGCCAAAAGGATTTCCGGTTCAATCCGGCAGCCCGTCATCTATATCTATACATGAGCTGATCAGTTCGTTGGTTTTATTTTTTTTGTCATTTAAAAATAAGTGTGTGCCGTGGTCCATTCTCTGCGACTAACGGGGTCGTATAGGTGCGGAGATCGAACTTTCCAAAAGTTTTTGTTACCAGGAAGGAAATTTATGATTCAAGCTTTTGGAAAGTTGGAAGAATTACAGTGTGGATGACAGAACATTCCAAAAGTTCTTTATTATAAAAAGAAATCTATAATTTAAACTTTTGAACTTCAGGCTTTGAATTTTTGACTTAAACTTTCTTTGTTACTTTGCATCTCATTATGCGTCAACTTGCTGCTATATTATTTGCCGACATGACTGGGTACACTGCCCTGATTCAGGAAAATGAACAACTCGCCCGTGTGAAGCGAAAACGACTGAAAGAAGTATTGGAACTCAACATTACCAAATTCAATGGTAAACTATTGCAAAACTATGGTGATGGATCCCTGAGTATTTTTTCAAGTGCTATCGACAGCGTTCGTTGCGCCATCGATATCCAGCACCAACTGCAGGAGGAACCGCGTGTACCGCTCCGCATTGGCATTCATACCGGTGATGTAATCATTGAAGAGGAGGCTATTTACGGCGATGGGGTGAATGTTGCTTCGCGCATAGAAACCTTATCTGTGCCGGGCGGTATTTTTATTTCCGAAAAAGTATTGGATGAAATTAAAAACCAGGAAGACATTAGTACCCGTGAAATGGGGTATTTTGAATTGAAAAATGTGAAACAGCCGCTTCGCATTTATGCAATCGCCAACGGAGGCATAGCTGTGCCGGCCCGTGATGAATTAAAAGGTAAAACAACGCAAACCAATAACCGCCTGGCAGTGCTTCCATTTGTAAACATGAGTGCCGACCCGGAGAATGAATACTTTAGCGATGGCATAACAGAAGAGTTGTTGAATGCATTGACCAGGGTAGAAGGCCTGCAGGTAACCTCACGCACTTCTGTGTTTGCCTTTAAAGGGAAGAATCATGATATAAGGGACATTGCCATTCAGCTTAATGTTGACAAAATACTGGAAGGAAGTGTGCGGAAATCCGGCAACCGTGTGCGCATTACAGCACAGCTGATCAATGCGTCCGATGGCTATCATATCTGGAGTGAAAATTATGACCGTGACCTCAACGATATTTTTGAAGTGCAGGATGAGATCAGCGGTATCATTGCAAATAAGCTGAGGGAAAATCTTAATGCAGCCGAAAAAGACAGGCAGCTAGTAAAAGCGCCTACTAAAAATGTAACGGCATATACCTGGTATTTGAAGGGGCTTCATTACTGGTACAAATTAACTCCCGCTGATTGCCGGAAGGCCATCGAATGTTTTGAACAGGGCATTCGTTTTGAGCCCTTGTATGCGCAGGCATATTCTATGGCTGCCATTTGTTACAGCTACCTGGGGTCTTCGGGTCAAATGCTGCCCGATACAGCTTTTGAGATCGTCCACAGGTATGCAGACAAGGCACTGGAGGTAGATAATACAGTTGCGGAAAGCCATATTGCCAAGGCGAACGCCTGGCTATTTTATGAATGGAAATGGCTGGAAGCCTATGATGCATTGCAAAAAGCATTGCAGCTGAATCCCGCTGCCGTCGAGGTTTATGACCTTCTGGGATTTTACTATGTAGTCATGGGTGAAATAGAAAAAGCAGTCGAGGTACTTGAAGAAGCAGAAAAGCTGGACCCCCTTTCACCGGTTATTATCCAATCTTTGGGAAATATGTACGTTTTTGCCAAAAGGTACGATGATGCCATCCGCCAGTCTGATAAGCTTCTTGAAATGAATCCCACGATGCGGATCGCAATCGAAACAAAAGGATGGGCCACGGGTATGAAAGGAAGCTGGGAAGATTCCCTTGTCTACTTTGAAGAGGTACATCGGCTTACCAACCATCCGTTGAAAGGATTAATGGGATTGGCATTTGCTTATGGTAAAATGGGTTTACGCGACAAAGCTTTGGAGTGTGTCCATAAAATGGAACAACGACAGGTTGAGGAACCTAATTCGGTTATTGATGCGGATCTTGCATCGGCATGGTTCGCCCTGGGTGATTATGATAAAACATTTTATTATATTAACCGGTGTATCGATAAGCGAATGGGGCCGGTAAATTATTTCATGGAATACCCCGCCTTCAAGGAACTTAAAAAGGATCCGAGATACAATGGAATAAAAAGAAGGATGGGTGTGTGAAAAGGGCATTAATAGTCGTTTAAATAATCGGATAGTGCAAACGATATAAATTATAGGACTTTGGCTATGAGTGAATGTTAAAAATCATGGAATTTACGAAAGAACAATATGAAATTATCAATTCAACTGGTAACATTAAGATAAACGCTGTTGCCGGTTCGGGGAAAACTACTACCATAATCGAGTACGCGAGAGCCCGGCCGAAAAATAGCAAAATACTCTACCTGGCTTTCAACAAGTCGGTAAAATTGGAAGCAGTTAAAAAGTTTGCAGATAACGGAATTCAAAATGTAAAAGTAGAAACTGCTCATTCTCTTGCATACAAACATATTGTTTTCAAACACGGCTATAAAGTAAGGCCGCATGGCTATAAAGCAAATGAAATAGCAGAGTTGCTTCACCTGCAGGTAAGTGGAGAAAAACATGCAAAATATATAGTTGCCAATCATATAAATAAATTCATTGCGTATTTCTGCAATAGCGATAAACAAAAAGTTCAGGAGCTGGATTATCTCGATGTGGTTTCTGACAGCAAAGCAAAAGCGTTTGTAACTACTTTCTATAAATATATAGAAAGCCAGGCACGGCAGTTACTGAGCAGGATGGACAAAAAAGAAATTGATATTACCCATGACTTTTACCTGAAGAAATTTCAGTTATCTAATCCCGACCTTGATTTTGACTATATCCTTTTTGATGAAGCACAGGATGCATCACCGGCCATGCTGGATATTTTTTTGAAACAGAAAGCAGGTAAGGTTATTGTTGGCGACACGCACCAGCAAATTTATAGCTGGCGGTTTGCCATAAACTCGCTTGAAAAAGCCAACTTCAATACATTCAATCTTTCAACTAGCTTTCGTTTCAGCCAGCATATTGCAGATCTTGCGATGGAAGTTCTCAAATGGAAAAAACATCTTAAAGGGTATACACCAATTCCAATTACGGGAAAGGGAAACAGTAACGGGCTCACAACAAAGGCTGTTCTTGCACGAACCAATCTCGGCTTGTTGCTAAAGGCAATTGAATATGTTACCGAAAATAGAAAAGTTAAGCATATCTACTTTGAAGGCAACATAAATTCGTACACGTATGCTGATGAAGGCGCATCACTATATGATGTGCTAAATCTTTACAATGGCAAACGGCATCTTATCAGGGACAACCTTATAAAATCAATGAAAGACGTTGCCGAATTGGACGACTATATCGACAAAACAGAAGATGTTCAGCTAAGAATGATGGTAGAAATTGTAAGAGAATATGGAGATGAAATTCCCAATATTATAAAGTCAATTAAAGACAAGCATGTTGAAAATAATGACAAGGGCAAGGCTGAAATGATTTTTTCTACCGTTCATCGTTGCAAGGGAATGGAATATGATGCCATTCGTCTTGTAAATGATTTTATTACCGAAGAAAAATTGGAAGAGTTAAAAGAAGACAAGAGAAAGATGGGAGTAAGTATGGCTAAGCTGAATGAAGAAATCAACCTGTTGTATGTAGCTGTAACGAGAACAAGAAATAGCATTCATATTCCGGAAACGCTGATGCCGGCGGAATTTCCCGGTTCTTCGCAAATTCATGTAATAAGAGTAGTAAAAGAAGATGAAAAGCTACCAGCGAAAGTTCCGGGCAGGAAAACATCGTCACATAAAAAATTGGTGAAGCCCGGAATTCAGCATGAGAAAGGATATTCATTGGAAGTGGCAAAAGAAAAGCATAAAGCAGCCCAAAGGCCCTGGACTGACGAACTTGATAATGAACTCACAATAATGTATTGCGAAGGTGTGGATATTTGGGAAATGTCAAAAAAATTGGAACGTACAAAAGGCGCCATCATCTCCAGGATTAAAAAATTAGAATTAGAAGAGCTGTATGGGTAAGAATAAAATTGTGTAGTGCAAAAATATATTTTTTATTTTTCCAATGATTCTGTCTATTACATCCTTAATATCATCCTAAAGGGAACTTTTTCTTACCTTAAATGAAAAGAGATAGATAAACAGAAACTATTAATTAAGTATGTATTCTCAATATACAATATCAGGTTATAATATCACTACCGATCCTGGCTTTCAAAATGAGCAATTTGGGCACACACAGGATTTGATAGAACAGTTCAATGAATTGTTTATTGAATGCCAGATCAAGAAGAATAAAAAAATTATCCCCCGGCTTACTGCCCTGATTTTAAAATATCCGCAGTCTCCACAGTTAAAAAATTACCTGTTCGTAGCCTATAGTGTGCGGCGCAACTATGAAAAAGCGGCCGAAATCAATAGCTGGATCATTACTGAACACCCGGATTATTTATTTGGTAAACTAAATGCTGCCCACAGATATATAACGAATGACCAGGCTCAGAAAGTACCTGGAGTATTGGGTGAGGCAATGAAAATAAAGGCATTATATCCTGGCCGGGATTTATTTCACCTTGCAGAAGTTACCGGCTTCTTTAAAGTAGTTATTCGTTATTATGCAGCAATAAACAATCTTGAACTCGCGGAAAGCCATCTCAGCGTTTTAAACGAAATAGCACCGGATCACCCCGATACGTTATCAGCAGAAAGTTTTTTATCTTCTTTAAGAATGAACGCTGGTTTGGAACGATTGAAAAAGGAAGAAGCAGGCAGGATCAGGGTTACCAGTATGCGGCCTGTTCCCTTGTCAACGCAAAAAATTCCGCCGGTATTTAATCACGCTGAAATAAATAACTTGTATCAATATGGAATAAGGATACCGGGTGAAAAATTAAAAGAAATAATAGCGCTGCCGCGCGAAACTGTAATTGCTGACCTGGAAAAAATATTCCAGGATGCTGTTGAAAGGTATCAATATTTTGCGGGCCTCCACTATGAAGAAGAAATGCATAATTTCCCACTTCATGCACTTTGTTTGTTAGCCGAATTAAAATCTGAAAAGAGCCTGCCGGCTATCTTTAATTTTTTAGAGAATAATGAAGAAGTCCTGGATCTATGGTTTGGTGACCATCTTACTGCCACCGTTTGGCTTCCTGTTTATTTGCTTTCGCAAAACAACCTTGGTTTAGTAAAAGAATTTCTAATGAAACCAGGAATATTCACTTATTCAAAGACAGCATTATCGGAAGCTCTTTGTCAAATGGTATTGCATCAACCGGAAAAGAGAAATGAAATAGTAACGATTTACACAGAAATACTTTCTTATTTTAACCAGGCAAGTTTAGAAGATAATATTATTGACAGTGATTTTTTGGGGTTAATTGTCGGTGATATTATTAATTGTAGTGTAATAGAATTGCTACCCGTCATCAGAGAGTTATTTGTAAAGAAATATGTGGGTACCACTATAAACGGGTCGTATGACGAAGTGGAGGAATACCTGAAAAATCCTACTCTTCGGAATTATAAAAATGACATTAGGAATATTTTTGAATTATACGATGACATTTTAAAAACATGGGCGGGTTATTCAATAGGTGAAGATGATTATTCTGAAAACGGGGAAGACGATTTTGAGCATGATTTTTTAGAAGATTATGAAATTCGACAGCCTGCCAATTCCGTTAAGATAGGAAGAAATGACCCATGCCCTTGTGGTAGTGATAAAAAGTATAAAAAATGTTGTAAGGATAAATTACCGTTATAAATAGCCATAATAGGAAAAGGTATTTAATATTTTTTCATTTTCTACGCATTCATTTTTAGCATAACAAATAAATATATGCCCTAAAAGCTTAGGACTTATTTATATTACTATGCTGGTTGAATGAAGATGATTGTAGTCGCAGGTACCTGTCATCGATAGCCATTACAGATAACAGCCGGTTCAACATTTTTCATTTTCGTCATTTTCCATCTCGCTTTATCAGTAAATGCAATCTTTTGCAAAGTGATATTTTGTTTGAAACATTTGTTGCCATTATAAACATCCCCTGCATAATATTCGGCATAGATCACCGCCTCACCAATAATTTGTGCAACGGGATGCGTATTCCGGATTAAAATTTTTTGCACACCTCCAAATGCCCGGGACGAGCAGAACCATTCTTTGCCATAACTTTCCCAGGTGGAATTATAAGTCATGCTCCAGGCCGCATTGCAATCGTTATTGTTTAGTGACTGAAGAAAGAAAGTCAATGCATCGGTTGCAGTGAGGCCATCATCATCTTTAAAATCTATATAAAGGTTGTTGTCTTTCTGAGAAACGGTTGTTGAAATATTTGTATCTGTTGATGCTGGCTGAGAAGCCAGATAATTATGGGAAGGTGTATTATAAGATGTCGTATCGGTATTCGTCAACATTGGAGGGGCGGCGGTGTCGGTTGAAGAGCTTTGGGGAGCCTGGTACTGTGATAAACCGTTATAATTGTGGAAGCTGTCGTCATTATGCAACTTATTAAGTACAATCTTGATAATAAATGGAATTAAGAAAATTGCAATCCCTATTAATGGGTATATCGTTTTATTTAATTTATTTTCATAGGTGGCCCCGGTATATGAATGCCATTGAGGAGGCCCTGGTACTGGTTTCGGACCCTGTTGTTTTTTGGCGGGCTGCCCTTGAAAGCTATAGGTATAAGGATAATTTTTTTCAGATCTATCCATTCCTTTAAATCCACTTACTTTGTCATCATACCATCTTCGTTTTATATCATCAATTAAAGTTTCATATGCCTCATGAACGTCCCTGAATCTCTCCTCAAAAAACTTATCTCCATTATTGTGGTCAGGGTGAAACTTGAGGCTTAGTTTTCTATAAGCTTTTTTAATTTCATCTTTGGATGCATTTTTTGCAAGTCCTAAAATATAGTAGAAATCCTTAATGTTATTAATACCCATGTATTGAGCAATAGACAATAGTCGAAAACCAAAGCAGCGTTAATAGCCAAACCACCCTTGCGCGATAAACACGATCCACAATAAAGCAATACACCCAATACCACTCACTATAATGTATAGTCAGTTCCCTATCTGCACTTTACAAATACGAAAGGTATTTCAACAAAAAAATCCTTTTCAAATCAATGAAAAGGATTTAAGCACACTTTATGATGAAAGATCAATAATCTTTATTGTAACCACCGCCGCCGCCGCTTCTGCTACCACCGCCGTAGCCACCGCCACCGCTTTTCTTGTAGCCACCGCCACCGCCGCTGCCGCCGCCATAGCCGCCACCGCTGCTTCTGCCGCCGCCGCCATAGCCACCACCGCCGCTGCTGCCACCACCGCCATAACCACCGCCGCCACTTT
>JBDTLZ010000221.1:0-7466 GCA_039934515.1 Ginsengibacter sp.
GAAATAAGGCGCAAAGGTAGTTCGTCTCTATTTTTGAAATTCGCTACTTTTTTTTTGCAGTTTTCTTCTTATGCGTCTCTGCGTGTTTTTATTCTTACGCGTCTTTGCGTGATTACCTCGCAAATAAAACATCACGCAAAGCCGCAAAGGAAATAAGGCGCAAAGGTAGTTCGTCTCTATTTTTGAAATTCGCTACTTTTTTTTGCAGTTTTCTTCTTACGCGTCTTTGCGTGTTTTTCTTCTTACGCGTCTTTGCGTGATACTTTTTCTTCCCATCTCTCTGTGACCTCCTTCTTATGCGCCTTTGCGTGTACGGGTATTTCCCTTACAGGTCTTTTCGCGATTCTTCTCCTTCTCCAAAATAGTTCATAAAAATCAACATTACAAAGAATTAAACTTACTTTTTCATAAAATATTTTGAATACTATTCTAAAAAATTATAATTTTATGGAATGTTAACTGGAACAGAAATTATTTTAGACAAAGTCGACTTAAGCATTTTAAGGCTTATGCAGGAAAATGCCCGCATTACCAACGCCGACATGGCAAGGAAATTAAACATGGTTCCATCGGGTGTGTTGGAGCGTGTAAAAAAACTTGAGCATAAAAATGTAATCCTGCAATACACTACACGGCTTAATCCGGCACCTTTGAATCAGAAATTGCTCGCATTCATATTTATGAAAGCTGCTGATGGCCTTGGCTGTAGCGCGACCGGCAAGGAGCTCGCCAAAATTCCCGAGGTGCAGGAAGTACATAATATTGCCGGAGAAGATTGTTACCTTATCAAAATACGTACCGCCGATTCAGCGTCACTTATGGATCTCATGAGGAACCAGTTTAGTAAAATTCCCAACATACTTTCTACACGCACCACCATCGTTTTGGAAACTGTAAAAGAACAACAACAAATAATCATTCCTGAAATATAATTGTATGGATTCCCTGAATAAAAAAAATGCAGCCCCCATTGTTGTAATTATAGCCTTTGCCACCGTATATATTGTATGGGGCTCCACGTATTTTTTTATACAAAAAGCGATCGCGGGCTTTCCCCCATTGCTGCTTGGTGCTTTGAGGTTTTCGATTGCAGGCCTTCTGATGCTTGGATGGACGAAATTAAAAGGTGAAAGGATATTTGTAAAAAAAGATATCAAATATGCGGCCGTGAGCGGGGTGCTAATGCTATTCCTTGGCAATGGAGCAGTAATATGGGTAGAGCAATATTTGCCCAGTGCAATGGTGGCGATAATGGTCTCATCCGGACCAATTTGGTTTGTATTACTCGATAAGCCAAAGTGGTCAGAAAATTTCAAGAGTAAAGCCACAATTGGCGGGTTAATACTCGGCTTTGCAGGTGTGTTGCTGTTATTCAGTGAGAAAATAATCAGTGCGTTTTCAACGACAGGCAACCATCACGAGCTCGAAGGAATAGCAATACTGATAATTGGTTCCATGGCATGGGCAGGCGGTTCTCTTTATTCAAAATACAAATCAAATACGGGCTCAATTTCTGTTAACAGCGCCTGGCAAATGATCGCCGGTGGTGTGGCATTCATTCCCGGAAGTTTACTGCGTCGTGAAGTGCAGGAACTTAATTGGCATGCTATCCCGGCAGATGCATGGTTCTCACTTGCCTACCTGGTCATATTTGGCTCCATTGCAGCTTTTAGCGCATATGTATGGTTGCTCCAGGTAAGACCGGCCACACAGGTAAGTACAAACTCTTATGTGAATCCCGTTGTGGCCGTTTTGTTAGGTGTATTTTTTGCCAATGAGCATATCTCCTTTTTTCAGATCGTTGGACTGGTAGTCATCCTTGGAAGCGTATTACTTATAAGCCTTGTCAAATACAGAAAAGGACGGATTGCTACCCAACAGGAAAATCTATTAACTGCAAGGTCTTCATTGCTCACAAACACAGCTATAAAATTATCCACTGATTAATCATATTGATCACCTGGCCTAAGAATAATTAATCACCAGTCAAAGTGGCCATAACAATCATGGTTAAACGCTGGTGTCGATAAAAAATGTATTACATGACATGCTAAGGCGTCATAACAAACTGTTTGGTTTTGGTGATCAGGAATTAATACACAAATTCGCGCTGCTAACTATCAGCATCCTCAATATAAAAGATTCTCCTTACCTTTTTGGACCAGATGATATTTCCTGGTAAAGAAAAGAGTAGATTTATATTTAAATAATACGGATAAGGGGTTACCCGTCAATTTTTTTCTCAAAAATAAATTACAAAAATTTGAAAAACTTAATTCTGATCGCATTCCTCCTTTACTATCCTTTTTCGCTATTTAGCCAGGATATTAATAACCTCAAATTAAAAGATTTTCGCCCGGTATCGATCTATCAGATACCGCATACCGATGTTTCAAAAGCAAAATATCCTATTGTAGATTTTCATTCTCACGATTACCCCAAGACTGATGCAGGTGTTGATGAGTGGGTGAATATTATGAATGAAACGGGTATTGCAAAAACAATGATCCTTTCTTATGCAACTGGCGCGAGATTCGACTCTATTGTAACGAAATATTCCCGTTATAAAGACAGGTTTGACGTTTGGTGCGGTTTTGATTATACCGGAAATGATAAGCCAGGCTGGGAAAAACATGCAGTTGCTGAACTGGAACGTTGTTATAAAATGGGGGCAAAAGGAGTTGGAGAGCTCGGGGATAAAGGCATGGGTGAATATTATTCAACACCGGTGCCGTCAGGATTGCATATTGATGATCCACAGATGAAGCCATTGCTTGAAAAATGTGCTGAATTACACATGCCGGTTAGTATTCATGTTGCAGAAGACTCATGGATGTACCTGGCAGCAGACTCAACAAATGATGGCTTAATGAATTCAGCAACCTGGAAAGTGGACCTTAGCAGGAAAGGTATTTATAATCATGACCAATTGGTAACAACACTCGAAAACGCAGTGAAGAACAATCCGAAAACAATTTTTATTGCCTGCCACCTTGCTAATTGCTGTTCAAATCTTAATATGCTTGGTGCATTATTTGATAAATACCCTAACCTGTTTGCAGATATCGCCGCCCGTTATGGCGAGATCGCACCCATTCCTCGTTTTGTACATGCATTCATGGAAAAATATGCTGACAGGCTTGTATATGGTACTGATATGGGAACCGCAAAAGATATGTACCATATTACTTTTCGTATACTTGAAACTGCCGATGAACATTTTTACAAACAGGATATTTTTGATTACCACTGGCCTTTAAACGGGCTTGCGTTATCTGATGCTGCCTTGAAAAAAATATATAGCGATAACTCCAAAAAAATCCTGAAACGTTAAGGCAGACTTCGACCGCGCCCCTCATTTCAGGTGAAGAGCGAGGCCGTCTTTTTTAGTTTCTATCTGCAGGCACTGGTCGATCTATAATTTAGGTATTTCGTAAAATGTGGTTTTATTTTTATTGGTTGTATATTTTACAGCTCCTATGCTTATAACTATAAAGGCAGAGGCGAGCAAAATTTTTTCCGCCGCACCACTACCCGTTTTTGTAAGGTCGTCTGCGTACGTTTGTGAAAGACTGCTGTAACTAACGTCACCCGGTATATTCCTATTTTCTTCATCGCCCAATGTTATATCCCAGTCATCCGCATCTTTGCCGGTCAGGGATGCGAGGGTATATAATTCTTTCTTCCGGCGCTCTTTCAGGTCATGCAAGTATTTTTTTCCATCCGCACATTTAAAGCGTCCGGCGGCAGGATGGGTAATGATATAGCGGGCCTGGAAGTTTTCAGTGTTGGGTGTTACCTGGAATGCAAGATCCTGCGGATATGAGTTTCGGTTATACCTTACATGCAGCCGTGTAAAATAGGCACTACCACCGGCTTGCCGCCCATTATTATCATCGTCATCATTATTTCCAAGCCACCACACCCCTGCATTTTTAAGATCATTGTAATCTGGGGGATTGCTGACACACGGATCACATTTTACATAGTTTGACGGACTTACATCCCATGCATATTCCAAGAAGGCAATGCGCCTATTTTCCAAATTCCACTGGTGCATGAAAAGGCTGGTGTAAAAATCAGCAAACCTCTTTTGAACAAATAATGGAATATTTTTTCCGGTTGGCACAGCGACCGTCCGATAGTTGGTTGTTTCAATACGCCCCTCTTTCGTAAAGGCATAAATAATCATATCCTGGTCACCATCTGCATTTGCCATACCAAGACGAATAGGCAGCATAAACTTTGGCGAATCAAATCTTATCTGGATAGGCCGCAGGTTTTCCAATCCTGCTTTTTCTTTTTCCTTAATATTTACTTTCACCACAAAAAATTTGAGGTTGCTTTTGATGTAAGGTTCTAAAATTTCTTCGGCACCTGCCGGGATCTTATAGCCATTAGTAATCAGCCAGCCTTTCAAGCCCGATGATTCTTTGGCGCTAAGAATCAAAATATCATATTCGCCGACTGTATAACTGGCCTCGACAGTAACTCCCGACCCTTCTTTCCTTTTCATTTCGGTTTCTGCCGGAGGTGCACTCATGACGGCATCACTCACCTTATCATACATAAGTACCTGCTCGCACGGATTTGCATCAAAATATTCAACCAGCCTTGGAGCTGAATAATCATTCAGCCGTTGGAAAATTTCATTATCAGTGACCTTGATGTCACTTTTCTTCAGTACAACCGGAACGGGAACAACCATAGCAAAGTCCTTTACATCGCCTTTAAAATCATTGTACATCGTAATAACACTTTTATTGCCGTCGCGTACGAGAATGACCTGTGATGTCTTATTTTTTAAAGTGCCATCTGCCTTACTTACATAAAATCCGCAAAAAGAATAGAGTATCGGCAAGGCCGCGATTGTAACGATTGTAATTATTAATTTTCTTTTCATTTTATTTATTTGTGGGTGATAGATTTTATGTAGAGACGCATATTTATTACTCATAGCCTTGACATAGGCATTGATGGATTTACGTTAGGTTTCTTTTACAGGGATAGTATATTTACAACTGTCATACATGAAATATTTTGCTTTCTGCGAGAAGCTACCATGAAGCCATTCAAATTTTTTTGCCTTGAATATCTTATCAAGTAGGGGTACCATCGGTGCGAGAATCACTAATACCCATACAGGCGCTGCATTAATAAATTTAAAAGCAGTTAAATAAAATGAAATTATTCCAATCAACGCTCCCCAAATGATTCTTGCAATTTTATGATCCGGTGTGGTTTTAGGGTCGCTGATCATAAAAAAGCTGAAAAGTAATAAGCTGCCTGTAGTGATTGATTGTGTAAAAAAATCTACGGGCCAGCCCAAATACAATATTTGCCTGGCGAATAAAAGCAGTACATAGGTTCCCAAAAATGCAATACTTATATCCAGCTTTTGTACCTGTGAAACAATTATAAAACCAAGACAACAAACAACGGCCATGATAATGATATCACTACCCCACTGCCCCGGACTTATCCAGGCGTCGCGCGTTATTATAATAGTAGCCACAATACCCAGCGCGGAAGGGTTAAACAGGTGCTTGTTCCTGTAACGAAAAATATATTTGCCGGCAATCGAGATAAAAGCGGCCAATACGCATATATACCAATGAGTGGTCTTGAGTAACAGGCATAGGCCGAAAGCAGTAATGACGGCGCTTTTACAACCATTGAAAAATTTACTGCGAAAACCCACCACAGCAACGGAAAAGTTATGTTGTGCCAATTCCAAAAGAAATTGAGTCGCTAAAGAGGTACCCACATAGCATAAAAAATAAATGCCTTCGTGTGCCCATCCAAGGTAAAAAATTCCATATAATAAAAATATAGCCTGGAAAATTACCTGGAAGTAACGGGGATCCTTACACCGGGAGGAACAATGCATAAACATCTTTTTCAATCAGATGCAGATAGTGGCAAATTTGCATAAGACAGAAAAAAAATTAGTGTCAACTAATAATGAAATTATGTAAGGAAAATTAAATCCACAAATATCTTAAAATGTATATTCCAAATTTTGCTTGTAAATAGGAACCTGAAATCAATTTACGATTATCAAAGAGAACTATCTTAAAACACAAAGCATTTAGACTCATATGATAAAAAGGCATTTTGCCGTAACCGTTAGTCTCCGTATTTTTTGAAATAAATTTAAAACCAGATCGGCAGGAATTATGGTCTCTGCTACTTTATGCCAGGAAAACTATCCTTCACCAACTAATGAATGATTAGATTTCTTATTAAAAAAAATATTTTTGATAGTACATACTTTTATTATTATTTCTCCGTTATTGAAACAATCCCTGAAGGTTAAATCTAGAAATCCCGGGTTAAAAGAAATCCCGTAAAGCCAGATATTCCATTCACCCTCCCCTCCGCAGTCCCACTTATATTAGGTTTGAGAATTCAATGTCCATATACTTATATATGCCTTTAAAAAATATCTTATGATGAAAAAAGTACTATTCAGCATCTTATTTTTAACCGCGACATCCGACTTTTATTATCTAAACGCGCAAATTTTAAGCGTTGCAGCCGGCACCGATCTTGTAATTAAGGACGGCACAATCTTTTCCGCCGACAATATAGTCCTAACACCGTCGGCAGATTTTACACTTAGTAATATCAGCCTTACCAGGAACGCAACGGTAAGTCATCCGGTAGTTAATACCTATATCGCAAGGGTGTATCATTTCACTGGAAACACCAACCCTTTTAATGGAACCATACAAATAAATTACCAGGACGGCGCCGAGCTGAATGGAATACCAGAAACTGACTTGCAGCTTAACGTGCATAACGGCACGTCGTGGCAGGTAGTTACCAGCAATACCAATGATGCGGTGAATAATTTTGTCCTTAGCAATGTGCTTCCCGGTGTCCAGCTTAATGAACTTACCCTGGCCGCAATTGGCGCTGCGTTGCCATTGCAATGGCGCTCCTTTATTGCAACTAAACAGCAAAATAATATTTTATTGCAATGGAGCACTTTCTCCGAGCAAAATACCAAATCTTTTATTTTACAAACCAGTACCGATAGCAGGGTTTGGAATACAATGGCAACAGTTCCCGCGGCAGGTAATAGCAGTTCTGTCCGCGACTACAATTACCTCCATACTTCACCGGCAACTGGTTATAATTATTACCGGATTATTGAGACCGACATAGATGGAAAATACAATTACAGCCTGGTAAGAAAAGTCCGTTTTGACCCTACTCCATGGAATATTGAGCTGTTGGGTAACCCGGTAAGTAATGGATTACTTGAAATAAAAATAACGCTGGCAAGGCTAAATGATATTCCCCCTATACTCAAACTTTACACAGTTGATGGCAAACTACTCTGGGTAAAAAGATCTGTTGGAGGCACCCAGGCCATAAATGTATATGGTTATCCGCAAGGAACCTACCTGCTACAGGCAAATGAAAAAACATTGAAATTTTTAATAGAAAGATAATAA
>JBDTLZ010000222.1:0-21811 GCA_039934515.1 Ginsengibacter sp.
AAAACAGGTGTACACCCACCGATAAATTCTTCATAGCGCCTTAGCACTTTTAGAAAGGCGCTGTTGCGAGTCTCGCCGGGTTATCAAAAAAGTTGTATCACATTGGGATGGGTTCATTGACGGGACCAACAGCATTAACCGATGTAACAACGTTTATTGTAGAATATCAATATCCGGGATTGAAATACCGGGTTATATTTTTTTTTCGATGGTTGCCTTTGTAACGGTATCCAAAATAAGTATTCCCTCCCCGGTGTCATTAAGCTGCGCCAACAATAAACCTTTGCTGTCCCAAATTGAAGATTTTCCCCCACACGTTTCTCCATCGCAATGGCCAACACAGTTTGACATTAATACAGTCATTGCATAATCACCGGCAACAGATGATAACCTTTTAATAGCTTTATCGACACCATCAGCCGTCTTAGCCACACTTGCTATATAAATTCCGGCACCGCTTTTGAATGCTTCTTCTGCATGTTGAAGCACAGACAATTCATAACAAATGGCCAGTGCAATATTAACGTTGCTTCTTTCAAAAAGGGTAAAGTTTTGCCCCGCGGTGAAAAATTCTTCTTCATCTGCATGTATATACTTTTTTGAATATACCAGTCTTTGCTCATGTGGCTGAAAAAGAATCATGCTGATATTAATTCCTTTGCCATCCCTTGTTGGAATGCCAACTCCAATAGTGATTGTATCGCTGTCACTTATTTGCTGGAAGCAATCCAGCCGGCTATCGTTTTGATCCGTTGCCAGCACTTTTGCCAGTTTCGGCTCATAGCCCGTTAATGACAGCTCCGGAAAAATGATCATGCCAGACCCGGAGGATACCGCGGCATCAATTAATTTTTTATGTTTTTCAATATTACTTGTAATATCACCTTTGACAGGCTGTGTTTGGGCTACACAAATTTTCATTAGTTGATCGTTTGAATTCGAAGCCGCTATTTTGGTGCCTCATTTAAATCAAATAGTTACCGGGATAATTATAAAAGTCATTACATTAAAACGATAACCCGTTTCACTGATAGGAAACCAGGAAGGGCCTTCTTCCGAAAAGAATTATTCAACAGCGACCTTTGTACCGTTTTCACGATTAACTGTAAGTATGCCCCCTTTTTGCATTGGGTTCCAGGTATAGCCTTCAGCAGATAACTCTTTCAATTCATTTACAGATTTTTGATCGATCATAACAGCGATAGGTTTTATTCGCAACCGGATCTGTTCAATGCCGGCTGTGTCAAATGTTCTATAAAATACCCGTACCTTATTTGGGTCGGCACTTCCCAGGTCGCCCCCAAAATATTTATCTGCAAGCGGAGCGTAAACGGCTTCCTGGATGATAGAAGTCGATGAAAGGATGTGCTCCTCATCTGAAGGTGAAAGCCCTGGAAAAGCAGCCATTGACCGCAAGAAATGACGCACATAATCTCCATATCCATCGGTAAGCCAAACGTCATTGGTTGGATAAAAATTCTTCCCGTCGGTGTCAACCATGTAAGTTGACCAGTTGAGTTGGCGGATGGCATTATCATAGTGAAACCTGTCGCCGGTAAGCATCATATACTGCAACTCAGCCGATGCCTGTCTTGACGTATGGCTGTTCCCTGGCTGCAGGTAAGCTGTCTGCTCATTCACAACGGTAACTCCATATTTTTTCCATGCTTCATTAGGAACTTTTTGATATACCCAATCAAATATTTTTTTCACTTCTGTTATCCAGCCAGGGAAATATTCCCGGTGATTCATCATGAACCGGGCGAACGTGATTGCATTGATTTGGGTGTCGCTCCACCCTGGAACATCTTCAAAGAAAGGCCCCCATTTATTATTTTGCAATGGATATTTTTTCATCCAGCTCATGATTTTTTCAAAGGCGTGTTTATACAACCCTGCATCGCCGGTATTCAATTGCTGCAATTCAAGAAACAGCTCTAGAGTACCACCCCAATTAGTTGTATAACCGCTCAATCCGATATCCTTTTTATCACGGTTATTATTTTTAAGCGCCCCCACTTTGCCATTATAGGCATTTACCTTAAATGGAAGCGGTGAATTATTTTCATCTCCATCACTTGTATGTTTAGCCAGGGTATTGGCAATTTTAACGGCGGCATCGAGATAAAGTATATTCGTACTATTAGGGAAATGCTCCTGAGAGGTCATTTTATATAAATGCAATAATTCTATTCCAAATGAACCCGCCTTATCAGGCTGGGTGTAGTCTCTTCCAATGATCATGTCACCATCATATACACCGGAATACAAAAGCGTGTTATAAGGAAAAGGAATATCTGCCCACTCAGCACTGGCCGGAGAAAAACCATGTGTCAGATAATAATCCGCAATAAATTTCATGTTTTCTTTTATACGTTCATTGCCCGTGTATGCATATAATAATTGCCAGGAGGATAGCGCCATAGCCAGTTGATCACCGCCTAATCCTCTTGGATCATTCACACCTGCTCTCCACACCTGGTGATTCATGTAGTATGGAATGCCATTCATATCGATACGCATTGTGTCCCAGAACTTCCAGGCGAGCTGTATTACATTGCTCCAGGCTTTGCCAGGTTCTTCATGAGACCAGGGTATAATATGTCCTGCAGCATCTGTTTTAATGTTATGGTATACGAGTTTTTCCTTTTGTGCAGATGCATTCAGGCATAACAGGAAAAATACACCGATACAATAATTGCTTTTCATTGCTTTAGATTTAAAAAATTCCCCGGTTTATATTAAATCCCCATTGGCAACTTGCTCAGGAAATTCTACATAATAACATAAAACAGCATTAATGACGAAAATAATTTTAATTATTGCGTCCTGTTTAAAAATATTCAGCAATAAGATCATTTATTAATAACTCTGTTAAACAGGTTTTCTGTCATTTTTTGAACTCGGAAATCACCTTCACTGAAATTCACAGGATGGCCGTGATAGGCACCATTCGGATTTAATTTTTCCTGGTATAACGGTGGTGTGGAAAGAGACATGTTCCACCAACATGTTGCCGCATCAAAAACAAAATTTCCTTTCGGCATTTCATAAATTGTAGCCGCGTAATCGGTGCTGTCTTCCCTTGAGACCATAGGCCCCGTAGCCAATACTTTAATTCCAGGCTGTTTACCCAACGGATACCCATGGTATTCCCATCCGACCAGGTCCTTAATAAAGTCTCCTTTTTTCATACCCGTGCCTGCAAATAACCAATGTTCAGGAGCATCACAGGTCCAGTCACCTAATCCTACTCCGTACGATTTAGCGCCCAGCAATTTTTCTTCATCCTTATACCTTTCTATCCGCCCGATTACCCGGTTGGGCATTCCCTTACCATCCGGCTTTAAATAAACCACACCGCTTATGGCATTCCCCGATAAAAAAAGAAGGCTTACTCCTGAATCTCTTGCCACCGATACATTGTCATACATCCGCCTTGTCCAGTATTCGTCATGACCCACTGATAAAAATCCTTTTGCCCTGAGCAACTCGCGGGAATTCGTATGCACATCCAGGTTTGAAATATAAGAAACATCATACCCTTTTGATTCCATCCAGTATGCCAATGGAAACTCCCACATCAGGAATTCTCCTGAACCAACGAAACGCGGATCTCCCACCCCTACCGGCAGGCCGTTAAAATAAAATGTGTACGGCCGGTTAAAACTAATTTCCGGGCCAGGATCAGAGTTCCATGGATTGTGGCCGCCATTTTCATAATGCCAGTCATAACCCGACCTCCATTCTGGCCACCTATTGTAGTTCTGCCAGGTAAAATCAGAACATTGAAAAAGGAAATCTGTTTTACGGTCGTCTTTTACAATAAAGACAATATAGGATTGCATACCTGATATTTTCGCTGTCATCTTTCCGATATATACGCCACTGATCCAGTCATTTGGGATTTTTATTTCAAAACTTTTTTTCCAGTTACAATCGCGAAGGTTTTTTTTTCCATCAGGAGGAGTGCGTTGTGTATGGCCGTTTACGTTGCCGAGGCTTAACATTTTTCTCCCTCCTTTCCCGCCGTAATATCCCATCCGGTAGATGTCAACGGTAAAAGGCGATTCCGGATTCGTACTTACAAAAACTTCCAAAGTTTCACTGTTCTTTATACTGGTCTTTGAACAATATCCCTCAATATCCTGTTGCCTGCAAAATAAATTAGCACTGTAGGGTTTCAAAAGACGACAGGTATCCGCCCTGATTTTATCCAAAATCCAGTCTTTGGTGCCAGGCTTGTTGTTTTCCACAATAATAGGATGCTGAGCTTTAGTACTTTCACCTAAAAATAGCAACCAAAAAAGCGAATACAAGAAACACATCAAAAAACGATTTCTCATGCTATATGGATTTATTATTTAATGCAATCGATTATTTTTTGTAAGCACTGTAGTCGTTATTACAATCTTACAAAATAATTTTTATCATTGTGAGCAATTTGTATTTATATATTTTTGAAATGATGATTTTGTATGTATAATTTCATTGCCGCTACCTGGAAGATTTGATGAACCCGCTTTTTCCTACCCGGAGAAAAAAATTGTTTTCAAAATTAAAAATAGGAAATATGAAAAAGGTTTTCATTCTATGGTTATTCATAGCAACAACATGCGCTAGCATTTTTGCCCAACCGGTTGAACAACTTGTAAAAATACTGGTAGCTCCGGATCACCAGGATTGGTTGTATAAAACAGGGGAACATGTAAAGTTTTCAATTTCTGTATACCAGTTTGGCAATCTATTAAAAAATGCTCCCATCCGTTACGAGATTGGGCCGGAAAAGATGGACCCCCTTAAAAAAGATTCGCTAAATCTTCAAACCGGCGTTTTATCAATAGATGGAGGCACCATGAAATCTCCTGGTTTCCTGAGGTGTGTCGTTATTGCCAAAGTAGACGGGAAAGAATACCGGAAAACGGCGACAGCTGGTTTTGACCCATCCGACATAAAACCTACTGTCGGGAACCCGACCGACTTTACAGACTTCTGGACCGGTGCAAAAACTGCCCTGGCTAAAATACCAATAGATGCAAAAGTTACTTTATTACCCGACCGTTGCACCGAAAAGGTAAATGTCTACCACGTAAACCTGCAAAATTTTCCAGGTACATCCCGGCTCTATGGAATTCTTTGTGTGCCCGTTAAAGAAGGAAAATATCCCGCTTTACTATGTGTACCCGGCGCAGGGGTAAGGCCCTATAGCGGCAATATAGCCATGGCAGAAAAAGGTATGATCACGTTTGAAATTGGCATCCACGGCATACCCGTAACGATGGATGTAAACGTTTATAACAGCCTCGGGGCAGGGGCATTGAACGGCTACCAGAATTTCAACCTTGATGACAAGGACCGGTTTTATTTTAAAAGAGTTTACCTCGGTTGTATCAGGGCGAATGATTTTATTTTTTCACTGCCTCAATTTGACGGGACCAACCTTGCAGTAACCGGCGGCAGCCAGGGCGGGGCATTATCTATTGTTACCGCGGGCCTTGACCCCAGGGTGAAATGGCTCGCAGCCTATTATCCGGCTCTGTGCGATGTTACAGGATATTTAAATGGGCGAGCCGGTGGCTGGCCACATTATTTTGACAAAAACAATCTCGCTTTTAATAACAAAAAAGATAAAATAGAAACCTGCGGTTATTATGACGTTGTAAATTTTGCAAGGCTTGTAAAAATTCCCGGCATGTATTCATGGGGCTTTAATGATGATGTATGCCCGCCTACTTCGATGTATGCAGCCTATAACGTTATCCCGGGTAGCAAATCGCTTTACCTGGCACTTGAAACTGCTCATTGGGCATTCCCTGAGCAAAGTGAGAAATTAAATAACTGGCTGGAGGAAAAACTGAAGGGCAAATAATACCTTACCGGGTAAGATTTACCGGTTGCCCTGAATTGGCAGACTTATGAATTGCCTCCACGATCCGGATATCACGCAGCCCTTCTTCACCGGGCACAAGCATCGGTTTCCCTTGTTTAATTGACCTCGAATCATCATCCATTTGCTTAGCTTGCTGCCACGGCACATCATATGGAAAATGTATTTCGCCAAGAGGGCTCTTGCCTTTGATACCTCCGTATGCTGAATAAGGTGCCAGGTTAATAGCACCCTTCTCACAATCAATATCCATGAAATTAATATTTTCACCAAAGCTTGATTTTATATTCGCCAACACGCCTCCGGGATACTCAAGCACTGCAACAGCGGTTTCATCAAGGCCGTCTTTATAAATTTCCGGCCTGGTGGTAGAGGTAGTTGCCGATACCACTTTTACAGGTTCCATTCCTGTGCCCAACCTGGCTCCCTGTATGGCATATACACCCATGTCGTACATTACGCCCCCACCCATTTCTCTTTTCTGTTTCCAATGGTTGGTGCGATCATCACGATAACCCGCCGCACAATTCAGTTTTTGAACTTTACCCAACAGTTTATTATTTATTATCCGTTGGTATTCCTGTGTATTCGGTTCGTGATGCAGCCTGTAGCCAATCGCCAGTGAACGTTTATTTTTTTTACAGGCATCAATCATTTCCTGGCATTCGGTTACATTGATCGCCATCGGTTTTTCACACCATACGTGTTTGCCGGCATTGGCTGCCTTTATAACATATTCTTTGTGCATAGATGGTGGAAGCACGACGTAAACAACATCTATGTCAGGATTATTCGCGATTTGATCAAAAGTTTGATAGTTGTAAATGTTCTTGTCCGGGATATTATATTGTTTCTTCCACGCGTCAGCCTTTGATGGAGTGCCGGTAACTATGCCAGCCAGGTAGCATTCCCTGGTCTGTTGCAGTGCCGGAGCGAGTAAATCGGTACTATAATAGCCTAAACCCACCAACGCAACGCCCAGGCGACCTTTAGCCCGGGGAGTAGCCGATAATAAGGTACCTGGTGAATAAAGAATAGCAGCACTACCCAACGTGAGGCTTTTGATAATATTTCTGCGTGATATTGTATTCATCGTTACCGTTTTAAATTGAACAATAAAATTAATAAATGCTTTGATAATTTTCATTCAATGATCCATGGCCCTTATTTCCCGTACAATTCAATGGGCAAATCATCAGGATCGGCAATAAAAGTAAACCGTTTGCCGGTTTATTCGTCTGTCCTGGCTAATTCGGCAAGGACACTATTGCTCTTCAGAACCTCAATAACCTTATCCAAATTATCTACTTCAAATGCCAGGTGTCTCAGCCCTGTTGCTTCCGGTTGTGAAAATCCCTGTGGCGGCGTGGGAAAGGAAAAAAGCTCAATGATATATTCGCCATGCAAAGCAAGATCTGATATATGACTTACGCTCTTTTCGAAACGTTTCCCTGTTGATTTCAAGTCCGGAATATTGGTGTAAAAAGCCTTCGACCTTTCATAGCCTGAGCAGATTATCGAAATAGGATGAATACGATTTAACATGGCTCCGTTAACCGAATAATTTTTGCAGTTTACTTCTCCAGGAATGCCAGTTGTCCCAAATGGTAAGAAAGGTGATTTGTCCTGTTAAGCAGCACGTTTAATTTGTTCCTTTGTGGTTCTTTCTCAAAATCTTCCTGGCTAACCAGCGTGTGCTTTTGAAACCAATCCGCCGGAGTGAACCGGGCAAAATGTGCTGATAATTTATTATTTACTTCATTCCATAAGTTTCTTAATTCCTTTACAGAAGGCTTTTCAATACCTGACTTATCAGGGTTTTTCAGAAAAATATTATCTAATTGAGGATACAATTTTTCACCTATTCCAAATAAAGGTAACAAAGCATCATGTACAGCTACAAGATGCCCTAACAAATAGATTCCGCTGTTTCGCCCGGTGGCAACTTCTTCATTTAACTGTTCATCGGAAAGGTTGTTAAACAATTTATTGGTCCTGCCAATGTAAGAGTTCCAGGCATCCAGTGCCATTTTTATAATTAGTTCCTGTTGATTTATCATTGATTCATTTTTTTACAAAAGTAACAACTCTTAAAGGAGTGGCACTTTTAACCGGGTTTTGTCATCGCTTCCTGTTTAATAATGAAGGATGAGCCCCTAAGTGTGGCTTTTTTTTATCATAATTTTACATGCCATAACTTTTCGTCCAGCCATGGGTTTTATAACGGTACCATAGGTGTAACGGGATTAAAAGCACAAACACAATAATTAAAACAATCCAAATTGATTTCCTGTTCCAAAAAAAGTTAGCGAATGCCCCTAATAAAATATATTTCAGGATACTAAACCACGGAGGCTGCGCATTTTTTGAAAAGGCAATCCCTATTTTCCGTTTCAAGATTTTATTAAATGGCATTTTTTACGAGGTTTATTATTGCCGGTCTATCAAGTACACCGTTGACAGTGCCCATAAACAGGTACCTTTTAAAAAAATCCTTAACATGAAAATAATTAAAATGCTAACTTTTAGCCAAAGATTTAATTTATGAAAGAAGGCACAGGTATTTTCAAAAAAGTTTTTTCAATATCCAATTTTACCACTTATCCGGGGTCGGAGGAAGAGAAGGCCCTGTTCACCAATATCCAGCAACGCTTTCGACAGCAGTTTGAAAATGTCTTTCCTGATAAACTTGCGCCAAGAACTGTTGTAATCATCCCTTCTCTTTCGGTGGATGAGGAAATATTATCAAAAATAACAGGCCATATTTTTTATGAAGAAAGATTGCTTTGCCTGCTCATGTTGTTGCGAATGCCTCTTACTAAAATTATCTATGTAACGAGTATTCCCATTGATGAAGTTATCATAGATTATTACCTGCATCTTTTACCAGGTATCACCGGTATCCATGCAAAACAGCGGTTAACGATGCTCAGTTGTTATGATGCGTCATCCAGGTCTCTTACCCAAAAAATACTGGAGCGCCCCCGCCTTATTCAACGGATCAGGCAAAACATTACGGATGATAGCGCTGCACACCTAACCTGTTTTAATATTACGGGCCTTGAAAAAACCCTGGCAGTGCAGTTAGGTATCCCATTATTTGGCACAGACCCCGACCTTTTTTATGAAGGAACAAAATCGGGCGGCCGGAAAATATTCAAGGCGGCAGGCGTAGGTTTACCTGGAGGTTGTGAAGATTTAAGAACAAGGGAAGATATTGTAAAAGCCTTAGCGTCGCTTAAAACAAAGAACCCTGCTCTGAGAAAAGCGGTAATTAAGATGAACGAAGGATTTAGTGGCGAAGGAAATGCGGTATATCATTACCCTGATGTAATACCCAACAGTTCTTTGGAAAAATTTATAGAGGATAGCATGGACGGTCGTCTTAAAATATTGGCAAAAGACCTAAGCGAAAAGTCATTCCTGGAAAAAATTCATGAGATGGGCGGAATCGCCGAAGAATTTATTGACGGTGAAATAAAAAAGTCACCTTCAGTGCAATGCCTTATCAATCCATTGCAACAGGTTGAAGTGCTCAGCACACATGATCAGCTACTAGGTGGTGACGATGGCCAGATCTTTTTGGGCGCGACCTTTCCCGCAAACAGTGAGTATAACATATCGCTGGCCAGGGAGGGGAAAAAGATAGCGGAAACGCTTGCCAAAAAAGGCGCACTTGGCAGGTTTGCCATCGATTTTATTTCTATAAAAAATGATAATAAATGGTGCCACTATGCTATTGAGATTAACCTGCGGAAAGGAGGAACAACCCATCCCTTCTTTATGTTACAATTTTTAACCGATGGTGTGTATAATGCAGAAAATGGAGAATACCTTACTGCAAGTGGTAATAAGAGATTTTATTTTTCTACCGATAACTTATGTAAGGAGTGTTACAAAGGATTAACACCGCATGATCTTATTGATATAGCCATGTTCCATTCATTGATGTACGACGGGGCTTCCCAGGAAGGTGTGATGTTTCATCTTATCGGTGCGCTTTCTCAATATGGCAAACTGGGATTGGTATGTATTGGTGACACACCCGAAAAAGCTAAAGAATATTACGAAAAAGTGATTTACGTACTGGATAATGAATGCAATATTAGTGAGCAGGGTTAAAAACTTTTTAGTTTTTAAGCGGTAAATAACTATACTTCCTGCCATATTCCATCATCTGCTCATAAAAGCTTTGCGGGTATTCAACTTTTACATCCGTTATTTTATCACCATCCATCGTCGCAACCAGTCGCGGCTGAATAAAGCCCCGGTAGGGTGCTATATGTAATTTTTTATACCGCTCTAATATTTCCTTATGTAAAATGGGATCAACCTTAACTCCATAAGTTTCCACCAGGGTTTTCCCGGCATTAAAATCACCTTCAGACTTAATGCGTTGTATCTCCCGTAATAACTGGCCAAAAAGCTCCCGCAGTTTATTGTAATCATTGATACGCACATAAGTTTTACCATCGTTCTTTACAAATTCAACGACATTATCTTTCTTTCCCTTTTCATAAGCCCATGCTGCCACCGTTTGGCGGTTGCGCATGTGTGCTTCTTCCAGTTGATCTCCTGGTTGTAACCTTGTCAACTGGGTCATTAAGCCATTCATCATATAGTTATCATAACCCGCCATCCCCACTTCCAGAGATGGCATAACGCCAATATCAATTAATTTCTTATCCATTATATAATACAATCCCACAAGATCGGCACGGGCCTCTTCCAGGGTTGATGCATAAGTTTTCAAAGTTTTGTCAGTGGTTCCTACCCCTGGATTTATCTGTCCTGATGCATGGCCTATGCATTCATGCATGTCAGTATGCAGGTCATCTGCAAGATTTCCCCATTTTTTAGCCCGTTGCTTTATAGTATCGTTCAATGAAAACTCATCCACCAGGCCACTTTTTGCACCCTGTACATTGTATGAATAAATAATATTGCTGAGCGAAACAGATTTTGACCCATAAACTTTCCTGATCCATTCATTATTGGGAAGATTAATTCCTATTGAACTGGTGGGAGCGGCATCTCCGGCTTCCACAATTACCGTAATTGCCTTTGCAACTATGCCTTTTACATTTTTCTTTTTGTTAGCTGGTATCAGGGGCGAATTGTCTTCGAACCATTGGGCATTGGAAGCAATCGCCTGTATTCTTTTCGTGGCTTCGATATCTTTCATTGACACGATACTTTCCCAGCTGCCTTTTCTGCCGACCGGGTCAAGGTATACCTCGATAAAGCCATTAACTACGTCAAGCCTGCTGTTAATGTCGGCAACCCAGGCAATGCTGTATTCATCAAATTTATGCAGATCGCCGGTTTTATAATACTCTATAAGAAGTTCAAGGGCTTTTTTCTGCTCAGCATTCTCTGCAACAGGAACAGCCTTCTCAAGCCAGTCGACAATTTTTTCTATCGCTGGGGAATACATACCGCCAATCTTCCACACTTTTTCAAATATTTTACCACTATCTTTTACCAGCTTACTGTTTAAACCCCATGAAGGTGACTCATCTTTTGTATCGAATTTGCTGTAAAAACTTTCTGCTTCTTTTTGTGTAACCCCTTCATAAAAATTCACCGAGGATGTAACAATATTATCAACATTAGGGCTTAAGTCAACCACTTTCGGTTCTACACTCTTATCATAAATAACAGGCTTAATGCGCTGTAAAAAAGCGGTAACACTTTCTCCAGGATCTTTTGGCAGTTGTGAGGAATCGCATGCTTTAATTACACCTGAAAAATATTCGAATGAACATGCCGGTATAAATTTATCATTGCTGTAATGATGGTGATTTCCATTACTGAACCAAACTCTTCCGCAATATTCTTCAAAGCTTTTCCAGCCGCCAGTGGATTTGTCGCCGGTATATCCTGCATACGCAGCTTCCAATGTTTTGCGAAGCATAATACCATATTTGCTCTTCTGATCATAAATAATGTCGCGGCCGCTCATCGCTGCTTCGTATAAATAATAGGCGAGTTGTTTCTTTTGCAGGCTTAGCTGGTTAAAGCCCGGCACCTGGTATCGAAGCACCTGGAGATCTGCAAAAGATGCTGCCTCCACTTTAAATGTTGTATCGTACAAGGCAACAGCGGTGTCGGAAATGTGGGTGCTGTCGCCTGCAGTTGCAACCGTGGTACTACTATTAGTGTTGCAGGAGGTGATCACGGAGAATACTGCCAGTGAATAAATAAAAATGTTTGCTATATATTTCATAGTTGATGTTTGCATAAATAAATGTAGGTAATGACTGGAAATCCAAAAGTAGTGTATTGTATTTGCGGGCAGGTAATCATTTTTTCAAATAAATACTTATTAAGTGCAAACAACTTTCGACAGTTTTTCATTGCTGTCCTCTTTGTAATAACATTTTGTCAGCGACAAACCGGGCGGGCCGGCTGTCTGTAGGATAATATTAGAATAATACCGTTTGCACCTGGTAGTTTAATTAATTAAAAAAGACACAGATGAAGACTTTTGCCGTTAAAATGTCAGGTAGTTTAGAAAGACTACTATAATATGGCGCAAATTTCATTACCGTATTTGCCCATTTCCTTTTACAATCCATTTTTCAGTCACTAATTTCTCCAATGCGAAAGGGCCCCTGGCATGTAGTTTTTGTGTAGAAATACCTATTTCTGCGCCGAGGCCAAACTCCTCACCGTCGGTAAATCGTGTCGAGGCATTCATGAAGACCACGGCAGCATCCACATCATGTAAAAAGCGCTGGCAAATACTTTTATTTTCCGAGATAATAGCCTCAGAGTGTTTGGTAGAATATTCCTGTATGTGCCTAAGGGCTTCATCTATACCACTTACTATTTTCACTGCGCATTTCAAACTAAGAAACTCACGCCCGAAATCCGCCTTACCCGCCTTTTGCAAATAAGGATACCCTTTCAATAACTTGTACGCTTTATCGTCTGCAAAAATTTCAACCTGGAATTTGTCAAATAATGGCTGCAATTTCTGCAGGAACTGTGGCGCAATGTCACTGTCTATCAAAACGGTATCCACCGCATTGCATACGGAAGGGCGGGATACTTTTGCATTTACAACTATATTCAGTGCCTTATCAATTGAGGCATCTTTCTCAACATAGATGTGGCATACCCCAGCACCCGTTTCAATAACAGGCACACGGCTGTTCTCTCTTACAAATCGAATCAAACTATCCGACCCCCTGGGTATAATTACATCCACATATTTTGTCGCATTAAAAAGCTCCTGTACTGTTTCTCTTTCGGAAGGAAGAAGCGTAATGCAACCAGGATTGATATTATTTTCTTTTAATACCGATTTAATTATTTTAATGGAGGCCCGGTTGGTATTGTCTGCTTCGCTACTTCCTTTCAAGAGGCAGCCATTCATGCTTCGCAAACATAGAGCGGCAATGTCGAATGTGACGTTGGGCCTGGACTCGTAAACAGTACCAACCACACCAAATGGCACGGTTATTTTTTCGAGCATTAACCCATTATATAGTGTTTGTTTTTGCAACGTCTTCCCCGATGGATTGGGTAGTTTGCTGATCTTTCTTATGCTGCCTGCAATATTTGTGATCCTTTGTTTATTGAGTAATAAACGATCCGTACGGGGATCATTGGCATCTTGCTTTTCCACATCAATGGCATTGGCCTTTATAATAACAGCCATGCTTTTTTCTACAGCACCGGCCAGCATAACAAGGGCCTTTTTAATTTGCGCATCGGGTGTATTGCGAAGTTCTTCAGCCGCTTTATAGGTTTTGATTATCAGGGATTCAACACTTTTCATATTTTCAAAAAATTACAATATTATCTGCATGCGCGGCTATGATATTCTTGTGGGAAATTTGCCCGGCAATATCCGCAGCGCTTAATTTTACTTTAGCCACACCAATAATGTTTTCTTCCTCATTTATCAATTGAACAACTTCACCGGCCGAAAAACTTCCTTCCACCTTTCTTATTCCCACAGTAAGTAAACTTTTGCGACTGTGCAAAGCTTTCTCGGCTCCTTTATCTACACGAATACCGCCAATGGTTATCGATCCGCTTGCCAGCCACTTTTGCCGCGCTTTCAAATTGGATTTCTGGGGGTTGAAGGTAGTTCCTTTTTTACCTGCCAATGCAAGCGAAAAAGATTTTTGACCTGACAAACCGCAAATGACTACTCTTATCCCCAACGACATTGCGAGCCTTGTAAATGTAAGTTTGGAAAGCATCCCGCCAAGGCCAAGATGGCTTTTTTCTGCAGTTACATAACTTAAGTTGGTATCATCAATTTTGTCGACGGAGCGTATTAATTTTTTGTGTGCGTCTAAAAACCCCCCGGCAGAAGTGCAGATAATGAGCGTATCCGCATCAAAGCCGATAGCGATAAGTGTCGCCAGTTCATCGTTGTCGGAAAATTTTAATTCGATATTACTCACCAGGTCGTTCTCGTTCACAACCGGCAGGATATCATTGTTCCAGAATTCCAGGAATGTTTCTTTTAATTGTAAAAACTGGCTTCTGTTAGAAAAATGATGTCTTTCACATAACGCCTGCGCAACTGTAATTCCATACTTTAAAAAATGCTTGTGGTACAACTGGATAAGGATCGGGTTACCTACCGCAGCAGCAACCTTTCGCTCAATAAGTGTTCCTTTATAGTTTTTAATAAAAGATTTGCCACTGCCTACCGCGCCGCTTGACACCAATACTACCCGGTAAGTTTTAACCAGCTCTGCAATTCCCTTAACTACCTTTTTAATAATTCTATAGTCTATAATACCATCTTCGTTGGTTATAACGGTCGTTCCCAATTTAACAACTAATACAGGTCTTTGCATTAAGAAAAACAATTTTTGGATTTGGCTTAATTAACCAAATCCGGGTGTCAAATTTAAAATGTTTCGTTCGTATTTTTGTTGCTAAATAGTGGAGTTGCAGTTCTGGCAGCCGTCCAACAGTATACATTATTCTTCATACCAGGCATTATTCATTTTTTCAAAAGTAAGCATTTCTTATAGTTCGGGTTTATGACTGGCTTTGAGTAGCGCTTACCTGTTTAACCGATGATAACTTGTTAAAAAACCAGTAAGGTATAAATGAATATTTTACGCTCCCTGGTATCTCATCCGCAGGAGATTGCAGATTTTATTCTGAAGGCTGCCAACGAAGTAGCGGAAGTAAATGTGCTGGAGCCGTCAATGAATTAAAGATTGCGGATAGAATGAGTTTAGATCGATATTTTTTTTAACTGGTTCGTGTGTGAAGGCCCCGTCGGGACATCGGTGCTATGTACAACCAGGCAGGTAATATCCGGAGGCAATTGGAATAAATGTTTCTGCAGGGTTACCGTAAGGACCTTTAGTTTATACAGTTATTTTCAGGGCCAGCAGATCACCTATTGATTTGGCAGTTCTTCGCAGGTTGTCTTTTGTAAGGTGCATCGCGGCTGCTATGTCGAAAGGCTCATTGCTAATTGAAAGTAAAACGTCAAAATATTTCCCTAGTTCCAGGTCTGCTGTGATCGGCACTTTACCTGCTAAACCAATAACAGGAATATTTTTTTCTTTTGCCCTTACTGCAACACCATAAGGCCCTTTTCCATGCAACGTCTGCACATCTATGCTTCCTTCGCCGGTGATCACTACATCGGCTTTTTTGAGGGCTTCATCAAAACCGGTGATGTTAAGAAAATAATTTATCCCATTTACGAGTTTCGCATTACAAAATACGGACAAACCCGCGGCAACACCTCCGGCAGCACCTCCATGCCTGACAGACGACATATCAAGGCCCGTTTCGCTAAGAGTTACATCACGGAATTTTGTAAGCGCATTTTCCAGTTCCTGAACAGCTTTGGGTGACGCCCCTTTTTGGGGGGCAAATACCTTTGCAGCCCCGGTTTCGCCCAGTAATTTATTTTCAACATCACATAAAATGATCACTTCACAATTTAAAATTCTTTTATCAAGCCCTGAAAGGTCGATTGATGCAAGATTGACAAGTGATGCCGGAAGCCCTTCCAAAGCTTCCATTTCATTATTCAGGAAACGCACACCCAGTGAACGCAAAATACCTGTTCCACCATCTACAGTAGCGCTACCCCCGATACCCATTATGATCTTGCTTACGCCCTTATCTAATGCGCCTTTTATTAATTCGCCGGTACCATATGTTGTGGTATGCAATGGATCCAGTTCGTGAGGCGGTATCCATCTAATCCCTGAAGCATCGGCCAATTCAATTACTCCGGTATTCCCGTTGTCTATTAAGGCAAACCGTGTTTCAATATTTCTTCCGAGGGCATCATGTGCACCAATAGCGATGTTAGCACCCCTATGTTTTTCTACTATTAAGCCCGCCGTGCCATCGCCACCATCTGCAATGGGGAAATAATCGAGGCTACAGGTCAGCTTGCTTTGTTGCAAACCCGCTCCTATTGCCTCTGCGACCTCTGTGGCATTGAGACTATTCTTAAAAGCATTTGGCGCTATTAATATGTGCATGATGTAACCTTTATAATTGTTGCCCGTAACTTACCGTGGGCTATCCGAAGCCGGACGCCTGGAACAGTTTACATTACCAAAGATAAAACGTATACCATCAGCAATGTGGTTAACCCCATCAGTAACGTTGCCACAGAATACACCCTGAGCATTGTCTTCATGTCGAGCCCGGAGAATTTTGCAATCACCCAAAAATAGGCATCATTGGCATGGGAGATCATCATCGAACCCGCACCCATCGAGAGAACGCAAAGTAATTTCCCGGTATTTGTTTCCAATCCCAATGGAGATAATAATGGCTGCACAATAGAGGCAGCGGTTATAATAGCAACAGTTGATGACCCCTGCGCTGTTTTGAGCAGGGAGGTCAACAGGAAAGGAAATAATATTCCAAAACTAGCCAATGGAAGGACTTCACTAAAATGTTCCCCGATCCTGGTAGCCGCTAGTACAGCCCCAAATGCACCGCCCGCACCTATGATTACCAAAATACCACCCGCTTTTTCAGCCGCTTCCTGTAGTTGTTTACTGATCGTATTTCTTGTCCATGACCTGCTGCAATTGAACGCCAGTAATACCCCTACGGATAAAGCAATTACGGGATCACCAAGGGAAGAAAAAATATATTTCCAGCCGCCGGTAACTGACTTTTCTATTGCTAAAAACGATTTCACTGCGATTAAAAATATAGGCACCACTACAGGAAGAAAGGCTTTTATTACGGATGGCGGTTTTGAGATCGCTTCTGGAATTATGTCTTCTTCTACAACAGGTACCGGCATCTTTTTACCGGCATAATTGGCCCACCAATATCCAACCAGCATGGCCGGCACCGCTGTGATAATTCCTGTTATGATTAATTTTCCAAAATCAACACCTATTGTTCCCGCCGCAGACGCTGCACCAGGATGTGGAGGAATTAAACAATGTACGGCGTATAAGCCGGTAGCAAGTGAAACACTGGTAATAACGACAGACACACCTGTACGATATGCCAACGAGCGGTTGAGACCACTTAACACTATAAATCCGGAATCACAGAAAATAGGCAGACCTACAATAAACCCTGTTACACTCATAGCAAAGGGGGCACGTTTTTCACCAACCTTCTTAAGGATAAATGAGGCCATTACTTTTGTGCTCCCGGTATGTTCTAATGTTACGCCGAGTGTAGTTCCCAGGACAATGATAAGCCCCAGCGATTTCATGATATTTCCGAATCCCTCTTTCACAGAATCAATAATATTTGTCAAGGGCATTTGTACTCCGAGCCCAACAATAAAGCACGCAATAAGCAATGCGAAAAATGCATGCATACGATACCTCGCTGTGAGCAATACTATCACTGCAATACCTGCGAGCAGGCATAGGAGCACTTGTATAAAAGAATTTGCCACGGGGAATTTTTAAAAAATTTTTTACAAGATAACAAGCAATATTTGTTTAAGCTCCGGGAAAGAAATTATTCTTCAAAAATTCATACCTCGCCGCATGCTAAGGTGACGCTCCCGGCACAATGCCGGGAGCGCAGGAACATTTGTGGTATACAGATTGCAGTGTTAGGGAAATTCTAAAATTTCTGAAACATTATTTGATGCGGTGACCTGCGTTTTATCATAACCGTTATATATCCAGCCTCGCTGATATAATATTTTAATTTTGTGATCAGGAATAGATTTTAAATTATCTATCTTCATATTCGCATGAAAGAGCTTACCTTAAATCCAGTTCGAGAAATCCACACCAAACCCAGGAATGGAAAAATTTCAAAAAGTGAAGCAGTAAAAAATACCACTCCAAATTCTTTCACCCCGGAAATAGCAGTATTAAGTTCGACCGGTATTGTACAAACCGTTAACGATTCGTGGAAACTTTTTGAGGAAGAAATTTCCCCAACCGGGCCTACGGGCCTTGATTACATCGGCATGAATTACCCCGAGATCTGTAAAAATATTAATGGCCGGTTTTCAGAACATTCATCGATAGCAAGCCATGGGATTCTTTCGGTTTTGAATGGTTCAGCAACTTCTTTCGAACTGGATTACCCCTGTTATATTCCTTCAAAAAAACGTTGGTATCATATGAGTGTTATTCCGTTACCGGATTTAACCGGCGCCGTAGTTTCTCATACTGATATTACAGAATGGAAAGTAATGGAAAAAATGAAAGACGATTTCATCAATGTCGCCTCTCATGAATTAAAAACTCCCATAACCAGCCTCAAAGGGATTGTACATATTTTGAAACTGAGCTTTCTGAAAAAAGTAAAGGGCGAAGGTGAGCGGTTATTAAGTACCATGGATTCGCAGTTAAATAAATTGACCAGGATCATCGGGGACCTTTTAGATATTTATACCATCCCCGGGCAGGAAATGATACTCAGGGAAGAGAAGTTTGATTTCAGCGAACTTGTTCTGGCGACTGTAGAAAATGTGCGGAATATCTCACCCTTACATTTTATTTCCATAAAGGAAAATGAGAAAATAATATTTACGGGAGATCGGTTCAGACTGGAACAGGTAATGACCAATTTATTGACAAATGCCGTCAAATATTCTCCGCAATCGAACCAGGTCATAATTAGCTCGCTCATAAAAGACAAGGATATTTTATTATCGGTGCAGGATTTTGGGATTGGCGTTGCTACCGAAGATCTTAACAACATATTTGAAAGATTTTACCGTGTAAATAACGGGGCACGATTTGATGGATTGGGCCTGGGTTTATTTATCTCTTCAGAAATTATCAAGGCCCACATGGGAAAACTATGGGTTGAAAGCGATCCGGGTAAGGGCTCAACATTTCATTTTTCCCTGCCGTTTAATTAAATATAACAGGGCACCAAACCTCACAATAGTTCTTCAATAATTAATGTCCCGCCACAACATCTTACAGAAGTAATCATTCTGAGCCGGTTGAGAATTTTGCAGTATCGGGCCTAGTTAACGTCAGCTAATTTGATTCGTATGTATTCACCCGGAGCGTCCCGGGCGGCGTGGTCTTAAAAGATGCGGAGGGTAATAAAATAATTCCAAATTACTAATGTTGTTTGGACTATTACTATTCATTGCGGTACATTTTATCAAACAAGGCAGTTGGGTATGTTGCGCATAACGGAGATAGTTATAGCCATGACTATACCAGTGGAATACGCCGTTTTTTATCTATGAAATATAGCAGGGCTGCATAGTTATGAGACAGGAAAAAATAGCCTCCCTGATATGAATAGTGGTAATAATTTCCTGGAGAATGAGCATCTATTTATACCTGTAAATTGGCCTCGTCAGGCATGTTGGGCCGCCGCCGCCTTTAATACTGATCTCATTTCCCGCATAAACTGTCACATTGCAACCTGCCTGTTCCAGCCGGGTCTTGGTTTTTGGATTGCCCTCTACCATTAAACATTCACGTGGAGCAGTAGCCAATACATTACAACCCATGCTTTCAAATTCTTCATCGGGTACTTCTACAAGCGAATAGCCGCGTTGAAGCAAAAAATTACGGAATTCGATCGGCATTAACGGGGAATAGACCACAGCAAGATCTCTGTCAACAGGGCTCAAAATGGACATCAGGTGGAAAACATCTTCGGGGCCTTTATAATGAGGCAGCGGAACCGTAACTACCGCTATACGCAGGGGCCGGAGCATCGTGGCTAATTGCCTGATACCTTCTTCATTGGTACGGTAAGAATGGCCAACAGCAAGTGTGTGCTCATCAATCCAGGCGGCATCCCCACCTTCCAGTGTCCCCGGAGCTATGATAGTACCTAGTATTGGAATTTTATGGGCTTCAAATGCTTTTTTTTCGGCAAGTGGTTCATTCATTCGTGCAGGTTTACCCATATTGCAAATGATCATTCCTTTGTCAGTCGCTATCGAAGCATCACGGCAATAAATCGAATCCATATTTACGTTTGCATCTTCGGGCAAATGAAAAATTTCTGCGCCATCCATTTGCAACGCACGTTGAAAGGACGCGTATTCAGATAGGGCAACATCCAGGTTTGGCTTGCCGGAATAATTTAAATCCTTCCAATATTTTGCCATTTGTGCTTCGCTTATAAACGCCTGCTCCGCACTTTTAATGAAAATTGATTTTATCTTTCCTATATCAGAATGGCAGGTAATGTTCATAGTTCAAAGTTCATAATTTACTATTTATAAAAAAAGACGCAGTCATGGAAAGTATTGTGTATTGGCAATCAAAATGGCTAAGGTTTATTAAAGAGATCAGCGATACACAAATCCCATAAAAGTATAGATCCGCATCCAACATCAAATTACTGTTTACTCTTCCAAAGTACCAACACGTAAATTGGCACGCCCGCCATCAGCAGCATAAACCCCCAGTAAACAATTTCCTGACCTGAACCTGCGATGGCCCACAGCGTAAATAAAAAGGCAAGCGTGGCCAGCGCAATCGCCGCAGCAGAACCGGTAAGAGGCTTTAAATATTTATTCTGGAGACGTATAATGATATATGCCGCCGCAGAAAAAAGATAGGGTATCAACACCGTTAAAGTAGATAATAATATTAAAATTTTAAACTGTTCCACCAACCCTTTTGTATAATTCATTACCATAAGCACCGACACGAGTATACTCGAAATTACAATGCCTGTACCCGGAACACCTTTTTTATTCTCTTTACCAAAGACACTTAGGAATAATTTATCTTTTGCAATGGCGTATGGCATCTGGCCTTGTATAAGAATATAGCCATTCAATGCGCCAAAAGCCGCAATAGCGACTCCTGCGCTCACCCAATAACGGGCGCTATTACCCCAAATAATCGCAGCGGCATCGGCAAATGGGGTAACAGAACGCTGTAAATCTTTTGCAGGTATCATTCCCATCACGCTTATAGTGCTTAGTATATAAATAACAGTTACCATCAATGTGCCCAGCATAGTTGCACGCGGTATTGTTTTTTCGGGATTGGCAACACTTCCGGAAGGTATCGTAGCACATTCAAAACCGAGAAATGCAAAAAAAGTGAATGTCGCGGTAGCTGTCATAGCTGCGAAATCAGACTTGCCACTTATATTGAAAGGAATAAAATTGTGGAATTGTATAAAAAACAAACCAGCAACAGCAACCAGCAATAGCGGGATGATTTTTAAAATGGTGGTGATCAATTGCACTTTGCCGGATGCTGCAACTCCAAGGGTATTTATCCAGGTAAGAAGCCAGATCGATCCAAGGCCCGCAGTAACAGCTAACACGGCATTCGATGCCAACAACGGAAAAAAAGTGCTCAAAGCACTTATCAATGCAACAGTAATGGCTGCATTGGTACATAAGCAAGATATCCAATAACCCCATGCAACGAGAAAACCCGCAAAATCTCCCAAACCCTGGCGGGAATAGGCATAAGGCCCACCATCGGCGCGCGGCATAAGCTTACTTAGATTGCTGAAAACTTTCGC
>JBDTLZ010000223.1:0-14288 GCA_039934515.1 Ginsengibacter sp.
TTCAACACATTTATTTTCAAAAGATTGTGTATGCTGCTTTTGTTGCGTTTCAAACGCAGGAGGAATTTAGATTGCACCCGTATGCGATGGTGAGATTTGAAATTTGTAATGTATTATCCCTCAATATTTTAGTAGCCAGTCATTTCTAAAATAATTTATCTTGTGTTCTTAATAAATCATAACTGATGAAATTAGTTACTTATTTAAAAGGGGACCATCCGCAGCTGGCTTTTTTAATTGATGGAAAATTATATGATTCTGACAGGCTTCATCCTGAAATGCCGGTTACGATGACCATGTTTTTAAATTACTGGGAAGATATATTCCCGGTTGCGCACTCGTTAAACAAGGCGCTGGAAGAAGGCGATAAAAAATTCAGGGGTATCCCGATCGAAGACGTTGACATTATTGCGCCGGTGCCCCATCCCACAAGTTGCCGTGATGCATATGCCTTCAGGCAACATGTTCTAACGGCAAGGCGTAATCGCAATTTGGAGATGATACCTGAATTCGATCAATTCCCGGTTTTTTATTTTGCAAACCATAACAGTATCCAGGGGCCTGGTGAAATTGTATGTATGCCCGATCATTTTAAGAAGCTCGATTTTGAACTGGAGATCGCTATTGTGATCTGTAAACCGGGTAAAAATATCAAAGCCGCTGAAGCCGATGAATATATCGGGGGCTACATGATCATGAATGACGTGAGTGCCCGTGAATTACAAATGGACGAGATGAAGCTCAATCTTGGCCCGGCAAAAGGAAAGGACTTTTGTACCGTCATTGGGCCTATGCTTGTGACACCCGATGAGCTTGAAGAATTTAAGATACCAGCAAAAGAAAATCATACTGGTAACGCCTATAACCTCAGTATGAAATGCCGGGTAAACGATGTCCTCGTAAGTGAGGGGAACTTGGGCGATATGAACTGGACATTTGCCGAAATTATTGAACGTTGCAGCTATGGTGTGCAATTATTTCCCGGTGATATTATTGGTAGCGGAACAGTGGGCACTGGTTGTTTTTTAGAACTTAACGGAACGGGCAAGCTAAACTACCCTGCCTATGAAGAGCAATGGTTGCAGGAAGGAGATGAAGTGGAAATGGAAATTGAAGGCCTCGGTAAATTGAAAAACACATTTGCCAAAGATGAAAGTGATTTTTCCATATTGGATTTGAAAAAGGTGCCGTCTAATTAAACTACCGGCAATGAATTAATGCTATCACTTGATTTAAAAGACATGAAAACCGCGGAGGTGCAAAACTTTTTGCAGCATGCAATTGCGCCCCGCCCCATATGTTTCGCGAGCACTGTTAATGCCGGGGGAAATGTAAACCTGAGTCCATTTAGTTTTTTCAATTTATTCAGCACAAATCCACCTGTAGTTATTTTTTCGCCTTCCCGGCGGACAAGAGACAATACGACGAAACATACACTTGAGAACTTAAAGGAAATACCGGAAGTAGTAATAAACGTGGTAACCTATGATATGGTATACCAGGTAAGCCTTAGTAGCAGCGAGTACCCGAAAGACACGGATGAATTTACAAAGGCGGGTTTTACAAAAGAGCCATCCATCATTGTAAAGCCACCGCGGGTTAAAGAAAGTCCTGTACAAATGGAATGTGAGGTACTTGAAATAAAATCCCTGGGTACCAAAGCCGGTGCGGGAAATCTTATTATTGCACAGGTATTGATGATGCACATTCACGAAGATATTCTAGGTATTGACGGGAAAATAGATCAGCGCAAACTAGACCTGGTGGCGCGGCTTGGAGGCAATTGGTATGCCAGAATTAACGCCACAAATTTATTCGAGGTTGAAAAGCCAAATTCATCGATTGGAATTGGTATTGATAACCTTCCCGAATCTATAAAAAATAGTGAGGTGCTAACCGGTAATCATCTTGGGCAGCTAGCCAATGTAAGTGAAATTCCATTTATTGATGCAACATTTGAAGATGATCAACTGAAAAACATATTTCAGTATTATTCGGTAGATCCTGTTGAAATGGAAAAGGAATTGCACCGTTATGCGGCCGGACTGCTTGACCAGGGTAGGGTGAATGAAGCATGGCAGGTGCTGCTGGCTTTGTCGTGATGCATGACAACGGGGTATCTGCGCCCGCGGAATTTTTCAATGAATCTTCTTCTTCATTCCATTAGTTTTTTTGGGGCTTTGCTCGTCTCCATGTCAAAAGGTATCTTTGGCAAAAATTGGATATTGTTTGTCCTGTTAATGACAAACATTTTATTTATTATTTATGAGCACCAGAAATTTATCGGAGCAGGAAATTATCAGGAGGGAAAAATTAAAAGAACTTTCAAAACTGGGTATTGACGCGTATCCTGCAGAATTATATCCCGTCAACACGACCGCAGCTTTCATAAAATCAACTTACAAAGGTGAAGAAAACAAAAGCGATTTTACTGACGTGTGCCTGGCAGGGCGGATTATGAGCATAAGGGACATGGGAAAGGCATCATTTGCTGTATTGCAGGATGGTTCTGGCAAAATTCAAATCTATGTCCGTAAAGATGACGTATCATCCGGTGAAGACAAAACCATGTACGATGTTGTATGGAAAAAGCTGCTTGATTTAGGAGATTTTATTGGTGTTAAAGGATATGTGTTTACGACAAAAACAGGAGAAACATCCATACATGTATCGGGCTTTACGCTACTTTCGAAATCACTAAGGCCTTTGCCGGTTGTAAGGGAAAAAGACGGCGAGACTTTTGATGAAGTAACTGATCCTGAATTTCGTTACCGCCAGCGATATGCCGATCTTATTGTGAATCCTCATGTGAAGGAGACGTTCATTAAACGCACGAAAATGATCAATGCTATTCGTGCATTTCTTAATGAAAGGGGTGCCCTCGAAGTAGATACGCCTGTATTGCAGAACATCCCGGGCGGGGCTGCAGCGAGGCCATTTATAACACACCACAATGCCCTGGATATTCCATTTTACCTGCGCATCGCCAATGAACTTTTTTTGAAAAGACTGATCGTTGGCGGTTTTGAATGGGTTTATGAGTTCAGCCGTAACTTTCGCAATGAAGGGATGGACCGAACCCACAACCCGGAATTTACCGTACTCGAATTTTATGTTGCGTTTAAAGATTACCTGTGGATGATGGAAATTACTGAACAACTATTGGAAAGTACGGCCGTTGCTGTTAATGGAGATACAAAGGTTTTATCCGGCGAAGCTGAAATAGACTTTAAAGCCCCTTACCGGAGGGTAACCATGTATGATGCAATTAAAGAATTCACAGGTTTTGATGTGTCAGGTAAAGATGAAACCGGTTTAAGGGAGGTTTGCCGGCTGTTATGCATACACGCAGATGCGTCCATGGGCAAAGGAAAAATTATCGATGAAATATTTTCGGAAAAGTGTGAAGCGCATTTTGTTCAGCCTACATTTATTATTGATTACCCCGTTGAGATGAGCCCGCTTACAAAAAAACATCGCAGCAAGCAGGGTCTTGTAGAACGTTTTGAGCTAATTGTAAATGGTAAAGAAATTGCCAATGCTTATAGTGAACTCAATGATCCGCTTGAACAAAGAGAACGTTTCGAGGAGCAGTCAAAGCTAATGGAACGGGGAGACCATGAGGCAATGTTTGTAGACTACGATTTTTTACGTGCCTTGGAATATGGCATGCCACCTACGAGCGGTATTGGTTTTGGAATAGACAGGATCTGTATGTTGCTCACCAATCAACCGTCCATCCAGGATGTGCTATTCTTTCCGCAAATGCGCCCTGAGCGTGGCTTTGAAGAAGAGAACGTCACCACCAACCATGCGTGATACCGATATACGAAGGGTGATGTTTAAAAATTATAGAAGGGGTATGTTATCTTTAAAACCTGGAAAAATAAAATAGGCGACAAATGATTTTTGTATAAAAGAATGGCGCTTACATTTTTTTCATTAGTAGGTTTAGTAGTAATTATTTTGCTACTTGCGGGGTTTGTTCGGTAAAGAAAAAGACAATCAAAGCAATACGATAACTTCCTGAGCATATTTGGTAATTGGAAGATTTCGCCTTAAGGTTAGTTCCCGTTATGACTGGCCAGCATTTAAAGTAACTTTTGAAAGCAAAGGCGACCTGGATTTTGCAAGAAGAAATAAGTTAACTGATGATTTCACCAACCGTATCAAATCATATTATAATTCAGATTTTGATGCAAATATGGCTTTGTATTTTACTTATGAAGAAAAATAAAATAGCATAGATGAAAAAATACATAAATTAAATCGGCAAACGACGTGGCTAACCACCTAAATGCTCTTCCCCATTCCACTAGGCCCTCTCCCCTAAACTCCCTTCTGCACCGGAACTTTGTACATACAGATCCTTCTTCTCTGATCCCCCTAAACTTTCTTCCCGCTACACCATTTTTTCCTGCTCTTCAAACTGCATTTTGTGCAGTTTGTAATAGTGCCCTTCCTGGCTCATTAGTTCCTGGTGGGTACCTGTTTCTTTTATTTCTCCCTTGTCAAGAACAAGAATTTTATTGGCTTTTCGAATTGTAGACAGCCGGTGTGCGATGACGATTGATGTGCGGCCTTTAATCAATTCATCAATTGCATGTTGTATCAATATTTCGCTTTCGCTATCAATCGAAGAAGTTGCCTCATCCAGTATCAATATAGATGGATTGTAAAGAAGCGCTCTTATAAAAGATAAAAGCTGGCGCTGGCCAAGTGAAAGGGTAGCTCCCCTTTCCATTACGTTGTAATCATAACCTCCGGGAAGCTTCATGATAAAATCGTGTACACCGATCATTTTAGCCGCTTCAATAACGTGGTGTTTTTCAATTGATGGGTTTCGCAAAGTAACATTGTCATAAACGGAGCCACTGAATAGAAAAACGTCCTGTAGTACAACTGCAATCCTGCTTCTTAAAAAAAGCACATCATACGCTTCAACGTTTTTACCATCAATTTTTATTTCGCCTTTATTAATGTGGTAAAGCCTGTTGAGAAGGCTTATGATAGAAGTTTTGCCACTTCCTGTATGGCCTACGATAGCAAGTGTTTGCCCGGCTTGAATACCAAAAGAAATATTTTTCAAAACATATTCTTCGTTAATATAGGCAAACCACACATTTTTAAATTCCACATCTCCCTTCACATGCCCGCTACTGATGCCATCATGGGTTTCAGGAGTTACATCCGGGTTATCCAAAACTTTGAAGATCCTTTCACTTGCTACTGTGCCCATTTGCAATACATTAAACTTATCTGCAATTACCCTCAACGGCCTGAATAATAAATTCAGGTACATAATAAATGCAATGATCACCCCGGCATTAAAGGCGTTATTTGCGCCCCACCAAACGAGTAATCCTGTTGAGAACGCCAATACAATTTCCACGACCGGGAAAAAAACTGAATAGGCTAATATTGCTTTAATATTTGCGTTTCGGTGCTGCTTATTGATCTCTTTGAATTTCCGGAACTCTTTATCTTCCACGGCAAAAGCCTGCACCACGCTCATGCCTGTGATATGTTCCTGCACAAAGGCATTAAGTGCTGCCACTGCATTCCTTACTTTAATAAATGATTTATTTACACTTTCTTTAAAGAGGTATGTCGCAATTATGAGCACCGGGAAGGGAGCCAGGCTTATCAGGGTTAGCCGCCAGTCAACAAAAAACATAAATAGCAGGATCGATACGATCGACAAGAGGTCAGATATAATAGGAATAAGCCCATCCGAAAAAATATCATTCACCGATTCAATATCATTAATGGTGCGGGTAGTTAATGTGCCTATGGGCGTTTTATCAAATTGCGAGAGGTTGTAACCGAGTATTTTTTTATAAACGGTCACCCGCATGTCTCTCACTACAGTTTGACCCAGCCAAGATGTTAAGAATCCAAAATAAAAACGGAGGCCTGTTTCAAATAGTAACATTCCTATTTGTATGATCGTAATAAGGATGAGCCAGTAAGTATCCCGGTCTTTTATAAACTTATTGACAGTAAATTGAATGAGGTATGGGCGTAATGGCGAGATCACCGCAAGCACGATCGAAAGAAATATCGAGAGGTACAGCTTTTTTTTGTAAGGTGCGGTAAATGCAAAAACCCTTCTCAGTATCGTAAAGTCAAGAAGATTTTTGCGCTTTATTGATTCGGGCATCGGGCAAATTTAATTGAAAACTTAATTAGCCAATAAGACAATATGATAATAGGAATGATTCACTAATGCAGCTCCTGGTTCCAGGGGAAGTATCTACCTGATTTAAGCACGAAAATCTCCCGTTAATATTACATAAAACCTGAATATTGGAAAAGACGAAGGCTATTATATAATCAAATGAAACGGGCGGTCATTCTATCCGATAACCCGAACAGCTACTCTACCGGTCCGCCACCGCGGCTATAGGCTTTTATGAATAAAGCGCCCAGGTTTTTTTGAGGAGGAATATAATCTTCGAAAGTTTCCCTAAGGTCTTTTGGAGCCTTATTAAAATAAGCTTCAAGTCCCGCCCACATTTGCCTCCAGTCAATATTATTTCCATTGCGCAGCGTATTGTCCAATGCATCAATAATGGGCTTATTTACGTCACGGGCACCGGTTTGTTTGGTCGAAATTATGTGCGCTTCCGGGGCATACGTTAATATTGTCTTTAGATTTTTATACCCACCGCAGGAGCCGAGCATAATGATTTTAGCATTTTCGGGAAGTTGCTGGATGGTATAAGGCAAGTGATAACTGTGTCCGCGATGAATTACAATTCCCGGCTTCAGCCCATTGGCATCCAGGTAATCAATAAGGTCCTTCTGGGCATCGGCATCCTTGTCCGTTTCATTATCTAGCGGTCGGTTAGCAAATATCCATATAGGCTTGCCCTTCGTAGATTTGATCTCTATCCATTTTTCTTTTTGGGTTACCTGCCAGTCGTTATGGGGAAAGGAAGTAAGGTAACTGCTATAAGATTCTTTGCCATCTTTGTCGCCATAAAAAAATACCTGTTCAATAATACGTCCCGAATCATCGGCGAGGTAATTATAGCTCATCGTATAAACAGGTGGAATTCCTATCTCTTTGGAAAGGTCAATACCGTTTTTATCATCGGCAGAAAGGAAAATCATTTTTAAAAGATCATAAATCTTACGCCCGTGCTCATTGTTATTTTTAATACACCGCTGTTCATTGCTCTCCACATTCTGGAGCATTGATTTTTGCAGTTCGGGTTTACTGATGCTGCCATAAGAATCCGCAACATCTACGGCGTCTTCAAGTGTGCCCGTTGTTTCAAGATTCGAAACAAAAGCCTGCATCAGCATTTCAGACCTTTCAGGCATTGTTTTTAAAAACATATCCAGTTTATTATAGCCTGCCGCCATCTTAATAAACTTTTTGAAATGATCAAAATTGACAGACATCAACAATGAATCCCCATGAGGAACGGCACCCATCTTCTGGAGCATGCGATCAAATGAATATTTGTAACTGGAAGTATAAATATCATTTTCACCAAAGACCACCAGGTAATAAAGTTCCTGTGCATTTAAGGGCTCAATTGCCCTGAAGCGGATATTTGGATTGGGATTCTCATGGAGGTTATTAATGGTATTAATAAAATGCTGTACGGCCTTCGTTTGTAGCATATCAACAAGCCCATTGGGGCCAAGCATAGCTACCGGCGTATCTGCTTTTATGAGTCTTCCATAATATTCGACTTCTGTTTTTACCAGTAGTTTATAGTATCCTACACTGTCATAATTCCTATCGGAAGTGCCGGCATATTTGGAAATATTTTCAATAGTTTGTTTTCCGCTGATGAGATCGTCGAGGAACGGAAAATAGAAAAGCGCTCGGGCCTGTGTGCTTAACTTTACAACCGTTTTAATACGGGAATCATTGATTCTCCTGATTAATTTCCCCTGGCGGCTATTGGCCGACTGGGCATAAGAATATAATTGACTGGGATTGTTATTGAAGGCGTCGATTACCAGGGAATCTGCAAAAGGTTCGTCGACGTAAGGCCCGATGTTCGCAAGAATTTTATCAGGATAGAGCCTGCAGAATTTTAGAAAAAGAATTTTCTGACTTTCTTTATATCCTGGATTTTCTGAAAATATCTCCACATTGATCATACCCACTTCATAAGGAGCCTTTTGAATGATCGGGGCTATATTTTCGCCTTTAAGACTGGCTGTCATTAATTCCCCGAAATTGTCAACCAGCGCCGGTGCAAGTGCTGGCGCTATTTTGTGTGATCGCCAGCTATTTGTAAACTCTCTAACGAGGGATTCTACGAATCGCAGGTACCTTATCTTATCATTATTGGTAGCTAAAAGCGGGTTACTCTCAATGTCGTTTCTTAAAACATTGATTTTTCTAAATATAGCATCCGTAACCTGTAAGTTGATTTCCGGATTGGTAGACACTTTTATCAACCCGTCAAGCCGGCCATCCGCCTTATCGGCCCTTTTTTGCTCCGCCCGTATCTTGTCATGAAATACCTGCCTGTTTAAAGGAGTGTTGGTGGTATCGCCGTTGGCAAGTGAAAAAAGAGGAATAAGAAATGCCGCTATAAAAAGGTAAAAAATGAGCCTCATAATATTTGTATAAAAGAAAGAAGCAAAAATGTCTCCAATGGTTGCAAATTTATTGTATTGTGCCCGCCTGCCGGGGATTTTGGCGAAATAAAATGCCTGGTGTTAAAGTGTATTAACCTTTTTTTAGGAAGAAGCTGCCATCCGGCGGCCGTTTTGTAATAAAACACAGCCGTAACCTCCCGGCTATTACACCGGGGCCCAATATTAAAAAATTGTAAACACCCCATTCCGAATACATATTTAGTCTAGGTTTGTGCATCATGGCACAAGAAATAAAGCCCAGAACTATCTTAATTGCAGATGATGAGCCGGATATCCTGGAAATTGTAAGCTTTAATTTGCAGGCAGAAGGGTATGAAGTAATTACCGCTAAAAACGGCAATGAAGCTATTGAAGTTGCGAAAATCCATAATCCTGATCTTATAATCCTCGACGTGATGATGCCCGGCAAAACGGGTTTTGAGGTCTGTAAAATTTTACGAACGCTGCCTGCTTTTGAAAATACGATCATTATATTTTTAACTGCTCTTAATGATGACAGCACAGAAATCAAAGGCCTGGAAACCGGGGGAGATGATTATATTACGAAACCCATAAGTCCGAGAGTGTTGACCAGCAGGGTTAATGCCTTGTTCCGGAGGATCACGAAAGAAACCGGGAGCGTTTTGCAGATAGGAGACCTGATCATTGATCGCGAAAAATATATTGTTACTTCCAACAATGAAGAAATAACGCTTGCAAGAAAGGAATTTGAATTGCTTGCCTTGCTCACTTCAAAGCCTTCAAAAGTTTTTTTAAGAAATGAAATCCTTCATAAAGTGTGGGGTACAGATGTGATTGTAGGCGACCGTACAATAGATGTGCATATTAGAAAAATACGGCAAAAGCTGGGAAGTGATTGTATTACTACCATAAAAGGTGTCGGATATAAATTCCATATGTAGGGGAATGTCAAACCGATGATAATCGGAAAACCGGCCAGCAATCCTTTACGATTTAACAATTCCACAATTCCACAATTAATTTTAAGTATTTATTTTTGGAATTATATTTAAAATCATTCCTATGAAAAAAATTATTACTGCATTTTTCTTCGTTCTCATTTCTATTTCGTTGTTTGCTCAAAAAGACTCCTCCATTAATGGGATGTTTAAAAAAGCAGGCTCATTGTTTGGTAAAAAATCTTCAGGCAACAGCAGTTCTGGTTCCGGATCAGGCTTATCAGGCAGTGAAATAGTTTCCGGTTTAAAAGAAGCCCTTTCTATTGGCGCACAAAAAAGCGGTGACAAGCTTTCTGCAGCGGATGGTTTTTTCAAAGATGCAGCAGTAAAAATTTTATTGCCCGAGCAGGTACGTACCGTAGAAAGTAAGATGAGGATGCTTGGACTTGGGAAATTAGTTGACAATGCTGAATTAAGTATGAATCGTGCAGCCGAAGATGCATCCAAAGCCGCGGCACCCATTTTCCTTAGTGCCATTAAAAAAATGACTGTAACAGATGCACTAAATATCCTGCGTGGAAGCGATACTGCCGCTACAGGCTATTTAAGAAAAACAACTTCTCCTGAATTGACGAGCGCATTCCTGCCTGTTATTGAAGCATCGCTCAAGAAAGTCGATGCCACTAAATACTGGAAAGATGTTTTTAATACTTACAATAAATTTACATCCAGCCCGGTCGATACCGATATTAATAGTTACGTTACTTCGAAAGCCCTCGATGGAATATTTTATTATGTGGCCCAGGAAGAAGTAGGAATAAGGAAAAATCCGGCAGCGCGTGTTACGGATATACTGAAAACGGTCTTTGGTGGTAAATAAGTTGACCAATTTTCAATAAACAGTACCGTTTTTTACGATAGTTTTTTTACGATAGTTGCTTCCTGGAAGTTTCATTATTTTTATTGTAAAAATGCGTAAACCTGCTTTTGTAAGTTTCCTGCTCGCGTTTTCTTCTTTTTCATTTTCTCAGAATATCTCCGGCAACTGGCAAGGGAATATTGATGTAAACGGCCAAAAGATCCTGGTTGTCTTTCATTTTTATAAAGATATCGCTGGCCAGATAGTGGGAAAATGGGATTGTCCGCCGCAAAATGCAAAGAATCTTCCCTGCGGTGAAATCGTTTTAAAAAATGATAGCGTGAAAGTTGGACTGCCAGTCATTTCTGGATTTTATGAAGGAACGTTTATTGGTGTTGATTCTATTACCGGCATGTGGCACCAGGGGCCCGGCAAATTTGTACTTAACATTGTGAAAACCGGTAATGATGCTGCTTTTGTATTGCCCAAACGCCCTCAAACTCCAAAACCACCTTTTGATTATGAAGTGAAAGAGGTAACCTACTCCAATGCAAATAAAACTATGCGTTATGGAGCCACATTTACAAAGCCCTTTTCAAAAGTACCTGCTGACAGTAAGAAATACCCGGCTGTGGTGCTTATCACAGGGAGTGGTAAACAGGACCGGGATGAAAATATATTTGATCATAAACCTTTTGCGGTTATTGCAGATGATCTAACTAAAAGAGGTATTGCCGTTTTGCGGTTCGATGACCGTGGGATGGGACAAACAACCGGCGATTTTGATACCTCTTCCACTGAAGATTTTGCCGGCGACGTGGAAGCCGCAATAAAATACCTGGAATCAAGAAAAGATGTGGATACCCATCGCATTGGTTTAATAGGCCATAGCGAGGGAGGAATTATAGCGCCTATGGTTGCTGCCCGCAATAACCAGGTTGCTTTTATTGTAATGCTTGCGGGCACAGGTGTGCCTGGCAACGTAATAAACGATTACCAAAATGCATTACCGCTACAGAAGGCTGGCTTTAAGGACGATATTGTGCAAAAATTTCTGGAGCTGCACCGGGCGCTCATTAAGGCGGCTACTTCCTATGTAAATCCAAATGATTATAAGAAGGAAGTATCAAAGATTTATTATGACTGGAAAAAAAAGCAAACACCTGAAACAATACGCGAGCTGATTAAAACAACAGATGAGACCACCATATCAACGCTTCAAAATAAGTATGGTGCGTTTCATACTAAATGGTGGAAATTTTTTTTAACATACGATCCTACCAAAGACCTTGAAAAAATTTCAATACCTGTCCTCGTATTAAATGGAGAAAAAGACATCCAGGTGGATCCTAAAATAAATTTATCATTAATTGAAAAGGCCCTTAAAAAAAGTAAATCAAAAAATTATAAGGTTCTTGAATTGACGGGCCTAAACCATCTGTTTCAACATTGTAATGCATGTACGACTGAAGAATATGGAACCCTTGAAGAAACCTTTGCGGCGGAGGCATTAAAAATTATGGGTAGTTGGATAGAGGAAGTAGTGAAGCAATGAGGCGAGGTGTAGAAGGCCTGGGAGGTTAGATTGCCCGGTGGTGTTTAATAGCGGCATCGTTACCTGCATTCTCCGCAGATTCCCGTCACTACCATTTCAGCATGTTGTGGCCTGAAACCTTTTGGTAGCTTCACTGAAGGAACGGTAACCTCTTCGAGGCAAATTGTTTTACTACATTCATCGCAAATAAAATGCACATGTTTATCATGGTGGTGTCCAGGTGCACAATCATTTTTGCACAAGGCATATTTAATTGAATTGTCAGTAGTGGGAATAAGATGGATGATGCCACTTTCAACGAAGGTTTGTAATGTGCGATACACCGTAACCCTGTCAAACGATTCGCCTGTTTTATTTTCAATATCAGCATGTGACAATGCGCCATTCTTCGATAAAAAAAGTTCGAGGATCTTTAGCCGGCTTCCTGTAATGCTCAACCTGTTTTGTTTCAATATATTTTTTGCCGCTTCTTTCATACAGCTATGCGGGATTGTTATTAAAAGGGGAATGGTTGAAAGAGCCCTTATCAACGGGTTCTTTTAATAACTTTTCAATATCTTTTTTAAGCCTGTCAAGTTCCTCGGGTTTAAGCCCGTCGTAGATACCCCGAACGCGACGTTGTTTATCAACCAATGCAAAAAACTGTGTATGAATAAAATGGTCTTTTATGTTAAGGCTGTTATTTTTATCATTGTCCAGGAGATAACCCTGGGCCATCTTGTAAAGGGAATCTTTGGTGCCGGTAACAAAATACCACCTCGCAGGAAACCCGGGGTTTTTCCCAAGCAATCTTTCTTCATATGCCTTCATTAATGGTACAGAATCGGTTTCAGGCATTGATGTATGAGAAACAATAGCAAAATCGCTTTCAGTTTCGAAACGATCAAAAATGGTTTTCATATTGTCATTCATCTTCGGGCAAATGCCTTTACAGGTCGTAAAAAAATATTCTGCCACATACACTTTTCCCTCCACAGTATGTTGATCTACCACATCCCTGTTCTGCCCGACAAATGAAAACCCGGGCACATAGTTGAGCACTGGTAATTTTGATTTATAATAATCGGTTCCAGAAAAAAGAAAAAAATAAAAAGCTGTCATCAGCAAAATAAAAAAACCTGCAAACAACAGTAACTTCTTCTTCATATAATTAGGGCGTCAATTTTATCCTGTTATCACAGTGATTGAAATACAAAGTTACTACTCCTTTAAAAATAATAATGAAATAATTGCATCATTGTTGCAAAATTCCTAATTTTGAGGTCATGAATAATTTTCTAAAAAGGATAAACCTTGATTTTATGGGTATGGCAACTTCGGTAGCCTGCGCTATACATTGTGCTATCCTGCCTTTAGTTATTACTTCGCTACCGGTTTTTGGTGTAAATATTATTAACAACTCTTTTTTCGAATGGATAATGATTGGTATTGCCTTCACTGTAGGATGTTTTGCGCTTACTCATGGCTACCAGCGCCATCACAGGGACCTGAAACCCTTGTTTATTTTTATTGCAGGGTTTATTTTTTTACTACTTAAACAGGTTTTTTATAGACAGGAGTTTATTTTTTTAATTCCTGCCGTTTGCCTGATTTTATACGCTCATTTTTTGAATTTCAGGCTTTGCAGCCAGTCCCGCGCATGCAATACGCCTGCATCGTAAGATCAAATTGCCTTTATTTTGGCCCATAAAGTTTTATTATGAAAAATTTTTTCAAAATTGCCCTGATTATTTTTTCTTTCACACGGACTTTTGCTCAATCAGCAGATGAAATAGCCATCAGAAAAGTACTCAGTTACCAGGAGAATACATGGAATGCTGCCAGTATTGATGATTTTATGAAAAGTTACCGGGTGAGCGACTCCCTGGTTTTTATTGGTAAGACTGTTACCTATGGGTGGCAGAAAACGCTCGAAAATTACCAACAAAGATACCCGGATACGGCCTCGATGGGAAAGCTCTCCTTCGATTTAGTGGAGATTAGACCATTATCGCCCGGTTATTATTTTGTTATAGGCAGGTGGCGTATTCAAAGAACTTTAGGAAACCTTAGTGGCTATTTCACTTTATTGTTCCAAAAGATCAATGGGCAATGGCTCATTATCGCCGATCACTCCAGCTGAGGTACAAACGTTGCGGACTGCTGGTTGCCTCTTATTTATTGTAACAGGGAGTAATGTTTTAAAGTGCCGGCAGAGAATAAGCTATAACTTCCACTTTTTTACCAGGTATTTTGCCAGGAAATACAAGCTTACCAAAAACCAGGTATAAAAAATATAATTGGCAATGGATGGCCTGTTTTCAAAAAAGCCATAATTAAACCCTATTCCCACAGTTGAATT
>JBDTLZ010000224.1:0-11089 GCA_039934515.1 Ginsengibacter sp.
AGCGCACATGCATGATTATTGATGTGGGCAGACAGGTAGTCCATCCGGCTTGTTACATAAATAAACTGCCGGTAGCTGAGGCTCTCGCACATTTTTTCTATAGACCTGTGAATGAAGCCGAGATGCGGTTCAACTTTTTTGATAGTTTCTCCATTGATCGTAATCACAAGGTGTAACACACCATGGGTGGCCGGATGCTGTGGCCCCACATTGATAATTATATCCCCTTCTGCTGTTCTTCCTATTTCTTCAACCATAACACCGGGCCCATAAAGGGCTTAAATTTTGTTATAATACAAACCGTAACTTAATATATTTTAATTATGAAGCCCTTCATTCACTAATGAGACTGGCTCTTTACAATCGTATCATATTAACGGCATCTTCAAAATCTTTTAGCATTGGCCTTTTGCCTTCCCATCCGTCAGGTAATATCAATAAACGCAAATCCGGATGCCCGTTAAAAACCACACCAAACATTTCATATACTTCGCGTTCATGAAAATTGGCAGTCTTCCAAATATCGCTAACTGAATCTATGGCAGGTTTACCGGCATCTAATTTTGATTTAACGACAATATTGTGACGGAAAACCGTGGAATCAAAATGATATGTCATTGTTAGATGGGTTTTCCAGTCAATACAAGTGAGGCAAAACAAGTAATCAAAGACTAAAGAAGGTTCCTGACGAAGCTGCTCAGCGAAACCATGCCAGCCGCCTGGTTCCACGTTAATAGTTAGCCACTGCCCGCTTTCATCGAAAGTGGCTGCAGGCAGCAATTCAATAATTTTGATTTTAAGTTCTTCGTTGGTCATCATTCCAGGTCTGTTAGATCTCATGCAATTTATCGCCACCAGTTGTTGGCTTCGGAACCTGTATCTGTTCTCTTGTTAATCCGTTTTTTATTTTTTCCTGTAAACTTATCAATGCATGCAGCAATGCTTCAGGCCTCGGCGGGCAACCGGCTACATACACATCTACCGGGATAACATGGTCTGCCCCTTTCACAACTGAATAGGTGTTATAAAAAAATGGGCCTCCGCTAATAGCACAGGCACCCATGGCGATCACATATTTTGGATCGGCCATTTGATCGTATAGCCTTTTTAAAACAGGAGCCATTTTATTTACTATTGTTCCCGCTATAATGATGACGTCTGCCTGTCGCGGTGAGGCTCTTGCTACTTCAAACCCAAACCTGGAGAAATCATATTTCGCCGAAGCGACTGCCATCATTTCAATTCCACAACAGCTGGTAGCAAATGTAAGTGGCCACAGGGAATTCGAACGGGCCCAGTTGATGACATCATCCAGTTTACTCAATACAATTCCACCACCCGGAGTTTCATGAATCTGGCCGGGAAACGTACCACCGTGTTTCGTCATAGAGCTTGAAGAATCTGAATTATTTGAAGCAATACCCATTAATAAGATGCCAGTTTTTATTATTCCATTCAGTTACCCGATAATGATCCATGTTCCAAAACACATAAAGGTCACACCCACTTCAACGCGCCTTTTTTATGTGCATACAAGAATCCCATAAACAATATGAAAAAGAAAATAAGAATTTCAACGAGTGCCATCCATCCCGTTTTTTTTGCCACTACTGCCCAGGGGAACAAAAAAACAAGCTCTACGTCAAATATTAAAAATATCAGGGCAAATAAATAATACCCGACATTCAGCTGTGTCCAGGTTTTACCCTGGGTAGGGATGCCACATTCATAGGGCTGGCCTTTTTGAGGATTTTTAGTAGCCTTTGTGACAATTTTAGCCACGAAAATAGAGATAAATGAAAATACCGAAGCTGCAATAATCAATACAATCATCGAAGAAGCACCCATAAAAGAACATTATTTTTATAATATTTACTGTCACAAGTTAGCAAATAATAACAATACCTGTTCGTCAAAGATCAAGTGAATTCAGGGGATTGAAATGCTATTTGAAAAGCAATTAATTATTATTAAAATAAAAAATGAAATAAAATACAATAATTCAATATAATCAATATGTTAGGATATAAATTATAATCACTTTTTAACATTATTATATGAACCAGGAAGTTTCTTTTAATGCAGCACTTTATCAGGACCTGAAAGCACACTGAAATAACCAGGTAGTTCAATGATATCCTCCTTAATTGAAGCAGCTATTGCAATTGAAGGTGTAATGGGATGTTTTATAATCTATCGATGACTGATTTCAATTATTTAATAATTCAGTCCAATTATAAAAGAATGAATCAGGAGATATACTTTCAAGCCACCTGTTTATGAAGTGAAGGTATTATTAGATTGCAGGCGGCGGAGTTGATCATTGATCTTTATAGAGCGATCGAATCGCTAACCTTCAGTTCCTGGTAAACGTTTTCGCTTTCATTGAAAAGATGTTTTTGAAAAACCAACTCAATCTGCGTTTCACCAATTCCATGAAACGGCCGGCGGTTTTAATTAACACGGCACCTCATACCCAAGATTATTAATTCAAACTTCATTAACCCCTGTACACTTAATTTACTTACGCTCAAATTATCAAAAATGCATGTAAATTGCTGGTGCAAATTATTTACATGAAAGAAATTAAAAGAAGGGAGTTTATAAAATTGTCTGCAGGTGCCGGTATCGCTTCGATGGTGATCCCCGCCGCTCTCCAGGCAGAACATATTGCAGATGTTGACGCTAAAGCAGCTGCAATAAAAAAAAGTAAAGGTTCAAAAAAAGTAATTGTAGCAGGTGCGGGTATCTCCGGCCTTTGTTGCGCTTACGAACTAATGAAAAAAGGGCATGACGTAACGGTGCTCGAAGCTACCGGCCGCCATGGCGGGCATGTTTATACGGTGCACGATGGATTGTCTGATGGATTGTATGGCGATTTTGGAGCCGAACATTTTACCAAACCCGGGTATGAAAGATACTGGGAATATGTTAAAGAATTGGATCTTACTGCCCTGCCTTATCCCCGGCGTAAAAATTTATTAAGAAGGATCGACGGTAAATTTTATACAGAGGAAATGTTAGCCGATCCTGTGGTATTGAAAAAAATGGGATTCAATGAAAAGGAAGTAAATTATTTATCGAAAAATCCTTTTTGGGATCTTGAGTCATTATATGTGAATCCCTATCTTGATAAATTTACTGATGAATACCAGCCCTTCAATGTTGGCTATGACCATTTAGATACCACTCCCATATCTGATATTTATAAAAAAGATGGTGCGTCGGCACGTGCATTGGGTATGATTGGTGGCGATAGATCCTCTGCCTTATTTGAATTTTGGAGGTCGGCTATCCTTCGTTTAAGAGGGGTTCCACAATTCCCTGTCGAAGTGTTCCGTTTAAAAGGTGGTAACCAGATGCTCCCCAATGCATTCGCGAGAAAACTTGGTTCGCGTGTATGGCTAAACTCCCCTATTCTTTCCATAAAACATGGAGAAACAGGTGTTACCGTTACTTATAAAAAGCACAATGAACAGCAGGAAATGTCAGCAGATTACCTGGTCAATTGTATTCCATTACCTGCACTTAAAATGATTACAATAGAGCCCGTTTTCCCTGCAGAGAAACAATTTGTGATTGATAATGTTGCCTACGATTCTTATCAGCGGTTTGTGTTCCAGGCCAGCTCCAAATTCTGGCTGGAGGACAAGTTGAGCATCAATATGGAATTCGGGCATCCAGACCTGTGGCAGGTGTGGCAATGCGCAGATGAAGTGGATACGGAAAGGGTTATCGTTCTTGGCACCGGGCCGGGCGGAATCTCCGTGCAAAGGGCGCTCGCTGCTTTTCGTGAACTCTACCCCGGAAAGAAAGATACGATTGAACAGGCTGTAAGCAGGGACTGGACAAAGGAGGCATTTTCATCCACCTGCGAAAGGCTTCCATTTCCAATTGGACAACTGCATAAATTTTGGCCGGAGATCATGAAGCCGCATGGCCGTATTCATTTTGCAGGTGCTTACGCTGATAACCTGAATTGGGGTATGGAAGCATCAACAAGGTCCGCTAATCGTGCAGCCAATGAGATAGATAATGCCTAAAGCATTTTAATTTAAAAATATTTCATCAACAAAGAACCATCCCTTCTCACCCTTGGCTTTATGCCACGACGGAAGTTTGCTTACCGGTGTCACCAGCACTTTCAAATATCTCGCATGCGTTGTTTGAAACGTCAGATCAAACGCAGTTAAATAAGCCGGCTTTTCTTTCGAAGGCTGCGCGGGCACCATGCGCTTTAAGAGACGCATAGAGCCGGGATTATCTCCGCCCCACACTTCTATTTCCTGCGCCGGCATGAGGTAACTTCCTATATCAACAACGCTACTCACAGTAACGGAAGAAATGCGCTCAGATTTATTAAGGTAGAAAACAGCTTCCATTTTCTTTTCGCGGTAAGCCAGCCACTTCCCATCACGAAAATTGGTGCTCCCCTTTTTTGTATCAAAGAGTGTAAGCGCTCCATCATTTTTGTATTGCGGATCAGGTGGATTTACCAGTTGTACCGAATCCGGGCGAAAACCAGCCTTGAAAAAATTCTGTTCTATTACATCACTGCTTATCCAACCGGGTTTAAATGCTTTTGCTTTTATGGCGACATTTTTATTGATCAGCACACTACTGTCATCTACATAAACAGGAGACTTAATACTATCAGGTTCTGTACCGTCCGTTGTATACCTGATAATAACTTTTTTTACATAATGTTTTAGCTTTAATGGAACAGGTTGGAGAACGACCTGCTCTTCATTTTCTATTACCGGTGGGTTTAATTTAATCCTGACAGTATCGCCATTGAACCCGGTTTCAATGATAACATTTTTTAATTCCTTCTGTATCATTTTCAAAGATTCGGATTGTATAGAAGTACTCCATATATACAATTGCGTAAGTTTTGGCAGAGAGCCCAAAGCCTTTACGCTACCAGAATTGATCTTTGTTCCCGATAACGATATACTTTTTAACTCTTTCAGCTTATTCAACTCAGATAAAGTTTTTCCTGTTATATTGGTGAAAGATAAATTAAGTTTCCTGAGACTGAGGAACTGTCCAATCGTTTTAAGGTCTTCATCCACGACGGGCATTTTATTTAAGTTTAGCGAAACGACCTGTTCCTTAACATCCAGCAATTCTTTTAATTCTCCTGTCTTAAATCTCTCCGGGCTAAAAAATTCAACAGCCAACGCAGGAGATTCAAGCGCAAGAGGACGCACTACTCTATAATTATTGTTTAATTTTTTAATCTTGTTCTCATCGGCCGCAGCGAAGGTATAATTGTCAGTTTCTATCGTTTGGAATAACGGCGCAGCCAATAAGCGCAAGCTATCATTTTCGGACAATGAGGCCACTTTTGTGGTAAAGTTCGCGCCATTTTTTATCCACCTCAGCAGTATCGCTTCTTCATCATCTGCCAATTGGGGTTTTCCATCAGGTGGCATATGTTTTTTATTCTCCTGCGGCAAATGAATTCTTCTGAGCATCAACCCAAAATCGTTTTGGGTGGTATCCCATAACGAACCATTCCTTCCGCCTTTGATAAGAGATGCTTCGTCTTCCATTATGAGACCGCCTTTCGCCTTTTCCGAATTGTGACAACCCATACATTTTGTCTGCAGGATCGGTTGCACCATATCGGCATATACTTTTGCATCTTCGAATAATACGGCTGGCCTTTGTTTCTCTGTACTTACCGGTGCCAGCAGAAAATCCTGGCCATGAGTAATGTTAGACCCAAGATGACCCGTTACAATAATCACGATCATTCCGGCAAAAGCTGTTGTTAATAATGCCGCCTTTATCTGTCTCACTTTAACCCTGAAAATGTACCACAAGAGTGAAAGAAATGAAATAAAAACACCACCCCACTTATGCCACACCAACAGGTCCGGAGTGTAACCATCTTCACGTGAAAGAAACAAACCCATCAAAGCAGTTATCACCGAAGTGATGGCCGCCGCTAATAATAATTCATCGCCTATTTCTGCTTTTACCCCTACGTAAGATTTTTTGTATCCCGAAAATAATTCCCAGAAAATACATAGTGCCAGCATCACAATAGGAAAATGTAAAAAGAGGGTGTGCATCCTTCCAGCTACCTGTAACCAGGCAGGTATGTGTAATTTATTTTCAAATAAAAGAAGGAATAGTAAAAGGCAATTGAGGGCGAATGTGAGATTAAATATTATTTTCTTCCAGCCAAGCATGCGCCTCGTAAATTTTTATTTTATTGAACAAATTAAATTTCACAAAATCCAACGAAGAAGAAAAAAGTAAAAACTGTTCCTACCCGGGTGATAATGATTTCTACATTTTAAGTAAGAGAAAATTGATTTTTGATTGCCGGTTAACTTCCTCCTGATTCGAAAACTCAAACTGCGGGGCAATATAACCAACTGGTATCACAATATACCGTCTAACGGGAAAAAATGTTACTACTGATAAAAATATTTTATTGATCAGGTAACCGGTGACAATTTATATGGATATACTTTTCCCGAATTCCATTGAGCTATATACAAATTTCCTTCATCATCCACGCACACATCGTGTGGATAAGAAAAGCACTTTACCGTTTGATACATTTCTCCGAGCTTGCCATCAACGTAGTTTGGCTGCACACCGGCAAGATTGGAAACTACCTTGAAATCTTTATCAAGTATGGTTACAAAACCCGATTGCTGATTCTGTTTTGTATTAGTTTGCAGCACCGCAGAATACAAATATTCATCTTTTATTACAGGCCTGCACACCCATGCACCCGGTAATGAAATCGTGTTAATATATTCTCCTTTTAAAGTAAAGCGTTTGAAGGCATTTTGCTGCCGCGATGTAACGATCAAACTGGGTTCATTTTTTTCCCTGAAATCCAGGCAAATTCCATGAGCATTTAATAAGTGCTTATCCTCAGCCCCTCTTCCGCCAAAGTAATTTAAATAACGGCCCGAAGCGTCATATTGAATGATGAAATCTTTACCGTAACCATCTGCAACATATATATCTCCGTTAGGGGCAATAGCAGTTTCAGTCGGAACATATTCATCTGCTTTAGTGTATTGTCCTGTTTCTTTTGGATAATCCAATACCATCAAAACCCTGCCGTCAATAGTCGTCTTAATTACCTGGTGCCGTTTGTTGTCGCAAATGAATAAAACTTCGCTACCGTTTTCATTGAACAACGTTAAACCATGCGCGCCCGGGTATTCATTTCCCCACGTGGTTAATAATTTTCCTTTTTTATCATAGATCAGCACATTATTTTTTGTTTCATTGGTAAGAAGTAGAATACGTCCCTTACTATCCTGCACCATTTCATGACAGTCATTAACAGGATACTTTGCAACGTCTGCCTGGCTCCAGTGTGTATCAAGCCGGTATCTTTTTTTATTTTGTCCAAGGATGGTATCTTCTCCGAAGGGCATTCCGGGTTTAATTGCAATAGCAGCCAGTCCCAGTGAAGTATTTCTAATAAAGATTCTGCGTTCCATGATGATAATTTATTTAGTGAGTCGCATTTGTTTATGGGTGTTTTATGGTTTCATTGTTACCAGTAGCGTTGCTGTAAAATAACAAGTAGTGCTGTGTTAACTATGTTTTGCCGCAATATTTCTTACACTCGCATAACACAACACCGGCTAATAAATATAATATATTCTCAGACTAATTTCATGGTTCATTTAAGATAAATCAATATTGCCATACATGGTCACACTTGTGTTCCATCCACATTTCCCTTACTGAAAATCTACGCTGCATTTTTTTTGTAATATTAATATTCAAACTGATCTATGCTATAAGGCTTTTCACCACGTTGCCGGAAACATCCGTCAATCGATAGCGCCGGCCGAGGTGTTTAAATACAAGTTTTTCATGATCTATGCCCATAAGGTTCAGCACGGTTGCATGAAAATCATGTACGTGAACAGGGTCCTTGATAATATTATATCCAAATTCATCAGTTTCGCCATGAACGCCAGGCCTTACACCGCCTCCGGCCATCCATATTGTAAAACATCGTGGATGATGATCGCGCCCATAATTTTCTTTAGTGAGCTTACCCTGGCAATAATTGGTCCTGCCAAATTCGCCTCCCCATATCACCAGCGTTTCATCGAGCAACCCTCTTTGTTTCAAATCGGTGATCAATGCAGCAGAAGCCTGGTCTGTATCCATACATTGACCGCGGATCTCGGCAGGTAAGTTATTGTGGCCGTCCCAGCCCTGGTGATACAATTGTACGAATCGAACGCCGCTCTCTGATAGTTTCCTGGCAAGAAGGCAATTGGCGGCATAGGTGCCTGGTACGAGACAATCGGGACCATAAAGTTTTATGGTGTCTTCGGGCTCTTTACTCAGATCCGTAACTTCCGGAACTGCGGTCTGCATCCTGTAGGCCAGCTCATATTGCTGCACTTTTGCATGGATCTCGGGGTCACCTACTATTTTATAAGATTCTTCATTCAACTCAGCCAATACATCAAGCATTTTTCTGCGGTCAGCTTTGTCAATGCCTTCATGGTTATTCAGGTAGAGTACAGGATTTTCACCACTGCTGAATTGTACGCCCTGGTGAACAGAGTCGAGGAACCCGTTACTCCATAGTTTAGAATATACCCCCTGGCCATTTCCTTTGCCTTTTGATAATAAAACGCAAAAAGCGGGAAGATTTTTATTTTCACTACCCAATCCATAGCTGAGCCAGGAGCCCATACTCGGGCGGTTTCCTACCTGTGCCCCTGTTTGAAAAAATGTGAGTGCCGGATCGTGATTGATGGCTTCGGTATAAATGCTTTTAACGATACAGAGGTCATCGGCTATTTTTGAAGTATGTGGCAAAAGCTCACTCATCCATGCTCCCGCTTTTCCATGTTGACTGAAATTAAAAAATGTACCTGCAAGAGGAAATTTTTTCTGATCGGCTGTCATACCTGTGAGACGCTGACCCATACGGATAGACGCAGGAAGATCCTGTCCAAACATCTCCTGCAATTTCGGTTTGTAGTCAAACAAGTCAAGTTGCGAGGGTGCCCCATTTTGAAATAAATAAATAATGCGTTTTGCTTTTGGGGCAAATTGCGGAAGTCCCGTAATCATCATTTCTTCTTCGCTGTTACCCCCGAAAAGATCGGGTATAAGCAAGGACCCTAATGCTACACTCCCTATGCCCAAACTAAGTTTTGAAAGGAACTTACGGCGGTTTAAACCAAGGTTGTGTTCTAAAAATTCATTTTTCATAATCAGGATTTTGTAATGGCCTCCTCCATATTATAAATTGTATTGATCACCTTCATTAATGCAGCGGTTGTATTTGCGTCGAGTTGATCGTCTTCGGGATATTCTCCCACCTTAATTGTCGCAACGGCATCAAGCTTTTTAAGACGGAACTGTTGCAACTGTTCGTCGAAATAGCTTTTGAGTATGGCTATTTCTTTTTTATCCGGCAACCTGCATATAATACGATGAAAAGCCCGGGTAATTTTTTCATCAACAGAACTTTTCTCTTCCAAAAGTTTTTGTGAAAATACACGGGATGCTTCCAGCACCGTAGGATCGTTCATCATCATTAAAGCCTGCAAGGGAGTACTGGTCGTGAGTCGCCGTACTTCGCATTGGTCCCTGTTACTTGCATCAAAAAGTGCCATCCCAGGCGGGGGCACCGTCAGTTTAATAAATGTATACATGCCGCGCCTATAAAGGCTTTCGCCTTTATCTTGTTTATAAGTTGCCAGTTCCCCTCTGCCGGATGTCGCGCTTTCCCATAAACCTTTTGGCTGGTAGGGCTTTACACTTGGCCCACCGATAGTTTGTACCATCAGGCCACTGCTGGCTAAAATAATGTCTCTGACAAATTCAGCGGATACGCGCAATCTTGGTGCATGAGACAGGTATGTATTTTCCGGGTCTTTTTTCAAATTGTCGTCAACAACATTTGCCGACTGGCGATAGGTAGCAGAGGTAACAATTTGTTTCATCAGTCTTTTTATATCCCATCCATGCTCCATAAAATCGACAGCCAGCCAGTCAAGCAATTGCGGATGCGAAGGCAGCTCTCCCTGCATACCAAAATCACCCGACGTTTTTACAAGTCCCCGGCCGAAAATTTCCTGCCACATCTGGTTCACAAACACGCGCGCAGTAAGGGGATTGTTTTCGTTAACGGTCCATTGGGCCAAACCATAACGGTTGCGCGGCAAGTGTACCGTATCATAAAATAAAACCGATTTTAATGCGGCTGGTTGCACTTCAACGCCGGGCTGATCATAAACCCCACGACGCAGGATAAAGGTCTTACGAAGGGTATCACGTTCGCCCATTACCGATACGGTCAATTTGCCGGTATCCTTTTTATTGATAAATGAAAGCAGGTTTTGGAGATCTTCTTTCTCAACGGTCAGCAACGGATTTTTTGCAGGCCTGGACACACTAACATCGCCTTCGAAACCCAGTTCTTTTAGGTTATTGAAGAAGGCAAATAACTGGTAATAATCTTTTTGAGAAATTGGGTCGTATTTGTGGTCATGGCATTGGGCGCACTCTACCGTTAATCCCATAATCCCTTTACCAAAGGTTTTGGTTTTATCAAGGATATATTCTATCCGGTATTCTTCCGGAATTATCCCGCCTTCTTCCGTATACTTATGATTCCGGAAAAAAGCCGTTGCCAGTATTTGTTCTTTCGTGGCATTTGGCAACATATCACCGGCTATTTGCCAGGTAATAAATTGGTTGTATGGCAGGTTGTCATTAAAGGCATGTATTACCCAATCCCGCCATGGCCACTGTGTTCTCACATTGTCATCCTGGTAACCATAGCTATCAGAATAACGGGCAACATCCAGCCAATGTACGGCCATCTTCTCACCGTATTGAGGGGCTCTCAATAATTCCTCAACAATAGAATCATAGGCAGCCGGGCTGTTATTGGCGACAAACCTATTCATCATTTCCTCCGATGGAGGCAGACCGGTAAGATCCAGCGAAACGCGTTTTAAAAGCCTTTCTTTATCTGACTCGGGATTATGCCTGAGCCCAAGTTCTTGCTGCTTGTCAAGTATAAAGTAATCAATTTCATTTTTGACCCAGGCTTTATCTT
>JBDTLZ010000225.1:0-13915 GCA_039934515.1 Ginsengibacter sp.
GGCCCGGTTGCAAATACATTTCCATTTTTATCGATCTTTAATCCATCTGGTAATCCTTTCAAAGTTTTGTCATAACCATCCATACTATAAAATATCCTTCCGTTATATAAAGAATCTTTATCAGATACATCATAAACATACCAGTTCGGTTTAGCTTCATCAGAATTGGCGATGATTAATTTTTTTTCTCCCGGGAAGAAGGCGATGCCATTCGGTCTCGTTATTGAATCAATTAACAGAACAACCTCCCCGGTTTGCTTTACTTTATACACACCCTGAAAGGAAATTTCTTTTTTTGGATCGTCCATTTGTTTTTCCAGTCCGTATGGGGGATCGGTAAAAAATAATTCACCCTTACTATTGTAAATGGCATCATTGGGACTATTAAATCTTTTGCCACCATAATGACTGGCAATAGGTAAATATTTGGGTTCTGGTTTATCAAGCGGGGCCTCCATTCTGGCCATTTGCCGGTTCCCGCACTGGCATATGACCAGGTTGCCGTTCTTATCGGTAAGTAATCCATTGGAACCCATCTCGCCGCCCCTTTTTATTGTATCCGTATACCCGGAAGGCGTAAGGTAAACCTCCTTGCCTTTTTCTTCTGTCCATTTAAAAATAGTATCACGCGGCACATCAGAGAATAAAAGCATCTTGCGGGCTTCTATCCAAAGTGGCCCTTCACTCCAGTCAAGCCCCTGGGCAATTATTTCGGGTTTTGCATCTGCAGAAATAATCTTATCCAATGCAGGATCCAAACGCTCGATGCTGCCGGTGGCGCCGGGGGTATGTTGCACCCCGCAACCTGTAATAAGAATAATTAAACAAATTGGAATGAGCTTCTTCATACTTGGAAAGATTAAAAATTAATGAAATATTATTACGTATTAATGCACCTCCGGTTACTTAAAAAATATAATTTTATCCAATGCCTCCGGTGTTAATTTCAATGCCTCTTTTACTTACTACTGTCAGTTCTTCCATTGAAAAGCAAAATATTCACACACCCCTTTGCCGGTATTTTTCAAGGCATGCAAAACCCCGGAAGAAAGAAATACAACATCGCCGGGTATTGCGTTGTAATGAGCGCCGGCGATAAACATTTCAGCATTGCCTTTTAATATCAATATGGTTTCTTCTTCCAGATGCGTATGTGGCGCATGGCTATCGAAGCCCTCATTAAGAGCCGTAATATGCATTTCAAACTCTGCAAGTTGGGATGTTGATTTACTAAAAAAAGATTGCCGGCTTCCCCTGCCTGTAACGTTCACCGGTACTTTATCAGCGTTAACCAGGAAAGATCCGTTGTTCTTTTCCGGATGTTCTATATATCGGGGTATCTTAGATTTGTACCGGAAGAGATAATACGTTGCCGGTGTAATTCCGGTGTTTTCAATTCCATAGCCATCGCCCGTCATAACATAAGCAATGCTTTTCGGCCCCATTATTTTACTGGTGTTATTTACAGTAATTTTTAACCGGCCATCTTTTATAATAATGAGTTCATCCCGGTCATTGTGCGAATGTGAATATCGGGACGCTTTGCCAGCATCAAGCGTCGTTGCCTGAACTTTGAAATCAGCAAGTGCTGTTGTACTTCCTCCCATTATTTCTCTTCTTACGGGATTTTTCTCTTTTATTGCCTCCACGCCATCCCATTTATAGACACGGGAAAGTAATGTACCAGTTTTTTGAGCTTTCAATGCCGACATACCTATCGGCAACAATATAAGTAATACTATTTTCATATTACTGTACCTTATTGAGGAGTTGAATATTGCCGCAACGTTTCATCGTCAGGCCTTGCACATGATCGTTGTCCTTTTCAAAATACACATTTAAAAACTCAGTCGTCGAATAAAAATAAGTATCACTCGCTGCAAAGAGCATAGATTTATTGGTACCGTCATAATACAATGCAAGTTGGTCATGCTCAGTTTTTATTTCAATTTTATATCCACCGGGAAACTCGTAGGAGCCTGTATATTTATGTAAGAGATCGGTACCGAAATGCAATGATGGCCTTTCAAATACGTATTGCAGCCCCCGGCTAAATGTTTCACTTTTGCTTCCTGAATGCCCCGTATTTTCGAGTACTTTGGTTTGTAGTGTATATCCGGCGGGTAATGAAATATGCAGTTCATACTCCTGCCCGGCAACAATTGAAGAAGTAATTTTTCTCACTTCGGAACCTGGAATTTCTACGCGTGGTAATTGCCCGTATCCATGCAGAAAAGTCATTAAAAAATAGGCGACCAGGAGTTTTTTCATCATTTTGACTTTAATGCTATTTCCAACGCTTTTGTGGTGGTATAATATTTTGCAAGCATCCCCGGTATTTCCCATGGTGGCATATTATGGTTTTTAAAATAGCTTAAGAAATTTTCCATAACCCTGGCGAAATGAGCTTCGTGTCCCTCCTTATATTTTTCGGGGATGATAATTTCCCAACCCTTATTTATTTTTTTTGCTTCAATACCGGGATATTTTACCTGTAAATTTTTTATTTCCTCCAATACTATTTTTTCATAGGCCGGATCATTGGTGGCCGGTTCTATAAATAACGCCGGTTTATATTGCTGCTCCGCTCCCTGGCGGATTATAAGGCTGGCTTTGGTTCCCTTCATCAAAGAATAATAAGTGTCATTTCCACCGGCGGTCAGGTAGTCCCATACCACAGATACTTTTGCGTGCACACCACGTAGCTGGTAGTTTATCTCACCGTTTGACCATACCTGTAGTATTGTATCATGCATTAGATTTTTTTGCAGGTACGAAGGAAAAGTATCTAATTTGGTTATCGTCCTGAACTGGCCAAGGGTGATATTTGTTGGCCATCGCTTTGCCGTGAGTACTTCAATATCTTTTGTATAATCCAGGATCTGTTCAGGAAAACATTCCCATTGAACAAGGTCGACCAGGTGCGTGGTCACATCCACGATGCCTTCGCCCTGTTGCGACGCATCCATAAACCATGCAGGCCTGGTTAATACATTTCCGGAAATATATTTATAAAAGCAATGGCCTCCTTCTTTAACCACAGCCGGATCATTAACGGTGCCCTTTTCCAGGTCTCCAAACAACGGCGGGATCATTGATAACTCACGTTGCAGGATAGACGTTATTTCAAAACGTTCGGTCATGATATCATATAACAATAGTTTCTTTTGTTTGGCTGTCTCAAAAGCCTTCTTCAGAACTTCAAAATTCGCCTTATCAATAGCCATCGGTTTATCAGCGAGGACATTAATTCCGGCTTCCAGTGATTTAGATATGTAGGAAGCCTTCTTTTGGTTGTTACCCGCCAGCACAACAACATTACCCTTTTTGTCTTCCAGCATTTTTTCAAAATAGTCAGGCCCGGAATATATTTCTTCTTCCCAATGTGTTGGATTTTCGGTTCTCGTGTTAAAACCTTTAATGCGATCAAGATGCAGTTGCAGGTCAGTTCCGGCGGGTGCATATATGTGTACCAATGAATCCACTTCGTTATACATTTTCTTTTGAACCAGGGCTGCATGGAAGTGCCCGGGATCGAGTGTAATAAGTTGTACCATACTGGTTTGTTTTTCCGGTTCTTTTTTTGTTTGATTACAGGATCCGATAATAATTACCACAAAGGCAAAAAAGAATTTGTTGGTCATAAAGTTATTTTTCAAATATTAAAAATCATATTTACTTCGTCGGGGGCATGATAGTGTCGCAATTGCTTCCGTATCATTATTTTTAAAAATTTCTTTGCCCGGATCCCAATAGATTTTCTTTTAACCTTCATTGCGATCTGGTGCAAACGGCCTGCCTGGAAGCATTTCTTATTATCGTTGAAGATACATCAATCGGTGGTGCGGTACGCGTCTATGGTTTGTATTGTTCCGTCATCGTTATACCTGAGTTCTGTTACTTTCACATTTCGCAAATGTGTTTTCCCCGAAAGCTGAACGTCGTGATAAAACAAGTACCACTTGCCTTTAAATCCTACGATTGACTGGTGGTTGGTCCATCCATCAACCGGCTTTAATACAACACCCTGGTAAGTAAAAGGGCCATATGGATTATCACCTGTGGCATAGCAGATATTGTGTGTGTCTCCGGTTGAATAAGAGAAATAATATTTGCCTCTGTATTTATGCATCCACGAAGCTTCGAAGAAGCGTTTATCATTGTCTTTTTCTGTGAAGAGCTTACCATCCTTATCAATTATCTGAATCTCCTTTGGCACTTCTGCAAAAGTTTTCATGTCTTTATTAAGTTTGGCAATACGGGGTAAAATGCCTTTTTCATTTGGTTGACGGAGTTTGGCAGCAGCATCATATTTATTATTACTCCACCTTTGTAATTGCCCTCCCCAGATACCACCAAAATACATATAAAATATTCCGTTATCGTCTTTGAAAACTGCAGGATCAATACTATAGCTTCCCTTAATCGGTGTACTTTCAGCAACAAATGGCCCTTCGGGCTTTGTACTGGTGGCAACACCTATCCTGAAAATATCTTCTTTATCTTTTACCGGGAAATAAAGATAGTAAGTATTGTTAGCAAAAGCCGCATCGGGAGCCCACAACTGCCTGCCCGCCCATGGGATGTCTTTTATATGCAATGCCACTCCATGATCAGTTACCTGGCCACCTACTGAATCCATGGAAAGGACGTGATAATCCATCATATTAAAGTGATCGCCGTTATCATTTTCCGGGGTGCCGGTAGCAGTATCATGCGATGGATAAATATAGATCCGGCCATTAAATACATGCGCTGACGGATCGGCAGTATAAATAGTACTGATCAGGGGCTGAGAGATAGGTTCTTTCTTCTTCGCAGGTAAAACGCTGTCTTTATGCATTGATGATATACTGTCTGTACTGACTGTTTTATTTGTTGTCGCATCATTACAGCTAAGAAAAACAGTAAGGAAAGTCACTGCTAACGGGAGTATTTTTTTCATATTGATCAATTGGGTTTTTAAGTATGTTATTGGTAATTAGTAACTTTTTTAGTTTCGGGTGGTCCCAGGTAACCAGGTTTCGGACTTCCAAAATCGATCACAAGTTTTTGTAGCACGACAGCCGGGCTCACCATCCAATACTTCAAAATATGTTTGCCTGGTTTTGTGATTGTGTGTTGTGACGATTTGATAATGATATTGTCGGCCACCCATTGCTCCCACATTTTCGTGTTCTTATCGTCATGGTTTATATTAATTATCTGTGGTGCTTCCGTATCAATTGAAATGGCAAATTGCAGGCCTTCGTCATTATGAAAATTTAGAGTGGGAGAAAAGTAGGAATTAATTGTTATCGCGCCGCTGTCATACACAAAAAAATCGTAGTCTGTGTAGGGAGCAGTTATCCCTGGCATTTGCGCGGATGCTGTAACGGGGAAAGTAGTAATTCCGGAACCGTCTTTGCCGATGCCTTTAATAACCATCCAATGACTATCCGCTGTATTGTGACTATTGGTAAAATGTGCTGCCGCTATCGAAACATAGCCGTTAAATTCATAAAATATATTTCCTGTTTTATTCCGTGGCACCAGGTGTTCGCCGTTAACAACCGCAGTACCAGTAGTAATCGCAGCTTTTTTTATCGAATCTTTTGATACATAAATTATTTCCGGCATTTTATTTACCGGTGGCTGCTGCCAATAGGTGTAACCAATATGTGTCTGATCCATCATGTGGTTCCATTTGCCATTCCCCATAAGATGATATTGATGTGTGATCAATGAATCATTTATATACAGTTTTTTTGCCTTGTCTGCATAGGTATTTGCGGTCGCGAGCCTTTGAGCAGCATAGTACCTGTTCAATGCAACGGTGATATAGAGTTCATTTAAATTCGCGAAAGCCTTTATGGGGTGAAGTACCAATTGAAAAAAAGCATCTTTATAACGATAGGGTAACAACCTGTTGATCTTTTCAGCATCCTGCGCTAATTGTGAATAATCATTTAGAATAGGTGTTGTCTCATCAAATAGCTTATAGGTACCTGGCGACAATAGCTCAGGTTTTCTACGGGCAACATACTGTGAATATTTTTGAATGATTTCTCCAATTGGCTTTGCATAGGTGCTTCCAAATTGTTGTGCAGCCCATTGGGTATAATAGTTGTCTAAATTATCTTCATTCCATAGGCCGGGATTCCACGCATAGTCTAAAAAAAATGAAACCGGAAATTCCATTGGCTTCAGATCGCCGACATTTACGATCCATATTTTATTGACCCCATATTCATAAGCGAGGTGCATTTGTTCCCAAACCCTTGCAATATTATTTGTATTGATCCATTTATAATTTCTTGGATCACCTACATAATCAAAATGGTAATATATTCCATAGCCACCCTCGCGCTTCGCATCTGAAAGTTTTGGCAATTTTCTAATGTTGCCCCAGTTATCATCACACAATAATAGCGTGACATCATCCGGCACTCTCATGCCTTTATCAAAATAATCCTGAACTTCTTTATATAATGCCCAAAGTTGCGGAGTTTGCGCAGCAGGTTTATGACTGACATCTTCAATAATTTTTCTTTGATCTTTTACTATCCGTTCGAGCAAAGCAATTGCAGTGCCATGCGTCATCGGTTCATCGCCGTCTCCACGCATTCCTATACTTACGATGGTTTCAGTCCCTTGCACCCGTTCTATACCATTTTTCCAAAATCTTTGCAGCCTTACTTCATTGCTGTCGTAATTCCATTTTCCGCTTCCGTATCGTCTCCATTCATCATGTGCCCGCATAAGTGGTTCATGATGGGAAGTGCCCATCACGATACCAAAATTATCCGCAGTGATTTTGTTAAGTGAGTCGTCATCATAAAATGCGTTTCCCCACATGGCAGGCCATAAATAATTTGCCTTAAGCCGCAACATTAACTCAAATACCTTTTCATAAAATAAATGATTAAATCCCCCGAACTTTTCTTTGCTCCATCCACTTAGTGCAGGCGCTTCGTCATTGAGAAAAATGCCGCGGTATTTTACTTTCGGGGTATCAGCAATGAACAATGATTTTTTTACATACAATGAAGTTTTTGTTTTCACGGGTACATCTGCCCACCAATACCATGGTGATACACCAGCCTGTTTTGATAATTCAAAGACGCCGTATGAAGTGCCCCTGCGATCACTGCCTGTAATTATTAATGCATTTTCAATTCCATTAAATGGATGGTTCACAGTTTCTACCTGGTAGCCTTCCCATTTACTTTTTATCATATCGGCGTTTATTTTTTTGCGTAAAATCAATTGTTGAACAACAGGTGATCTTTCAAGAGAGCCTATGATAATAATATTCTTTGCGGCAGCGGGAAGCACATTAATAAGCGCTGGTCTTCTGCCTGTTATTCTTTCGATATCATCCCGGAGAAATGATGCCGATTTTTTAACCACCAAAAAGTCTGCGGTATCTACATAGATGATTGCTTTGGTGCCCGGCGAAGTGATTGCGTAAGCATTGCCATTATCCCTCCCGCTGACCCATTGCGCACTGGCATTTGCGGTTGCACAAACCGTAAAAATTATTAGTAGCCTGTATCGTATATCTGGAATCAACTATTGCGTATTTTTTTAAGGCACCTGTTTTTATATCCTGGTTCCGGCAGCGGCATCATTTAAAATAACGGCTTGCAAAATCAAGGAATACCGGCCAGTTAGGTCCCGGTGTATGTCCTTCACTATGTTGTCGAAATGCAATTTCCCCTTCCGTTAAGGGAGTTTCTATAGGGGGAAATGTTGATGTTCCCAGGCCTTTTTTACCAAGAAGTTTGTAAACAGGGCCTGCACCAACAGCAGCCATAAACATACCTCTCACATCTACCCAGGCATCGCCTTTATTTCCTGCACTGATAAATACCGGTCTTGGCGCACACATCGCAATGAGCTCATGGGCATCTACCGGCAGATCGTTCCACGTAAGCGGCCCACCATACTTAATGAAGTTGCCAGCCATCCAATGGAATTCTCCCGTACCCGTAAGATTTTCGACAATTTCACCGGCATTGCGGCGATGAAGTTTGGCACCGCCTTCACCAGATGAACTAATAAAGCCGGTAACAAATCTTTTGTCATATGCCAGCGCAACAAGCGCCGCTTTACCATACCTCGAATGGCCTTCAATCGCTACATTTTTTGCATCCACTGCTTTGTCAGTTTCAAAATAATCCATTGCCCGGCTGGCGCCCCATGCCCAGGCGCGCAGTGCACCCCAGTCATCAGGCTTGCGGTATTGCCCTTTGTTGGCCAGGCCAATAATACCTTGCCTCAGGCCTGCGCCGTTATCTGCCTGGATGCTTACAGGAATCAGTACCGCATATCCCCAGCCCCTTGCAAGAACTTGTTGTTGCCATGATAAGGGCGTTGGCGGCGCAGGTTTAGTTGTATCACGCGGGGGCGGTGGTAATCTGAACCTGGCAGGAAATACAAAAGCAAGTTCCAGGACTACCGGAACCGGGCCGGCGGCATTTGTTGGGGTTGATAAAGTAAGATCAATATCTACGACGATGGAAGGGTAGGAGGGATTGTCAACATGCCCGGTTAATTTTTTAGTATGAACCTGCACGGTGCCGTTCATTTCGATGGTGTCCCTGGTTAATTCCCAATTTACCTGGGGCATGTTCATTGGCAGGCGGCCATATATCTCTCTGTCGAAATCCTCTTCAATTTCGGGGCGGCGTTGTTTCCACCACATCCCGGGTGAGGTAACTTTTTTGCCATCCTTCATGATCAAAGGACCTGGCAGGTTGGGATAAGGATTTGCTTTTGACTCGTCATAGTTTGCGGCATTCGGCGCCCCGGGATTATTGCCATCAGCACCTTGCCGGATCGATTTTATATGCAATTGGTCCATCATATTCTGATGGTCTTGCTCAGCAAACTTCCACAAGCTATCCTGTGTGTGTCTCCATTGTATACTGTCTGCCTGTTGTTGCGTTAACCGTTGTGCATGCGAACCAGCAACAAGCAGTATCAGTAAAAAAAGAAAGATTGTCCTGCGCATCGTTGTATAATATTTATAATTCTATTGGCTTCTTTTGCAGCCCCGTCATTTATCATAAGTTTTACTTTAGTACCTGCCGAATGTGCGTGAGCAGTTGAAAAATACGATGACACGGCAATAAGAAATAATACGTATGCTTTTTTCAATTCGATGAATTTGTGTGCATTGTATACCATGAGAATCAGCAATTACCGTTTTGAGGAACTGGTCATTTGGTGTATTTTAATCAACGGTTGTAGTGATTATGGGAAAACTCCTGCCAGTACGATATTGCCGGCAGGCAAAAAATACCTTATCCGTCCTGAACTTATTGAGCTCTCTTCTATGAACCTGTTAAAAGCCTATCGAATTACCTCCATCCACAGGAAGTACGATCCCTGTAATATATTTTGCGCCGCCACTTGCCAGGTACAAGGCTGCATCACCAATATCGCCCGGAGCTCCCATATAACCCATGGGAGTGCGGCTCATTACTTTTTGTTTTCTTTCACTGTCGCTGTTCAATGCCTTAGCCGTCATTTCTGTTGTAATAAATCCGGGAGCAATGCAATTTACCCGGATACCTTTTGGTGATAGTTCAACAGCCATGGCTCTCGTCATGCCTTCAATGGCCGATTTGGATGCGGTGTATGCAATCACCTTTGGCAATCCATATTGCGAAGCCATTGAACTTATGTTTATGATACTTCCTGCGCCGTATTGCAACATGTTTTTTACAACCTCCCTTGATAAAGAAAATACCGCGGTAACATTTGTCAATAAAATTTTTTGAAAATCTTCATCGCTCACTTCGGTAAACTCTTTTTTCATATTGATACCTGCATTGTTTACAAGTATATCGATCCGCCGGTGCTGGCCAATGATCTTCGCAACCAGCTTTGGAATCTCTTTTAGATCGTTCAGATCACAAGCAATTGAACTGCATAATTCACCCAATTTATTTTTTGCAACGGCAAGTTTTTGCTCATCTCTTCCAATTATAACAGTCTTGATATTATCCCCGACAAACTTTTCGGCAATTGCAAATCCGATACCCGATCCACCTCCTGTGACAACCGCAATCTTATGTTCGCTTGTTCCCATGTATTATTTTTATGTCATTCGCATGCTCATTTTTCGCTATTTATAGAGATCGCGTTTCTTTTTTTAGTGATGACTTTCTAATGATCAGGTCAGAACGAACAATAATAGTATTGGTCTGATGAATATTACTGATCCCTTTCAGATGATTGATAAGATTGCGGGCGGCAATTTCCCCCATATCCATTCCGGGATAATTAATGGTCGTAAGGGCAGGTTCGATCAATTTGCCAATTGCATCATTATTAAATCCAACGATGGCGATATCGTTGGGTATCACAATGCCATGTTCTTTCAATGTTCGCATACAAACTGCCGCCACAAAATCATTTGTAATAAATACTCCATCTGGCAAAGGGTTCATTTGAAGGATACTCTCTGCAGCGTCAATACCGGCTTTTTCACTCAGGTCTCCAATTATCAATAAACTATCATCATAGGGTATTTTATTGTCTGATAAAGCATCCAGGTAACCTTTGTAGCGTTCAGCATATACATTTCTTTTTAAACTCGAAGTGACATGTACAATTTTGTTGCATTCCTGTTCAATTAAATGTTGGGTTGCACGGTAGCCGCACTTGTAATTATCAATGATCACCACACTGTTTTTTCCATCCTGTTCCACACGGTCAAAAAACAGCACCGGTACACCCTTATCCACAAATGGCCTGAAATGATCAAGATCTGTAGTGTCAAAGGCCAGGGAAGCAATGAGCCCGTCTACTCTTTTATGAAAAAGATTTTTTGCATTAGCGGCCTCTTTGATATAACTTTCAGATGAGTGGGTGATAATGATGTCGTAACCGGTACCTGTGGTTACTTTTTCAATGCCGGCCAGCACAGAAGTGATGAAGGTACTGTTTAGCTCATGCACAATTACACCAATTGTATTCGTTTGCTGCTGGCGAAGATTGCGTGCAAAATGATTGGAACGGTAACCCATTTGAGCTGCCACATCAGCTATTTTCTTCCGGGTTTTTTTGCTCACAACTTTATCGTCTTTCAGGCCCCTGCTTACCGTGGCAACGGAAATGTTTAGTTTACTGGCGATGTCATAAATCGTAACTTCTTTAATTTTATTCATAACAAATACAAACGGTTACATACAGCTAACTACAGGTAAAAATAGGTAATTTATAAAAAAGATATTGTAATGGGTTGCATTTTTGAAAATTCTGGTTACTTTAGTTTTTTGATTTCTTTTTTTCCTGGCGAATGCATTATCTCAACAATTAATAAAAAATAATAGAACCGACGTGAGTTTAACATCACGAATGGTTACATATGCATGTGGAAAATATTCAAGCGCGGTATTGTTGTGGATCTAATGCGGCCAGGCTTTACAATTTAAAAAATCCGGAATTCAGGCAGCATTATAAAATGTTACAGGATATCAGGAGAAAAACATAAAATTACTATAAAGCTGTTCATTAATATTCACCGTCAAATTACTGATTATGCATCTTGGAACAATTGATATCCTCTTTGTAATTCTTTACCTGTTGATAATCGCAGGCGTTTCTGTGTGGTCAATAAGAAAAAGCAAAGCATCACCCTCAGATTACTTTTTAGCCAACCGCAATCTTGGGTGGTGGGTTATTGGAGCATCGATATTGGCATCAAACGTAGGCTCCGAGCATATAGTAGGCCTTGCGGGTACAGGTGCAACCTCCGGCCTTGTAATGGGCCATTATGAATTGCATTCGTGGATTGTATTGCTTCTTGGGTGGGTGTTCGTACCCTTTTACATGAGAAGTATGGTTTATACAATGCCCGAGTTCCTGGAAAGACGTTTTAATGCAAAAGCCAGGCGCTTATTATCCATTATACAGCTATTAAGTTATGTCATCGCTAAAGCGTCGGTGACTATTTTTGCAGGAGCGTTGGTATTTAATTCTTTCCTGGGCGTGAACTTCTGGACAGGGGCCATTATCCTTGTTGTCGTAACGGGCATTTATACCATCCTGGGTGGATTGCATACAGTAATGTATACAGAAGCTATACAGGCAATCGTATTATTGCTGGGTTCTGCAGTATTATTATTTATAGGACTGGGTAAAGTTGGCGGGTGGCATGCCATGATCAGTTCGGTGTCCAAAGAAAAATTAAATATGTTCCGGCCGCTCAGCGACCCCGATTTTCCATGGCTGGGAATATTATTTGCCTCTCCAATTGTGGGCGTATGGTACTGGTGCACCGACCAGCACATTGTTCAACGGTGCCTTGCCGGCAAAAACGAACGTGAAGCAAGACGAGGAACTATATTCGCTGCATACTTAAAATTACTTCCCTTTTTTATATTTCTTGTGCCGGGACTGATAGCCATAGCAATGGTAAAACAAGGCACCCTTGTTTTAACAGATAACGATGCTGCTTTTCCAACATTGGTTAAAGAGATCATGCCCCTTGGGTTGAGGGGATTATTAGCTGGTGGCTTGCTCGCCGCTTTGATGAGCTCATTGGCTTCCGTTTATAATGCATGCTCTACGTTATTTACGATGGATATTTATCAGAAGATGAAACCCCTGGCTAGTGGCAGGGAATTGGTAAGGGTAGGGCGCATTGCAACAGGCGTGGTGGTTTTGCTTGGTATGGCATGGATACCGCTTATGGGCAGGATATCAGGCACTTTATATCAATACCTCCAAAGTGTGCAATCCTATTTAGCACCGCCTATTGCCGCCGTCTTTCTACTTGGTGTATTTTTTAAGCGGCTTAACGCATCGGGGGCTTATTCTGCTATGGTAGTGGGTTTTATTATCGGGATAATTAAGCTTACGCTGGAATTGTTCCAAAACGATCTCCCGGGAGTCCTGCATGATTTTGCAACGATTAATTTTCTTTACTTCTGCATTTATTTATTTCTTATTTCAATTGTAATAATGGTAGTGGTAAGCCTGCTCACCCCCAGGCCATCTGAGGAACAAATACGCGGACTTACTTTTGCGACAACCGTTGCCGAAGACAGGGCAGCAAGCAGGGCAAGCTGGAACAAATGGGATGTCATTCTTTCATTGATAGTCGTTGCCATTATTGTTTCAATATTTGCCTATTTCTCTCCATTGGGTGTAGCCGGGTAGTTTTCAAATGGCGCCTTATAATTTTAGTATTAGGGTTTCCCCACGGTTAAAGCGCCGGCAAATGGCGAATTTGCCAAATCGGGTTGAATCTGGGATCTTTGAAATCCAGGATGGCGACATAACGGATCAATCGCGTATCGAAAAATAATATTGTAATACGTGCATCATTGCACAACGTGTAATGAGTGTTTATGGATCCTGGTGTTACAAAAAAGATGGCGGGAGAATATTTTACCAGTTGGAAATCAGGAGGTTCATTTCGGTGGAAAAATTTAGCTGGCGATATGCTCACTGGTGGACTGCAAATAGAAGCTCGCAAACTTTTAAAGCATAGCCTTTACGCAGGTAGCAGACACTGGGTAATTTCCATTATTATGTATCGCTTTCCGAAAAAAACGACTTTACTATTTTACAAATACCCAAAGAATTCCCGCAAGATACCTGTTCTAAAGAATACGAACATTCCGTTGAAGGTTGGATCGCACCAATAAATATTGTAAAGAAAATAGCGGGGAAATTGCAGGACGTATTAATAGTTGGGTTTTGGTTTCCATAAAACAATTGTTTGGAGACCGTTTATACATAAACGCTCGAATATTTGCAGATAATCTCCGGCTAGCCATCGTAGTTTTACCATTACCACCGTAAATTCAGTACACCCGTAATCAGGCAGTAGTGCTCTTGTACAGTCAACAGGCGCACCATATCTTTGTACCAGAAGTTGATTGATGTTCAACAAACATTAATCAGATATCCA
>JBDTLZ010000226.1:0-3554 GCA_039934515.1 Ginsengibacter sp.
ATAGGGTTTATAAGAATTACCGCATGGCAGGAATTTCATTTTTGGAATTACGGTCAGCATTGGATGTTACTGGCGATCACTATTTTCTTTTTATTGATTGGCATTGTAATGTGGGGAACTTTAAGTGGCTCGATGATCCCAATAATTTTAAAAAGTTGCGGGCAGGATCCTGCTGCTTCATCAGCTCCTTTTGTTGCTACCCTGGTAGACGTCACCGGGCTTATTATTTATTTTTCCATCGCGGCAATAATTTTAAGAGGAACGCTGCTGTGACTTATTTACATCCGTTTAATAGTTACCCGGATATGTTTTTACCCGGGCCCTGGCCCCTTAAGGTTGCAAAACTTATTGTTTGCGGGAACATGAGCTATTTACAATCCAAACAATATAACAAATGTACCTTTACAACAGGTTTCTTTTAAAAGTGGTTCTTTTAATGAAAAGGTTACTGCTGATATTGTTGTTTCTTATTTTTTACAAATCTTCTTTTACTCAATATTATATTAAAGGGGAAGTAAAAGACACGGAAGGAAGTCCGCTACAAAATGTCAATATCCTGGTATGTTCCACGAACATGCTTTATAAAAGCGGAAGCTATGGAGGCTTTGGTATTACGTCATCAAGGATCACTGATTCTTTGACATTCAATTCAGACGGTTATGAAACCATAAGGTTGAAAATCGATGCCACGGATTATTTGCACATCCGGATGAAAAAACTCATTTTACCGGCAGGTGTTCAAACAAGCCACTTAAATAATGTTGTAAAGGATATCAATAATAGTTCTGCGAACTGGACTGTAGCAAATGAATCTTATAGCACCCTTGTTGAAAATGCTTTTGTGAAAGCGTTTGCGTCGTCACCCATTACTTTTACTTCCAATACCAACTCGGCATCCTATAGCAACCTTCGGAGATTTTTAAACGGGAAAAGTAAGGTACCTCCGGATGCAGTAAGAATTGAAGAAATGCTGAATTACTTTAATTTTAATTATACACAGCCCGCAAGTGATTCATTATTTAAACAAACTTCTATCCTTTCAAAATGCCCATGGAATGATGCGCATAAATTGTTGCTTTTAAATATTTCCGCGCGGAAAGTCAATCTTGAAAACATACCGGCAGGTAACCTCGTTTTTTTAATTGACGCGTCAGGTTCAATGGATAAACCCAATAAGCTGCCTTTGCTAAAATCGGGGTTGCAATTGTTGATTAAAAATTTAAGACCGGTTGATACCGTATCCATTGTGGTTTATGGCGGAACTGCAAGGATTGTGCTGGAAGGAATTTCAGGAGAAGAGAAGGAAAAGATAAAAAGAGCTGTAGAGAGCCTCAATGCGGAAGGCGATACTCCCGGAGAGGCAGGTATCAGGCTTGCCTATGAAGTTGCCAGCCGTCGATTTATAAAAGGGGGCAATAACAGGATAATATTGGCTTCAGACGGTGATTTTAATGTTGGAAAATCGTCGGAAGATGATTTGGAAAAGATTATTACGGAAGAAAAAAAGACTGATATATACCTTACCTGTCTTGGAATTGGTATGGGAAATTATAAGGATTCAAAACTTTCAGTATTAGCACAGAAAGGTAATGGCGATTTCGCCTACCTGGATAATGAAGCCGAGGCTGGCAAAGTTTTAATGACCGAGTTTACGAGAAATTTATATGCTGTCGCCGACCGGGTTTATATCAATGTGTTTATGAATCCTTCGGTGGTCGCTGAATACCGGCTCATTGGTTACGATAATAATAAAGATAAGATCGGTGATACAACTATTAAAATAGAAGGTGGAGAAATAGGATCCGGCCACACAATTATAGCGCTCTTTGAAATTGTCCCAAAAGATACGAGCCTGGCGGTATTAAATTTGGCAAATGTTGAAGTACACTATTCATTACCGGCAAAGTCCGAAGAAAAAGTAATGAAGTTCACCTGTTCCAATGTTACAACCAATTATAATGTAACAGACAGTAATTTCAAAAAGGCTGCCGGGATTGCGCTATTTGGGATGAAATTGCGGGAGTCTGTGTACACAGAAAATATATCATGGAAAAAAGTTTATTTATTTGCAAAAAAGAATTTTAATATTAAAAATCCTATGGATGAAGAAATTATAAGTCTTGTTGGGATAGCCCGGAAAATTTATGACACCAAAAAGAAATAAGTATAACGTCCATTTTTCATTGTTGAAGTTGAATATGCCGTAGTTAGTAATTTGCAATACCTGGGAAGCAGTTCACTGCTAAATATGAAAAGGGGATTATGTTGATTTGGTGTTTTGAACAACAGGGTTTTGCAACCCGGTTATTTTTGTGATAAAAAGTAAGTCATATAATAATAATAGTTGGGCTAAAATAAGCACATTCAAAAAGGGATAATATGGAATGGAACAATGAGTTGACAAAGGTTTTAAAAATAAAGTATCCCATCATACAGGCCCCGATGTTGGGCGTTACTACCCCGGAAATGGTTGCGGCCATCTCAAACCAGGGAGGATTGGGTTCACTACCTGTTGGTGGCTTATCGCCGGAAAAAACGGTAGCGCTTATTCGTAAAACAAAAGCCCTGACCGCGGCTCCATTTGCGGTTAATCTATTTACCAATTCCTTGCCGTTGGTGCCACCTCACGAGAACTATGATTTGATGCAGGACCTCTTACAGAAAGTTGCTATGGAAAATGGGTTTCATTTTGAAAAACGGTCTCCTGCTTTGCTTAAATTTTATCCTTACACGGAACAAGTGGCACTTCTAATAAGTGAAAGTATTCCTATTGTGAGTTTTACGTTCGGTATTTTGGAGAGTGGTGCTTTAACAGCTTTAAAGGAAAGTAATATTGTATTAATAGGAACTGCTACGTGCCTGGAGGAAGCAAAAATATTAGATGAAATTGGAATTGATATTATTACGGCCCAGGGCCTGGAGGCGGGGGGGCACCGGGGAACATTTTTGGAAGGCATACCACTCCCAATGATAGGATCCATGTCATTAATTCCGCTGCTTTCGAAAAATATCCAAAAACCAATAGTTGCCGCTGGCGGCATCAATGATGGCAAAAGTATTAAAGCTGCATTCATCCTGGGGGCTAAAGGTGTTCAAATTGGAACTGCTTTTATAGGAAGTGATGAAAGTTTGGCCATTCCATCCTATAAAGAAGCGCTTCGAAATTCAAATGATACAGACACCATACTCACCAAATCATTTTCGGGAAGATGGGCCAGGGGGCTGAGAAATAAGTTCATAACCGAAGTTGAAAAATCGGGAATTGAAATCCCCGCATATCCTATCCAGGCCGGATTGGTATCACCTATAAGAATGGAAGCCCAGCGAAAGGATAATAAAGAATTTGCCGCACTTTGGGCAGGGCAATCAGCTTCAACTTCAGGAAATAAACCGGCAGCTGATATCTTCAATAATTTAATTGAGCAGGTTGAAGGATCAGGATAAGTGTTTCCTTGTTCTTAAGCAACCAGGTATTCATTGCTTATTTCGCATTTTATTATTCTCCCGGGCTTCCTGCTTGAAGAAATCAGTTGGGGATGTTTGGTAAAATCATC
>JBDTLZ010000227.1:0-5610 GCA_039934515.1 Ginsengibacter sp.
CTCATAGCATGGATATTGGCAGGTATTATAAGTTTATTTGGTGCGCTCTGCAATGCAGAGGTTGCCGGAATATTGGCTGATACCGGCGGCGAATATGTATATTATAAAAAGATATACAACCGGTTTTTCGCGTTTATGTTTGGCTGGAGCTTATTCACTGTCATTCAAACAGCATCCATTTCGGCCCTGGCTTATTTATTTGCACAATCATTGAACAGTATAATACATTTGCCACCGTTGCTTCCTTCTTTGGCGCACGTAGACATTGGGGGCGTCTTTTTGCCATTTGCTGATCTCAATATTAAAGCCACTGCTATCATTCTAATCATTATTCTTACCTGGATAAATACCAAGGGCCTAAAAACAGGCGCCGGCATGAGTATGGCAATACTCTTACTGGTATTCGGAGGAATATTCAGCATCATTATTTTTGGATTAACGAGTGGCCATGCCAATATGGGTAACTTACAATTACAGACTTCCGACAACTCAACAATTACCATTAGCGCTCTGTTCACCGCAATGCTTGCCGCATTTTGGGCCTACCAGGGGTGGGCTTCTGTTGGTTATATTGGAGGCGAAATTAAAAATGTAAACCGCACCCTGCCGAGAGGAATTGCAATCGGTATCCTGATGGTAATAATCGTATATCTTTTGGTAAATTCAACCTACCTGGCATTATTATCTGCTGAGCAGCTCGATGGGATTTATAAGGCGGGAAATAAGATAGCGGCTGTGGAAGCGGTACGGAGTTTCTGGGGATCGAATGGGGTCTTATTTATTTCTCTTTTGATACTTGTTACCACGCTGGGTTGTTGTAATGCAACCATGTTTGTAAGTTGCCGCCCTTATTATGCCATGGCGAAAGAAGGATTATTTTTTAAAAAAGTCGCCAGGCTTAATAACAAGCATGTTCCGGCCAATTCGTTATTATACCAGGCCGTGTGGGCATGCCTCCTTGTTCTTTCAGGCACATTTGACCAGCTTACAGATATGATCATCTTTGCCGTTTTTATTTATTATGGCGCAACTACTTTGGGGTTATTCATCCTTCGAAAAAGGATGCCCGATGCACCACGCCCCTACAAGGTTTGGGGTTATCCTGTTGTACCCGGCATAGTGATTTTATTTTGTGCATGCCTCCTTTTTAATACCATTTTCAGCCGTCCCCGCGAGGCTGCCATCGGCGCTGTTCTTATGTTGACAGGTGTCCCTATGTATTGGTGGTTTAAAAGAAAAAATACAGCAGTTGAAAGCTGAAAGCGGCAATCAACAAACCAATCCACGTGGTATCAGCCTCCGCTGGCTTGAGAAATAAAATAGATATTTAGAATGACATAAATTAAGAGCAATACCTGCGCGGCGATCATATCAAATTTGTGCGCTCTTTTTTCTTCATTTTCTTTGACCAGCTTCAACGAATAGGCCGTGGCGGTAATCACGGAAAAGATAAAAAAAAGTGTAAGGCCATGCAACGTGTCAACAAGGGTGAAAGAAGTTGATTCGGGAAGCGATGAGTCGATAATGTATTTGTTACCGATAACTGCAAATAAAGATCCGACACTTAATCCAAACCGGGAATCGATACCATCCGCATGAATGTAAAAACATACATAGGCGATCAGGAATGCGATATACATTCCAAGGAACATTTTCCAGAACAATCCACCGGCATCGCGATTTATCGAAATTCTTACCCTGAAGGCACTTTATTCAGAATGCGGTGTGGCGAGACCGGCATCACCAAAGCCCGTTTCATAGATCTTTGTATTGGTTGAAATAATACAACTGTCAATACTCCATCCATTAAGCGTGAAGCGTGGGTCATAATGTTTCCCCAGGGTATCTGCGGTAAAGACCAGGGAGCGATCGTCATATTGTGAATTTTCAACAGAGAGCCTTAATTTCTGACTGTCAAAAGGGAAGTTGCCGATCTTCCATGAATCTTTCATAACACATTGTAATTTCATCAGCATGTAAACACCGTCACCCGAACTATCGACAGTGGCGAATGATCTTGAAACGGACTTTGCCTGTGGTATTTCCATGTTTTGTAAAAAATCAAAAGCTTTATTTTTATACCTGAGCCATAACCAAAAAGTTACAGTGTATTCTTTTTGTTTGAAATCGATGTCATGTATGCTGGTTATATAGATACCTACACTAACAGTGTCGGGTTTTGAATCCTGGGCATATGAAACAAAACCCCTAAGTAACAAATTTAAAAAAACGAATGCAATGAGGTAAAATGGTTTTTTCATTTTTCAGATTTATAAAAGGGAAAGGTATTGAAAAGCAAGTATCCTTTTCAACTTTGCAGGTATTACTTTCGGCTTTCTCTTTTATAAATTTTTTATATTGATAATGGGCAACAGGTAAAGTGACTTACCATAGTCTCAATTTTTAATTACCGGTATTTGCATATGCTGCTATTGAAAAATTGAAGCTTTACATTTATTTGGCAGATTAGTGTAAGGGATACAAGACCGCCAATCAGTTCAAAATGATCTCAAAAGTTGTCTTTCCAGGCGCTGCGGTTTTAAGACTATAACCAAGATGATGATTCAATAAAATTTCTTTATTCACGGTTAATCCTATTCCCTGGTTTCGGTCGTAAATTATTTTGTAGTAATGGATGATTTTACAGAGGTACTTTCCCGCCATACGGCCAGAAATGTTGCAACTACAGCGGCTCTGGCGATAATGATCCCCTTTTTTTCCTGATGTAAGAACACTTTCCGGAAGAACTTTAGCCATTAATTTGATGTGCAGTAAAGTGCCAGGACAAGCACCAATTCTAAATTGTTGACAATAAAATCGGTATGAAAACTTTGTAGAAAAAAGTGTTTGATTTTGAAAGAAGTTGTTTGGAAATGATAATGGGAAGTAGGTAACGGCTTATTATTGGCTGGTAGTTCAGTTATTTCGGCCCGGTCTTTATGTGCATCCTGGAGAATGATTAAATTACATCATAAAGCTTCTGAAAATCAACGCCAAATTTTTACCGAATGTTCATAAAAGCAATTGAAACGATCCAGAAATTCACAAGGCCCCTTCACACGATAGTACGGTATTATGGCAATGATTTTGCAACTCCGTGGTCAGGTACATTTTTCTTCGTAAATGACCAGGGCATAGCAGTTACTTGTCGCCACATCGCCAATAATATAATAAATACGGATTCTATAAACCAGCGATACCAGCTAATCAAAAGCGAAAGGAATTCTTTTGGTACAAAAACTGACGGTAAATACCGGAAACAAATTGCGGCACTTGAAAGCAAATATGGTTTGGTAAACCAGGAATCAATTATACAGATCAAAAACACGATCATGGATTCATTTGATTCCATAACAACCATTGATTGTATCAACCATCCTACGCTCGATCTTGCGATATTAAAATTTAACGGATTTACAAAAATATTGTACCCGTCGCAGGCTGTATTTTTGAAAGATACGAGTGATGTGAAACAGGGAAAATATTTATGCCGGTATGGCTATCCTTTTCCTGAGTATAATAATTTTCAATATAACCCTGCCAAAGATGATATAGAATTTACATCAACCGGGATAACTGCAACTCCGGCTTTCCCGCTGGATGGAATTATTACAAGGCATTTGGGAAATGGAAAAGAGATTTTTGGTATTGAGATGAGCACTCCTGGCCTTAGGGGGCAAAGTGGCGGTCCATTGTTTGATACAAAAGGTATTGTTTATGGGATGCAATTTGCAACCAGTCATCTTCACCTTGGCTTTGATATGAAAAATAAGGAAATAACCAGTGAAGGAAAGAAAATTAAGGTAACCAACCAGCCTTTTTTACATGTGGGTCATTGTATTCATGTTGACAGGATAAAGGAATTTTTGACGGAGCATAAGGTTGAGTTTCAGGAAGAGTGAGGAGGTGGAGACAGGATGCAAGAAACAGCAAATGAGCAGTGAGAAGTGATTGAGGAAAAAACAAGGGAAGTGGCGATTATTTTTTTTATAGAGGTTTAAAAGCGTCGTCGGTGTACATCGACTTATTAAATAAATAATATTTTCCATCTTTATAATTGCGCCAGTAACGGTGGCCCATTACATCATAATAATACCTGCCGTCAACGCTTTTGCGGGCAGCACTATCATTCACGGTAATCACTTTTGGAATAGGTATTTTTTCTTTTCGTTTTACAATTACTTTTTTTTCTGCAAGGGAATCGTCTTTTTTTATAGACAACGACGTATTATTTTCAGGGGGTTGTGGTGTGCGTGATGGATGATTTTTCTTGCTGCAACTGTACAGTGTAACTCCGGCTAAAAATGAAAAGATCAGGACATATCGTTTGCTCATTAATGTATATTTCTACCGTTGTTTCAATAAGTTTACCAAAAATTGTTAAATGTGGTACGAATTAAAAATTTCTCAGTACAAAATTCAGCAACTCAGGATAATACAACTTTTTGCCCTTTGCGGTTTTCAATTTTACTTTGTTACCTAATAATGATATTATGATACGGGAAAAGATATTGGTGATAGGTGCCAGCGGGCAAATAGGCGTAGAGCTTACGCTCGAGCTCAGAAGAATATATGGTGGTGCGCAGGTAATCGCATCTGACTTACGGGAAGAAAATGAATTGCTTAAAGGGACCGGCCCTTATGTAAGCCTTGATGTAATGAATAAGGAAATGTTGCACGTGCAGGTTATCCGGCAGAATATCACGCAAATTTATTTACTGGCAGCCATCTTATCTGCCACCGGCGAAAAAAATCCGAATCTTGCATGGAGCCTTAATATGCAAAGCCTGCTCAATGTATTGGATATCGCCAAAGATGAGCATTTGCATAAAGTTTACTGGCCCAGTAGTATAGCGGTATTTGGACCCACGTCCCCAAAACAAAATTGCCCGCAGCAAACAATAATAGAACCGGTCACCGTTTATGGTATCAGTAAATATGCAGGCGAATTCTGGTGTAATTATTATAATCACCGCTATGGGCTTGATGTAAGGAGCTTGCGGTATCCCGGCCTCATAAGTTATAAAAGCGAACCCGGCGGCGGAACAACTGATTACGCCGTAGAAATCTTTTATGCTGCCCGTGAAGAAAGGAAGTACACCTGCTTTTTAAAGGAAGATACCTACCTTCCTATGATGTATATGCCTGATGCTATCAGGGCGACAATTGAGCTAATGGAAGCCGATTCAAAAAATATCTCCATCCGCACTTCTTATAATATCTCGGGCATGAGTTTTTCTCCAAAAGAAATAAGCAAAGAGATCCAAAATCATATACCTGGTTTTTCTATTGCGTATGCACTTGATTACAGGCAGACAATTGCCGAAAGCTGGCCACAGAGTATTGATGATGGCGTTGCCAGGCACGACTGGAACTGGAATCCGAAGTACAACCTCGCCCATATGACAACAGATATGCTATCTAATATGCAGTAATTATCATAGAAAAGTTAAATTTCATTCATTCAGTAGTAGTGGTTTGAATATTTCAAAATTCCGACACATATTTGTGCCGTGAATTATTTATTATCTAATTAATCTTCAATTTTTATTAACCCAATTCACAAAACCGAAAAACATGAAAAAATTATTGTTAGCAATCGCCGTTATT
>JBDTLZ010000228.1:0-7292 GCA_039934515.1 Ginsengibacter sp.
TTTGGTCCATGAGTTTTTTCCCTTATTTACAAGGGTATTTTCGCTCTCATAAGCGATAGCACTGATATCATTTCCCAGATCAATCTTTAAATTTGCTTCAATTTTTTTCTTATCGAGCAGGGTGATTTTCCTATCAATATGAATAACAAAATTATTTTCCGACCGGTTATTCAAAACCACATCTTTCTTAAAAAGTACGGAAGTATCTGATTGGCTGATTACATCAAATGGCTCTGTATCGAATTCTTTAGGTGTAAACCAGTGCTCAAAATCAAAAGGGTCATTCTTTTTAAAAAAGAATGAAAACTGCCCCCCTTCCGGAGATAGCCACAACCTTTCCTCTCCTCCAAAAGCATTGATGTGTTCTTTAGTCTTTTTTGACTCAATCAAACCATAGTTAACCCATCCAAAGCTATAGCCGGAGTCCCCTCTGGTGCTACTGGTCATAACCCTTCCCTGGTATTGAGGAGATAGAAGTACTCTTGACGCGCCTTGCTGAAGTTCGATTACAGAGACATACTTCTTCAGAAAATCGCGGTCATATGCGTAGGTCGCCGTAGCTTTTTTTTCACTTACTGTCGCAGAGTCTTTTCCTTCATTTTGCATGGATTGATTGTTAGTTTCGCCGCAGGAGATAAAAACCAGGGCGCAACATACACAATAGAGCAATAAACGATACATAGAATTAATAATTTTATATTGTAAACATCCTTAAAATATTTGAATATGAAGTGTGTTTAATGCGGATGCCTGTTCCACTATTTTAGATTATTCAATTTTGGATAATAGCAGGGAGCGAAAGCACACAAAGAAAAGAAATTACGTTTGGAGGAAATTTTTCCTTACACCCCAATAAATAAGCTATTTTGGCTTTTTAATTAAAAGTTTTAAAAAAATAAGAATAAATTCGATAACTTATATTTACAAACACGATTGCTAAAATAGTTGTAGCTATGAAACCCCAACTTCTAAAAGTATCTGCCGGACCATCATCTTCCTTCAGTGTACGGCAAGACAGAGTACCTTTTGTAAACAATCGTTGGCACTACCATCCGGAAATTGAGTTAATTTATTTTAAAGAGGGGGCCGGAGCCCAGTTTATTGGCGATAACATCAAGCATTTCCGGGCTGGTGATGTGATCCTCGTAGGCAGCAATTTACCCCATTACTGGAGTTTCGATGAGAAATATTTTAACTCCGGAACTGAGCAACCCAATGTTTTTGTAGCCCATTTTTGTGATTATTTCTGGGGAAAGGAATTTTTGAGTATCCCTGAAAATTTGCCTTTGAAAAATATCCTGGAAACTGCCAGGCGCGGCATCCAGGTAACGGGAAAAACGAGAGAATACATTGGCTATCTTCTTGAAGAAATGCTCGTTTCTGATGGCTGTCGAAAAGTGCTGCTATTATTGGAAGCGCTTATTACCATTTCCAATACGGATAACTTCAGCATACTCTCCTCTATTGGATTTCAATCAAATATCAGGGAGACTGAGAATGACCGCATTAATTCAATTTACCAATATTCGCTTGCAAATTACAAGCGAAAAATACAGATGGAAGAAGTGGCAGCTATCGCCTATATGAGCCCCAACTCTTTTTGCCGCTTTTTTAAATCCAGGACCAGGAAAACCTATTCAAATTTTCTCACCGAAATCAGGGTAGGCATCGCTTGTAAATTATTAATTGAAAATAAATTAAGCATCAAACAGATCTGCTATGAAAGTGGCTTTAATAATTTTTCCGGTTTTCATAAATACTTTAAAATGATCACTAATAAAACGCCTTTACATTATCAAAGGGAATTTATTTCCAGGAATAATTAAGAAAGTAAATTTATAGCCAGGAACTTTTTTGCTACAGGAAATTATCCTTACGCCTATTTCGCCTCTAGCTTAATAATAGCGTCTATCCCATCGGTGGCCATGTTACCGGGGTAGATAAAAATACCTTCTGCCTGCTGCTTGAACTTAATATTTTTGTCTCCTTCTAAAGTAGCCGCTTTTACTATTTTTTGTTGTATTCCAGGTAGGAATACAGGGCCATCCGGGATCCTGTTAAGCAGGTGTACATACAAAAATTTTCCTTTTGAAGTAACGGTACCCCACGGCTGAGGTGGAATAACATTGCCTCTTGTTCCATAAATGGATTCCCCGTATTTCGCCAGCCACGCTCCTATACCAGCCAATGTATCTTTGAACTCCGGTTGTACCTTACCGTTGGGCATTGGGCCCACGTTGAGTAAAAAGTTACCGTTCCTTCCTGCACCATTTACCAGGTAATGTATAAGGTCTTTTATGGTCTTATAATTCTGGTCATTAATAGTAAAGCCCCAATTGTTATTCATGGTTTCGCAGGTCTCCAATGGCAGGCTTTTACTTACCCCTCCTGTAATCCAGCCGGTACTGTTATTGCCCGGTAAATCTTTTTCAAACATTTGAAAATCTTCGCCATCCCGTGGATCATGGTGGTGGTTATTTCCAATTAACGCCTGCGGCTGGAGGTGATGAATAAGTGTGTATATCTCATCAAAATGCCAGTTGGCCTTTCGTTCCCATTCTCCATCAAACCATATCCCCGCAATTTCTCCATAGTTGGTCAAAAGCTCTGTTAGCTGATCTTTCATAAACCGGATGTAATGATCCCAATCGGTATCAGCGGGCTTACCGTTTTCAATAGGTTTTCCAAAACCATAATCAGGCCGGCCCCAGTCCAGCAGTGAATAATAAAAAAATAATTTGATTCCCTGGCGGTGGCATTCTTCTGCCAGTTCTTTTAATGGATCTTTATGAAATTGCGTAGCATCGACGATGTTGTATGGCGATGCTTTCGTTTGAAACATACTAAAGCCATCGTGATGGCGGGAGGTAATGGTAATGTACTTCATGCCGGCTGCTTTTACCATATCTACCCATTCTTTTGCATCAAAAGCATAAGGATAAAAGAATGCCGGAAGCTTTGAGTAACTTTTGTAAGGAATATGTTCATTGTGCATCACCCATTCACCATCTCCCAATATACTGTACACACCCCAATGAATAAATAACCCAAATTTTCTATCCTGGAAATCCTGTCGTGCTGTCAAATTTTCTTTGGCAGGCTCATAACCTTGCTGGGCCAGGACAAGAGTACCCGATATGACCAGGAAAAATAAAAAACAAGATTTTTTCATTTAAATTGGTTGTTTAAGTTGATTTGGAAATTTTATTTTGTGCGGTCTAATAAAAATAATGAGCTGCATATCCCTGCAGGCATTACTCCAGCTTCAAATACTTTATGATCCTTTTAATCAATACAGGAACGGGCTTGCGAAGTGCCAGGTAAATCCCCATATTTGATGCAATAAACTGAACAAGGTCAAATACTTTATGGCGATCAGAACTCACCCTTGCCTTCAAAAATTTATTGAGCGTCTGCCTTGAAAATTTAGATTCTGAAATTACTTCGTTTTTAAGTTTGTCGCCATGTATCGGAAATACCTGGGTTAACGAAGATTCATAGCAGATAGCCGTACTGTAGGTAAGCCGAAGTAAATATTTATCATTTGCACGTTTACCGGGTATGATGTGTTTGATTTGTAATGTGGGGGATACGCCTGCAAAATATCCTTTACTTATACACAGCAACACCATTTGCATATCCTCTCCGATAGTAAGTTCTTTGTCGGCCTTTTCCGGAACGGTTAAACGGCCCTGTCTCATAAGGTGGTTGTATTCTTTCAATAAAAAAGTATAGGTGCAAAGCCCTGTTCCAAATGGATAACACGGCTGCCAATCCCGCACACTGGAAAATTTTATGGATGCTTCGTGCCCTTCCCGGAAAGCATCACGCGCATACTCTTCTATATCTTTTTCAATGCCATCAATAAAGTCGATGGTCACATCACCCGGACCAATTGCTGCAACTTCAGGGTACTTGGTATTCAACTTTTTCAATTCCTGGAGATAGTTGCGTTCCGGTTCGTTGTCATGATCAAAGTAAATAATGTATTTTCCTTTCGCTTCTGCCAATGCGGCTATTCGTGCATAGTTGACGCCGCGGGCTGCAACCATTAACATTTTCATCGTAGGCAACTTTCGAAGATATTCCCTTACATAAGATAAACTATCCACCGGCACCGAACTACTGTTGTCAACAAGGATTACTTCTGTTCCTATGCCATCAGTATCCAAATTATATATTGCCTGTAAACAACGTTTCAGCAAACGATCATCGGGATTGTATGTGCATATTACAATCGTGTAATCGATATCATTATTTAAAGGCAATTCAGTTTGCATACAGTAATATTATCTATTGCAGCATGGAATTAAACAAGCTACGCGTGCAATACTTTTCTTATGTTGCCGGCAATTAATTCATTACCAATGAATGGTGCCAATGAAAATAAATGCTGAAATATCAAACTTTATCATTACACCATTCAATACAGAGGGGCATTTTTATTCTATTCGGGCATTGAATCTATAACATCCCTGACAGAAAAAAAAATACAAATTCATATTTACCATGCGAAAGGCCTCCATATCCCGTGATAAGGCCGGTTACAGAGCCTGGTTTCATAGAAGTTATCATAAACTTGTTTCACCTCCCACAGAAAATTACCCGGAGATGGCTAAAAGCAGCCACCAAAAAGGTTCGCAACAAGGTTTGCCCTGGCCTATAATCATCATAAAACACAGGCTTTTTAACTTTGGCGATCACGAAGGTTTTTCTGTGAAAAGCAATACAGGCACGGATTTTCACATTTAGTTATCACTTTTAAGATGACGAAAAACTGCCTAAGTTGGTTTCCGGGGTGGTTTTTAACGTGTTACTTTTACACAGTAATCACCTCGAAAACGGGAAATTTTTTAATCTAAACTAAAAATTGACTTTATGAAACAGACAACAAAAATGATCACAATGGGATTATTTACCCTTTGTACAATGGGATTATCACAAGTTACCTTTGCTGGTGAAAAAGCAGGTAACCCAACGGAATTAAAATTTATTGGAAAATTCAAAAATCACCCGGTATTTGAACTAAACCTGAATAACCCTGAGGCGGAAGAGTTTTTCATATCCTTAAAGGATGAAAACAATGTTTTGTTATTCTCTGAAACAGTTAAAGCAAAAAACGCGAACTTTTCCAGGAAATACCAGTTGGATATTGATGACTATGATTTAAGCACGGCTGGTTTTGGTGTTACCGTTGAAGTAATTTCGGCTAAAACACACCAAAAGCAGGTTTACAAAATCAGTTCGCAAAAAACTGTGAATGAAAATATTGTTGTAGCAAAATTGTAATCAATACCGAATTTATTCCCTTATTAAAAGCATTAAGTAAGACCTGCCGGAACCGGCGGGTCTTTTTTAATCACATCGGCCACAGTACCAGGTTACCTGGGGAGATAAAAAGGTATTAAAATAGAGCAGGTAAGCCCAAAAATAAGGCCGAAAATAAATTTCAATAATGATGAATAATGGCTACTTTCGCAATCTCAAAAAAACAGGCCCTCCTGTTGAAACAGGACGGCCCTTACGATTGCTTGATATGAGACTCTTTAATTGTTTGTGTTGTGCTGTTGCCACAGCTTGCAATGCGAAGAATTTGACCATTTACTATCTTTCTTTTCCTCCGGTAGTAATAGTAACCCATTCAATTACCAAACATACACAGTCCGTTAAAGGCAACCCAAATAACTTATTGCCTGAAATATTATCCCTGACCTGCTATTTTTGATTAAAAACCCTTTGCCATCAGGCGTTCCAGGATAAACTTTTAATGATGCCCAACCTTTTTTCCGATACGTTATTTCAATTGGTACAATCCCTTGAAAAGTCTGAGAAAAGACATTTTAAACTCTATATCAAAAGAAGTTCCGCCAAGGAAGACCTTAAGATCATCCGTTTATTTGATGCGCTTGATAAACTTTCCGAATATGATGATAAAGTGCTCCTGAAAAACTTAAGTGATATAACCAAATCACAACTATCCAATTTAAAAACGCATCTTTATAAGCAGCTACTTGCCAGCCTGCGCTTATTAAAAACCAACGAAAATATCGACCTTAAGCTTAGTGAACACCTCGATAATGCCCGCCTGCTTTATAATAAAGGTTTGAAAATACAAAGCCTTCACATTCTTGATAAAGCAAAGGAACTTGCCAGGACCAACCAGAAAATGAATTTCCTCGTGCAGGTTATATCGCTCGAAAAAAAAATCGAAACCCTTCATATAACCCGGAGCACCCTCGAAAAAACCGAAATGCTCGCGAATGAGGCTCTTGACATCAGCGGGCACATAGACCGCGTTACCCGCCTTTCTAACCTGGCGCTCCTGTTGTACCGGTGGTACGTAAAAAATGGCCATGCCCGCAATGAAGAGGATGAAAAAGATATCAGGAAATTTTTTACAAGTTCTTTGCCCGAACATCCCAACGCCATAACTGGATTTTATGAAAAATTATATTTATACCAGAGTTATTGCTGGTACGGATTTATACGCCAGGATTTCCTAATGTATTACCGGTACAGCCAGAAATGGATCGATCTTTTTGGTGAAAACGAAGTGATGATTGCGGTGGAAACCGGTCACTATATAAAGGGCATGCACAACCTGCTCAATGCACATTTTGATCTCCGCAATTTTAAGAAATTTGAAACCACGTTGCTCCATTTTGAAGAATTTGCAAAATCCCCCGCGGCCAACCAACATGATAATTTTCGCACCCATACTTCTATCTATATCAATAGTGCCAAAATTAACCAGTACATGATGCAGGGCCAGTTTACAGAAGGCCTCGCGATTGTGCCGGAAGTAGAAGAAAAATTGCAGGAATATGCCCTTTTTGTCGACAACCACCGTATAGTCGTCTTCAATTATAAATTCGCCTCCCTGTATTTTGGCGCCGGAAACTATGGAAAAGCGATCGATTACCTGCATAAAATAATCAACGACAATCAAACAGGATTGCGCAGTGACCTGCAATGTTATGCAAGGCTCATGCACCTTTTGTGTCATTTTGAAATTGGCAATGAAGAAATCCTTGATTCTCTTATCAAGTCTGTGTATCGTTACATGGCCCGCCTGAAAAATCTTACTGTAGTGGAAGAAGAAATATTTACATTCCTTCGACACTCAACCAAGGTGAGGCCCAAGGAACTAAAACCGGAGCTCCGGCAGTTCCTGGAGAAAATCAAACACCTGGAAAAAAACCGTTTTCAAACCCGTTCCTTTGCCTACCTCGATATTATTTCGTGGGTAGAAAGTAAAGTTTATGACATTCCCATGGGAGAAATCATTCATA
>JBDTLZ010000229.1:0-26435 GCA_039934515.1 Ginsengibacter sp.
TAGAAAGGATATTAGCAGGGTTGATAAAAGAATAATTTTTTTCATAATGTATACGTTTTGGTTAAATAATGATGCAATATATGTAGTAATATTTTTAAGTGCATAATTACCTTATAGGAAAAAATTTTGCCAGAACAAATAGATTTAAGGTGAGGCCAGGATGTTGAATGTTAATAAGTATTGAAGTCTTTGTTTGATATAAAAGCTTCCTGATTTCGGCACATTGAAAATTCGCAAAAAATTTCTTAAATTCAAATTCGCAAAAATTTGAAGAGACAAATTCCGGGAGATGAAAGATCAGTGACGGTATTGAATCAATAATTTAAAGGCAGAGAAGACGTGTAGAAATTAGAATTTCTCAAAAACCGAAATGCAAATAAAGTATTATTATGAGTATTCTAAGTAAAAAAATTACAGCAACACTTCAAAAAAGCCCGGCCAAAGGTGGATGGACTTATGTGACCTGGCCCGGCTCGGCGAAATTTTTTGGAACCCGCGGTCTCGTTAAGGTAATGGGTACAGTTGACGATCACGCATTCCGCAGTTCGTTTATGGCCTTGGGTGATGGCACGCATAAGTTACCAATCAAGGCCGACATTCGCAAAGCGATTGGAAAGGAAGAAGGCGACAGTGTTACCATCCGTCTTGAGGAACGAATCGAAGATTAAGGATTTAGTCAATAGTTGTCATGTTCTTTTCAAACCAACTGGAAGTTCAGTCCGGCTTATTTTATTATAAGTTTACTGGTGAAGGTTCGTAATTGCCCTGTCAAACCAAGAAGTTTTTTTTGCGAGTTTTGCGGGTAGCCTTCAAATCCTTCGGCATCCCTGGACGTATCCTGTAATAAAAAATGCATCCCTCAACATATGCAAAACGGCTTATAAAAATTAAAACAAATAAAATGACCCATTCAAACAGTTCATCTGTAGTACTTGTTGCCGGTGCCACTGGCTTTTTAGGCAAGGAAATCTGCCGCCAGTTAATACAAAAGAATAAGGCGGTAAAAGGCCTGGTCCGTACCACATCTGATCCAGGTAAAGTTGCTGAGTTAAAAGATTTGGGTGTACAAATCATAGAAGGTGACTTGAAAAATAAGGCATCATTAGAAGTCGCCCTGCGGGGAGTTTCGGCCATTATTTCTACAGTGTCTTCAACTATGTCAAGACAAGAAGGTGATTCCATTCAATCAGTGGATGATCATGGACAAAAAAATTTAATAGATGCAGCTGTAAACGCCGGTATCCGTCAATTTATTTTTGTATCATTTTGTTTCATGCCCGGTGAATTTCCCCTGCAAACAGCAAAACGTAAAGTGGAAAAACATCTTGCCGGCACTCACATGAGTTATACCATTTTGCAGCCCACATACTTTATGGAAGTGTGGCTTAGCCCGAATTTAGGGTTTGATTATCCAAATAATAAAGCAACTATTTATGGAGATGGGAAAAAAGGAGTTTCCTGGATAGCAATAAAAGATGTCGCCTCCTTTGCAGTAGCTTCACTGGATAATCCGGAGGCCAGGAATAAAATTATAGAACTGGGCGGTCCCGGGCTATTGAGCCCGCTTGATGTGATCCATATTTTTGAGGAAAATTCAGGACAAAAATTTGATCTTCAATTTGTACCTGGAGAAGCATTGAAAGCCCAAAAAGAGGCGGCCCAGGATCCATTAAGTGAGTCTTTTGCGGCACTCATGCTGGGAGTTGCCAATGGTAGTGAAATCGATATGAAGGCGACTATAGATCTTTTTCCAATTCAATTAACCTCTGTAAATGAATATGCAAAAAGGTAGTTGTGAACGCTTTCCAAAAAAATGCTTGCGCGGCTTTATGGCTACTCTCCGCTTTGGTTCGTGAGACACGAACCATGGTGGCTTTTCTCCTCCGGCAGGTATACATGAATATACAACCGCTCCTATTTAGGTTCGACCTTCGCGAAGCCCCGCCGCGGTTCGTACCTCACGAACCACTAACAAGATTATGCTCCCTGTCAAAAATGTCAATAGTAAACAGGATTTATACTACGCAGAATAGGTTTGATATTCTATTTTACACTTCATTTGTGTAATCCTATTTTAGGAAAACACATAACCATGGCTACTCTCAGCTTTGGTTCGTGAGACACGAACCGTGGTGGCCTTGCTCCTCTTACGGGTTTACATAGAATACGCAACCGTTCAGACAGGCTATTCTCCGCTTTGGTCCGTGAGACATGAACCATGGTGGCTTCACTCCTGGGGCAGGTTACATGAATATACAACCGATCCGATTTGGGCTTGACCTTCCCGAAACCCCGCCGCGGCTCGTGTCTCAGGAAACACTAATGAAAAGATAATTTGGCGCGGCGAGAGTCTCTATTCGCCATAATATAAAAAGTCATGGAAAAAATTTATTAAAACACCTAAACTTTCTGTAATTTTTGAGCTCCAAAAACTAACAACAAAACGATGAACATAGATGCTATTCGAAAAGACACCGCCGGCTGTTCCAATAAAATATTTTTAAATAGCGCCGGCTCGTCGCTCATGCCAAAATCTGTGGTCGAAAAAATGACCGCTTATTTGAAGGAAGAAGAACAAACAGGTGGTTATGGACTTGCTAAAATGAAAACAGGTGAAATCAATGAATTTTACACCGAATCAGCAAGTCTTCTTAACTGCAGGCCTCACAATATAGCCTTTGCCTATAATGCCACAGATGCGTACTCGAGGGCTTTGTCTGCAATTCCGTTTATCATGGGTGATTATATTTTGACTACTAATGATGATTACGTTTCAAATCAACTTGCATTCCTGTCTCTCCAAAGAAAATATTGGATTCATATAGTAAGATCAGAAAACCTGCCGAATGGTGATATCGACCTGGACAATTTTGAGCAATTACTAAAAGATCACAAACCCAAATTAGTAGCCATAACCCACATACCAACAAACTCCGGCTTGGTACAGCAAGCTGAAGAAATTGGAAAACTTTGTAAAAAGCATGATACATGGTACCTGTTGGACGCTTGTCAATCTGTAGGACAGCTGGTTGTTGATGTTGAAAAAATTGGCTGTGATTTTCTAAGCGCAACAGGAAGAAAGTTTTTACGGGGGCCGCGCGGCACAGGCTTTTTATATATTTCAGATAGGATTATCAAAGAAAAACTTACGCCCCTGTTTATCGATATGCGGGGAGCAGATTGGACCGATGTGAACCAGTATTCCATCCAAATGAATGCCCGGCGTTTTGAATTGTGGGAGTTTTCGTATGCCTCGCTGCTCGGACTTACGGAGGCCATCCGTTATGCGAATTCTATTGGTATTGAAAAAATCTATGAATACAACAGGCAGCTTGTAAATAAATTCAGGGAAAAATTACCAGGCATTCATAATTTGCAGTTACTCGACAAAGGTTCACAACTATGCAGCATTGTTACGTTTCACAAAAGAGGATGTGAATTAAAAGAAATTGAAAAAGTATTAAAGGATCATAAAGTAGAATATTCGGTGAGTTTGAAAAATAATGCACTGATCGACTTTACTAATAAAGGTGTTGACTGGGCAATCCGGTTTTCTCCCCATTACTTTAATACCTGTGAAGAGGTTGACATAGCGACAGACATCCTGGCATCAATGGAGAATTAGAAAGATTGATCGTGAATATTGATTTGGTATAATAGATCATTAGTCACGGCACTTTAAAAGATGATCAAACAAATTTAACGGTCTTCAAAATTACCGATTGGCCATGGTACCCTTTAAAGCGCCTACCTCCTTCAACTATTCGGCAGGCTTTGTGGCAGTACGGAGGACAGATTATTTTTACCGACCTGGTGAAGCTGGATACTAGCGGGGCCATAACATTTGAATCATGGAGGGTCAAGAAGTTTATTTACCTCCGAATGGCGTATCCGGATCTAACGCAATACGATGTGACAAAACGTTCGAAGACATTGACCATCGATTCGTCTACCCTTTTACCGGTAGCTATTAGAAATCACCAGGAATCGTTATCGAAAGTCCGGGATCTTTATTACGAGATCCGGGAAATCCATATCAACGATACTTCTTTTCATTACCAATTTTCCTCACCCGGCTTTCTCAGGGAATATACCCGGAGAATTTTGCAACCTGGAAAACCGGTGATAAGGTTGAAGGGTTCGCGGGCACCGGCATTCACGCTCTACACATTTGACAACAGAAAAATTTCGCTCTCAGATCTTCATGGTAAGATCGTATTACTTGATTTTTGGGAAGTATGGGGCGGCCCCTGCATGGAGTCGATGCCAAAAGTGCAGAAACTGTACGATACTTATAGTAACAAGGGATTACAGGTCCTTGGTATCACCAATGATCTAAAACAATTGGCGCCGGCCAGGCTTGCGGTGCAGAAAAGAGGCCTTGGTTTCCCCATGCTCATAGGGAATGAACGGATTAAAAAAGATTATCAGATCAATGCCATTCCTCTTTACGTGCTTATCGACAAAACCGGGAAAATCACATCCGTAGCTCCCGGGTATTCTGATGAGTTAGAAACGGCTATCCAAAAGCTGCTTTTGAATAATTAAAAAAGGTGCAATTAATTCTTCATAAACTTAATTGCTTCTCCATTATTTATTCGTAACAGGTAAAGCCCGGGAGGGATGTTAGCGATATCTACCCTCAATCCATTATTGACAATAAAATTCATAACACTTCTTCCCTGCATGTCTGTAACTACAGCCGGTTTATTCGAAACCTTTGTTTTTAACATGATGTAATCATGCGCCGGAGAAGGAATTACCTGCGTTTGGTTGGTCGCCAGGGTTCCGATGCGTACAGTCGGGCTGAAATCATAGTGATCGGTCTTAACCATTCGCAGGCGATAATAGCTATTGCCTGTTAAAGGGTATACATCATGAAAGCTATACAGGTAAGTTGATGTTGCCACAACATAGCCAATAGCGCTAAAATGCATGGCATCGTCGCTGCGTTCCACAACGTATTTATCAGCCAGGCTGGTATTGGCTACCCTCCATTGTACCAGTACATCATTGGCATTTACCAGGTTTGCACTAAACTGGGTCAAGTCGACCGCTAAAGCAGTAGTTGTTCCCGAAAGAGTTATTTCATTGCCAAAAAGGCTTTCCACCTGGCTGGTATTCCGCGAAGCAGCGCTGACATAGTAATTTAAATTGCCACTCACGGGCATATGCAACGTATCGGTAAGCCTCGTGAATGTATAAACGCTATCAAAGTCATAGCTGGTAGTTCTTACACCAAGCCGGTATGCAGGATAGCCAGTCTGTGTATTTACAACCACTCTCAGGTTATTATTACCAATGTTAGTAATTGTATAGGTCGGCGTCATTGGCGCAATAGCAGCCATGGCCACTGCGTTTGCATTTACCTGGGCATTCCTTTTTAAAAAGGTGAAGCTCACAAAAAATGAGTCAATAATACCATCTGGAATTATATTGGTATCTACCCCTCCGCTATCGGCACTCAAATGTTCCCGCCCCGCGCCATATCCATCGCCTGGTTCATTAAAAGAACAAAGCCTCGCTGCCATGGCCCCCAGGTTATAAAATGGTACATGGTCGCCCGATCGTGCATCTCGATCAATATTGGTCATAATGTTAATAGTGGATGGAACCGCCAGTAAATACTGAAGATTTTCGTGGTATTCCAGTTTGATATAACGGGCCCAGGCTTTTGAACTTGAATTAATTCCACCGCCCGAAAAAAGACGGACAGTAGTTGAATCTGTGCTGTTATTTACAGAACATCCCACCGGGTTCGTTGGTAAAATACAATAAAGTGAACCCACAATATCATTGTTAATAACAGCCTTCACCGGAATATTGTTATTATGCAAATAGGTTGCAAACGCAGTGGATCCATAAAGGCCCTGCTCCTCCCCGGTAGTTACGAGGAAAACAATTGTTTGGTTATAGCTAAACTGGCTCATTACCCGCGCCAGTTCCATCACGAGCGATACGCCTGTCGCGTTGTCTTCCATGCCCTTTGCGGAACTGGAAGCGATAGGACAGGAACTGGAATTCCGGCTATCGGCGTGAGCTACAAACAATAAAACAGAATTATCAGACAAACTATTGCCGGGCAATACGGCAAAAGTTTCCTTATGATGTGCGGCAGAACAGAAGGTTTGGTCAAATGTAAAATCAGAAACCACGAGCCTGTCGCTGTTGGCGGAACTGAACTCTTTAAATTTTGAACTCACCCAATTGAATGTGGCTGTAATTCCCTGGGTGGATGAAGCAAGCTGGTTACCCGAGCTTCGATTATAGAAACTTCCTAATTTGGACCAGTATTTTTTTATGGAATCCTGGTTCATATCATCTTTAATTCCCTGGATAATGTCTCCGGGTAGTTTTGATGCGCTAACGGGATTATAGACATTGGGATCATAAATGCCTTTTAGTACATTTAGAGCATTTGAGTTTGTTACAGTTAAATTGGTTTGTGCCAGCGCAAAAAAAGGCATAATAATAAAGCAGAGCAGGGAATTTTTTTTCATACTTCCTAAGGATGATGGATAAATTTTTCTTATAACGTTTAATTTATTCGAATGGTATGTTTTAAGCCGAAATCCACCAACCAGCTAATAACATATAATATTTAAATTAATATGTTTACAGTACCCGCATATTGCCCGGTAAGGTGATCGTAAATAACAATTGACTGGGAGGCTTACCGCAATACTTTAATTATTTAAACGAGGCTCCCATCTTAATGAACGCGGAGACGCCGACGGTGTCCAATGCAAGAAGTAAAAGAAATAGAAGAACAAGTGAGTGTAATGCCGTATCCCAATAAATAAAGTGGAGGATGCCATGACCGTGGCGTAAGAAGTTAACGGGGTACATTCTAAAAAAAATGTGAAAAATAACTACGAAATACCTGAGCAGGTAATGGCAATAAAATCTCAGGTATAATGAAGTATTTTCTCAGCAATTTCATTAAGCAATCTTTCATTCTTGTCAATAAATAAAAGCCCGGCCTGCCTGAGATTTTCCAGGTTTTCAGACGTAACCTCGTCCATTTCTGAGCAAGCCTCAAACAAAGATGGCTCCAGTCTATAATAATCAGCCGTATCAATTGGCTCCAAGGTTTGATACATTTTCGTTAGCTGGTAATGAACAGTTTCAGAGTTTGCAGACATTAATATATCAATCACAGGCTCCAGCCATTTTATTTCCCCGGCATCTTTAAAATTCTTATAATGATATTGTTTTCTTACTGTGCCCGTGCCGACCGAAATGATAAGCATATTTTTTGCTGAAGGGAAATTAATTTCCTTGAATTTAATCTTTCGTGCTTCTGCATATGCGCAAAGGGAAGGGTTATTTGCATAAACACCACCGTCAATTAATGAAAGGGTTTCCCCGGCATCGGATTTTATATGCGCAGGTGGAAAGTAGGTAGGCGCAGCAGAAGTAGCCCTCGCAACATCTCTCACATAAAAATTTCTTAGGGGCGTAACCGCATCCGAACTGGTAAATAATATCGCATTCCGTTGCACAATCTCATAGGCAGTGATCAGGCAGGGCTTTATAAGTTCATTAAGTTTGATATTTCCGAAATATTGCAGAAGATACTTTTCAATATGGGCAGAAGAATATTTTGGTTCAAATAAACTATACAGGCCTATAATTTTTTCGAAATTGCCTTTTGTAAAAATACTATGGCCTTCCTGTAAATACAATGCTACCGCATCGTTTGCTGAATAACGTGCCTTGCCATTCGGGCCTGGAGTGAGATAAAGACAGGACAGTATACCGCCGGTACTGGTGCCGGCGATAAAATCAAAATAATCTCCAAGCTTTAGATCAGTCTGGCTGATGGCCTGTAATTGTTTTTCTAAATAGGTTAAAATAACTCCTGGAATAATCCCCCTAATACCTCCGCCATCAATAGAGAGAATTTTTATTTTTTTCATCCAATGGGTTTTGCTTGTGTGCGATTCAAGTAACTTAACTATGTTGCAAGATAAGTATACGCGAATATAATTATACCCCGTCATCCAGATATTTTTCCCGGTAGGTGCAGGTTTCAGACAGGCCTTTTCTAATTTTCATTGCAGGCAATTACACAAATAAGTAGCCGCTACTTTTCCCGCATTTGAAATACAATCCCCCGATGTAACTTTAATAACATATTCTATTATCAATTAATTTTTGGGTTACAAAGGTTAGTATAGTTAATTTCACCTCATCACTCTTAATTATTGGCAGGTATGAATAAAGATAACATTGACAACAATCCTATGCCAGCTACTCAAAGCGCCGAAACACCAGGCATGAATTCACAGATCAACCGGCGAAAATTTGTTAAAGATGCCACCACTGCAGCGGTTGGGCTTACGATAATTCCAAGGTATGTGCTTGGCGGAAAAAACTTTGTCGCGCCAAGTGACAAAATTACCCTGGCATATATTGGTGTTGGTACACAAGGTATAAGGGAACTATTGCCTTTGCTTGCCAATGAACAGTTCCAGGTAATTGCGGTTTGTGATCCTAATAAAAACGCGGTAGGATACAAAGACTGGTCTACAGATGGCCTGAGGGATGAAATTCGTACCGCCATTAAAAAACCAGGTTGGGATCCCGGTGGAGATAATACAATACCCGGTGGAAGAGAAAACGGGAAGTCGATCGTTGACATGTTTTATGCCAACGTTCGCCCGGAATTGAAATATAAAGGTTGCAGGGCTTATGCCGACGTGCGCGAATTACTGGAAAAAGAAAAAGACCTGGATGCTTTTAAAATATTGACACCTGATCATCTTCATGGAGTGCTGGCAATGGCTGCAATAAAGAGAGGAAAGCATGTCCTTTTGCACAAGCCGCTTTCCAACCGGTTACTCGAAGGAAAGAAAGTTATTGAAGCGGCTCGCCAGAGCAAATCTATAACACATTTAATCCCCTGGGATTCTAATGGATCAATGGAAACCGTGATGGCATGGATAAATGCCGGGGCGATCGGAACACTTACAGAAGTTCATAACTGGACCAACAGGCCCGTTTGGCCCCAGTATCCAACACTACCGGCAGATAGGCCACCTGTTCCGGCAGGGCTTGATTGGGATCTGTGGCTTGGACCGGAAGCCAACCGGCCCTATCACCCAAATTATACCAATATGGTTTTTCGGGGGTGGTATGATTTCGGGGGTGGCTCGATGGCCGACATGGGCCATTATAGCCTCTGGACGGTTTTCAATGCGCTCAGGCTTACAGCACCGCATACTATAATACCCAATTTAAGTCACGTGTGTGGCATGCACGATCCTGTACCTTTCAGGATAAATAATGACTTTTCATTTCCCATGGCAAGTACCGTACGCTTTATGTATCCTGCAAATGGCACCCGGCCGGCAGTTGACCTATGCTGGTACGACGGAGGTATACGGCCGCCAATACCTGGAGAGTTAATAGCGATTAATCAGGAACTCCCCCAGGAAGGTATGATGTTCGTTGGTACCGAAGGCAAAATACTTGCAGGGTTTAACGTTCAAAATCCACAACTTATATCCGGTAAAAAAGTTCAGGCAAATGAAATAAAAGCGGATCAACGATCACAAGTGGAACAGACCTCAGCAGCATTGCCATTATTTGTGGAAGCCTGCAAGAGCGGCAAACAATATCCTGGTAATTTTATTGAAGCAGCGCATTTAACAGAAGCTGTGAACTTATATGCCCTGGCGCTAAGAACCGGCAAGCTTTTAAAATATGACGCCGCCAGTTTACAAATCACCAATGTGCCGGAAGCCAACAAATACCTTGACCGTGAATACAGTGCCGGATGGGATCTTGCATCCATATGATAATTATGGGACCGAAACATTTTAAAATAACATAGAAATGAAAAATATTAACAGAAGGGCGTTTATTGATAAAACGGCGAAGGGATTGGGCGGTGTAATGTTGCTGTCGCAAATACCTTCCATCCTGAAGGCGAATGCGCAATCCAGGCTGCTGGATATTCCAATAGGATTTCAAACTTTTGCCGTGAGGGATATGCTGGGTAAAGATTTTTCCGGAACGCTTAAAATAATGGCTGGTTTTGGATACCAGCTTACTGAAATGTGTTACCCCGCAGGATATGCCAATAGTGGATTTGGGTTTTTGATGAGCATGAAAACTGCCGATATAAAAAGCATTATTACAGATGCCGGGCTTACCTGCCCCAGCTGCCATTTTGGTAAAGGAGATTTCACTCCTGAAAAGTTAGATAAGAGCATTGAGTTTGCCCATGACCTTGGACTTTCACAAATGGTATGCTCCACTTTTTGGATGCCAAAAGACGCTACCCTGAAAGATTATTATGATGATGCCGAAAAACTAAACAAAGCCGCCGAAAAAATAAAGAATGCAGGTATGGAAACTGGTTTTCACAATCACGAGATGGAGTTTGTAATGCTGGAAGGCCAGCTCATTTATGATGCATTAATGAGCCATTTTGATCCTGGCCTGGTGAAGATGCAATTTCAAACAGAAGTTATTAAACTCGGTTTTAAAGCTTCTACTTATTTTACCAAATATCCCGGCAGGTTTATTTCGGCTCATCTTTCAGACTGGACTTCAGATAAAAAGCAAGTGCCGATAGGACAGGGAATCATCGATTGGAAAGAATTCTTTGCCACAGCAAAAACCGGGGGCGTAAAGAATTTCTTTGTCGAAATGGATTTCAATACTTTTAAAGACAGCGCTGCCTATATTAAAGGGCTTTAATAAAAATTCACATTTTAAATATATGGCAGTCCGTTAAGTAGCTTTGTACTGTTTTTAAAGCTGATAAAATATTTTACAAGCGCTTTCCTTTATCTTTTTAATAGTATCAAAATTTTTAGTTGAAGATTTGAACCCGGTAGAAAATTTATTGATATCATAGGCGGCTCCGTTAGCAAGTTTTATTAATAACAATATTTTGCCTAAGTATTTTTCCCGATGATCCTTTGTTATATTTAGATTACAAAATGAAATATGATAAAAATAATTCCCCTGTTAGGTTTACTGATTTCTTTACATAGTTATGCGCAACATGAGCATCACCAGGACGATACAACTGTTCACAACCATCTTGCTCATATACAGGCTTCGAGGGCGCAAACATTTTATATACATAATCTGCCAGCTCCGAAAATAATGGATGGTATCGGAGAATCGAAAATGACGATCGAGACCAAATCCGACAAAACACAGCAATATTTCAACCAGGGAATTTCACTGCTGCATTGTTTTTGGGACTTTGAAGCGTACCGATCGTTTAAAGAAGCTATTCGCAATGACTCCGGGGCAATTATGCCTTACTGGGGCCTTATGCAAACTTTAGGTCCCATGGAGGATAGTGTTTTCAAACATGATAAAGAGATTGCATTAAAACAACTCAAGGCGTTAGTCGCAAAGGCAACAGAACATGAAAAGCTTTATGCAGAAAGTGCAATTATAAAAGACTCTCTCCAGGACAAAGGATCTGAGGAAAGCCTGAAAAAGCTGGAGCTTATCATTCACAGGTTTCCCGGCGATATAGATGCAAAGCTATTCCTAGCGTTATCAAAAATGAGCGGTTTTGACACGGAAATGAAGCCAAATGACGGACAGATGTATGCGGAATTCCTTTTGAGAGATGTGCTTCGTACAAATCCACTGGATCATGCTGCCAATCATTACTGGATTCATTTGATGGAGCAATGCTGCCCGGAGGAAGCCTTACATAGTGCCGACATTTTAACCTCACTTGCCCCTAAGTCAGGACATATTGTACATATGCCGGGGCACATATACAACAGGGTTGGTGACTATAAAAAAGCACACGATGCGTTTGTTGCAGCAGTAAAGGTTGACTCTGCTTATATGAAGGAAGAAGGGATCCAGGAAGTAGATGATTGGAACTACATCCACAACATCAATTATTTAATTAATAATTGTGCCCACGATGGCAGGCATAACGAAGGATTGTATTATGCTGAAAAACTAAAGAACATGCCCGTTTCGAAAGAACGAAAAAAAATCTACGAAGGCACTTTCTTCAACCAGGGCATCCTCGCACCGGCAAAAATGGAAATGGCCTTTGGATATTGGGACAGGGCCGCAAAGCAATTAGGCTCCGTGCAGGATAAAGACACACTTTATGGTGTTACAAATATAGATTATAAAGATGGGCTTGTATTTTATGTAAAAGGCATGGATGCCCTTACAAAAAATAATCTTCCGGAAGCCATAAAATATTCTGATGGCCTTGATGCCTTTTTATGGCGAAACGAAAATCAAAAGGGAAAGGACAGCAGCTTGAATAAATGGCTCCAGGATAATTTAAATGCGTCATCGCTTGAACTGCAAGGATGCATTAAAAGCGCACAGGGAAATTATGAAGACGCGATAAAATTATTGGAAAAGGCAAAGAAAAAAGAAAAAGAACTGGGTTATGGTGAGCCTCCCCTGTATGCCCGCCCCATAGGCATGAGCCTTGCACTTGCACATGAGAAAGCAGGAAAATGGGATAATGCCATCGAAGAATACCAATCCATTTTAAAAAGATTTCCCAACAGCGCATATGTTTATTACGCGCTGGTAAAAGCCTATAGAAAAAAAGGGGATATGGAAAAGTCCAATGAATATGAAAGCAAGCTGAAGGAAACCACCAGGTATAGCGACAAAGGAATGTATGTGTTAACAGCAGCTCTCAATTAAATTCTCTATAAGCCGTTGTACGCCGCCGATATTTTTAGGTTTTTTGTAAAAAAGCTTCTATTCTTAATGCGTCCTGCAGATCATCGTCTATTCGCAGTATTTCAAATATAAAATTGCGACTCTTTTGAGCGGCGCCCGTCAAAATCGCATCGCCTTATCTAGTTAATTTTCTTCTTAAAATGAATAGCTATATATGCTTTCAAATGACCAGTCCAACTTTTTTTATGTTTTCTTTCACTAAATCAACTACAACCTTTGGCAATGCTTTAAGAAATCTTCTGTTAATTTCATTGCATCAATATAACAAGCATGTGAAATCCACATTGCCAATTGAAAATAACTCTAACCGCTTTCCGCTTATGAAATATAAGTTTTTAATGTAAACACTGGTACCAGGGACAAAAGTTACTCCAAAGAAATTTACCGGAATATAGTTTATGATGTAAGTAGAAGTGTGCATTTTATGTTGTCACGCGAATAATTGCTCTGTAAATAAAATAAATAAGTAACTCATGCCCATAACTACAAAACCAACGTTTTGGCAACGCAGCGGTGTACAGAACTGGTTCCTTAAGAAGGAAACAGGCTTCACCGAAACAGTTGCAATGACCCCTGATCTTGTTTATAAATATATCATAGAAAAATTTTGTGAATCTGTCGCCGAGCTTTCATTTGCAGACAGGATAATATTTTATCATGAATATATTATTTGTTTCAGCCCGCCTGATTACAATAAATTCATGGACAATAACCGGGGCATATTTTCTCTCATTATCAAAGAATCGGTAAAATCATTTTATACTATTTTACAGGAATACAGGCAGAAAGGAAAGAAGGTAACAGCTTCCGCCAACAAATGGGTTTTCCGTTTTGTCTCCCATCCCGACTATGAAAAAGGTGACAAGAGTTTTATTGGAAAACTCCTGCCGGGCAATGTTCAGCAGAAAGAGGAAAACCTGCGCGTCACTTTTATTCCGCGGCAAACCGGTATTGCACAAACATTCGATATCGCCGAAGAAATTTTAAAAGATTTTACTTTTTACAGTGATGGTTATTATGAGATCCCATGGCAGGACAGCCTGGTACTGGGTGACATCAACGATCCAAAAGCCCCGGGGTATCTTGCACGGCTGGAAGCTACCCTGCCTGATAAGCAATTTGCAGGTAAAAAACTTGAATACCTTATAAAGGATGAAGGAATTGTTATATCCGGGATTGATGAAAAGGAAGGCCGGCACGGTGTTTTTCGTATTCCTTCCGAATGGGTATCTACACCCCATCTTTCGATTCGTTATGATAAGACTACAGAAAAATTCTTTCTTGCCTCCTTCGGCGAGAAGACCATTGTTAACGAAAACGAAGTAAAGAACAGTGACAAAGATGCACCGCTGTGGACGGACCTTCCTATGAACTCGCGGATCGTGTTGAATGGAATAGTATCTATTAATATTTTCAAGGCATAACATGGACAAACTATTAGCAATAGGTCTATTGGTGATCAGTATTGTATTACTGGTCGCACATTTTTCTGACATCAGGCAAACGCACAAAAATGGCTGACTATTTTTATGGAATAACGGATAAGGGTAAACGCAGGGAAAAAAATGAGGACACATTTTTTGCCCGGGAGTTTATCAATAAGAGATTCCTGGTAGCCTCTGTCATAGACGGTGTAGGGGGTTACAGGGGAGGTGATATTGCCGCAGGGATCGCCCGTTCAGTTATCATGAAAAATCTGCAAACACTTTCAGACAATGTTATTGAAACCCTTCGCAAGGCTATTGTTGCGGCGAACTTAAAAATAAGCCAGGAAAAAAAGGCCGCAGGGAAAAATGAACGAATGGCTTGCGTGCTCACCTGCGCTGTTGCAGATATAAAAAATAACAAATGCTGGTATGCACATGTGGGAGATACCAGGATCTACCTGTTAAGAGACCACTCACTTATAAAAATATCCAAAGACCATTCGGCAGTTGGTTTCCTGGAAGAATCCGGCCGGTTATCGGAAGAGGAAGCCATGCGTCATCCAAGACGCAATGAAATTAATAAAGCATTAGGATTTGAAGAAGATATCAGTACACCCAATGATTTCATTGAAACCGGTGAATCGCCTTTTCTCCCGGGAGATATCCTGCTTTTGTGCAGTGATGGACTTACTGATATGATCAGTTCGGGCACGATCATGTCTTTATTAACCAGTAACAAAAGCCTTGCAGCAAAAACAAAGGCACTTGTCGATGCTGCAAATGATGCCGGTGGCGATGACAACATCACTGCGGTGCTGATTGAAAATAATAACTGGCCCAAACAAAAGCTGCAGCCCGTGCCTGTTGAAAGAAAGAAAGAGGCAATCGCCCCACCAGTTACTGTAGAACCAGTCCCTGTAATAAATGATGCTGGCCCGGCGATAAAAAAAAGCCGTAGCCGCGTTACATTTTTGATCCTTTTGTTCGTTGGGATGCTGGCGGTTATTCTTACGGTAGCATTTCAAAAATATACCAAGCCGCCAATAACCAACGCTATGCCTGTACAGGCTGCGAAAACAATAAATGAGCAGCTCCTTCAACTAGTCTCCCACCTGGATGATTCTTCTAAAGGATACGGGTTATCGCCAAATGGAATGGTCCTGGAAATTGGCGATCCGATAATAATCAATAAAGACAGTTTCCGGATTAAAGGCAATGGTGCAGTGATTACTCCTGAAAATAGGTACCATGGCCCGGCTTTTGTGATTAATTCCGCAGCCAAACATATTGTACTGGACAGCCTGGTATTTAAAAATTTTGATGTAGGAATTGTCGTGCAAAAAAACAATATAACGCTTAAGAATATACGCTTTGTTAATTGCCGCGTACCTGTACAGTATTCATTATTATTCGCGGATTCGGTTGTGTCCGGCAGATTTAAAGATTCCATATTTATCACCCATTAAAACCCAATACCCGCAATGTCCAATATCGGTCCATGGTTTGCCAACAGAAAGCTCGAACGCCTTTGCCTGCTGCTTATTGGTATCATTATGGGCTTACTTTTCTGGAAGTTGTTTTCCGTACTGGAACGTGATTTTGCCGAAGTGAATACCAGGGTGGAAAATGGTACGATGATAAACCTCAATGCCGGCAAACCTGCAGAAGGGATGACAGAGCTACTGAAAAAGGGATTGTATTTTGAAGATCCAAAAGATATTACATTCATTGCAGCTACTTTGTCAGGGCTAAAAGATATCAGCACACCGGTAGATAATATCGGGGCATTGAATAAGAAAAAGTATTTTGTTAATGCTGATGAGGCTTTTTCCAGAGGTGGTAAGTCGTTCAGGCGCCGCGTGTTGTTATCACGAAATCTATTGGGTTTTTCAGAGGCAGATTCCATAACATTTGAAAAAGAAAAGGCGCATCCTTTAGCCGTTACTTTTCAAACCACCATAGACCTGGGTAAATATACTATATCGGGTACTATCAAAAACAAGAACGGACAAGCTGCTTCCAATGTTTTGGTAAGACTAAAATTGTTGGTTCCGCAAGACAGTAGTGCAGTACCTGATCAGTCGGAGGATGAAAGAAATATCATCCAGTTTAAAAATGGTGTTAGAAAAATATTGGTTACTGACACGGCCAACAGTTTGCAGTTACTTTCTTTTAATGCCTATGCCCGTACTGACGCTTCGGGTAAATTTATCTTTTCCGGCCTGCCCGAAAATAAATCGTACGAAATTTTACCGCTTCAACCCGGTTATGAATTTGGACGTTCCCAGGGCATAGAGAAATTACAGGGTAATGCAACATTTAGTTTTGTTCAGTCGCCACATATGTTGCGGCTTTTTTCTGCAAGGGATTTTAATACATTTAAAAAAGAAAAGGCATTTGTTGTAAGAACGCCCGAAGAAGTAACAAGTTGGTTCCGGATCATCGTAATTTCATTTTTTTCAGCATTTTTTTTCCTGCACCTTCTCTTTTCAATACGCTCCGCTTCTACCGACCAGTTACTCATACCCGTTATCATGATACTAACGGGCCTTTCTTTTCTAACATTGTTTAGCTTACAGGATCCGCTACGGGATCGCTTCCTGGCTAAAAGCACTTTTATTTATTTCTGTATTGGCGTGGCAGCGATAGCAATATGCCAATTTATTAACTTTAAAAAATTTACACCTGATTCAGGCTTCTTCCGCCTGCTACTTTTTAAGAATAACAGGAAAGCGGCAAACGGCTGGCCATGGGCACTGGCAGCAATGGGCCTTTTGTTGCTAACGATCGCATTTGGTACCGGGCCGGAAGGCAGTGGCGTTAAAGTAAATCTTTTCGGATTTCAACCAAGCGAAGTTGTAAAATACATGGTCATATTATTTTTAGGGGGATTCTTTGCAACCAATGAAAAGTTTATTTCTGAATATCCCTCATTTAATAAAAGATTGTCATTTTTCATATTTGCTGTGATCGCCATCGTCGCTACTATTTTATTGTTCTTAGTCATGGGCGATCTCGGACCTGCCATTGTATGTTGCTTTACATTCATTATACTTTTTTCCTTTGCACGGGGAGATTTCATGCAGGTCGTTGCAACAATGTTATTATATGCTCTTGCCACCTGGACGTTTAAAAATGTTTGGCTTGCCACGGGTATTGCTGTTGCAGCGCTTTTGTTATATATGCTTTTGTCAAAAAAGAAATTGAGTGAATCGGCAGTGATGGCATTAGTGGTTGTAAGCGGATTTTTATTGCTCGATAAAATACCCGAGCTCGCCAAAATAATTCCCGGGCCTATTCAAAGATTGGTTGAACGCAAAGCTATTTGGGCAGATGCATGGAACAACCAGGTATATGGCGGCGACCAGGTTGCTAATGGCATCTGGGCCATCTCAACCGGCGGCGTCACAGGACAGGGCGCCGGCGAAGGTTTTGCCAAGACCATTCCTGAAGCACATACCGATATGATACTCCCGGCGATCGGCGAAGAATTTGGATGGGCAGGTATCACCTGTATTTTTATTTTGTTCCTGGTATACCTGCACCGTTCAATAATTATTGGCAGGCAGGCAGGCGCGCCTTTTTTATTTTACTTGTGCGCCGGTGCCGGGATCGGCACATTTGTACAATTTTTATTGATCGCAGGAGGATCAACAGGTGCGCTGCCCTTATCAGGAGTAGCCTTGCCCTTTACCAGTTATGGCGGTACATCATTGTTATGTAGTATGATGGCGGCAGCTTTTTTATTGGGCGTATCACGCTTCAGCGGCTCGCAGGTCCAGATAAATTACATAAGCCGGCGCCAGGATAAAAATTTAATGCCCGCATTGCTGGCAGCATGTATTGCAATCCTCCTGCTAATAATAAATGTATCTGGTTATACATTCAATGAAAAAAAATGGATAGTTGAACCTGCATTGGTAGCAGACCGCAGTGGCGCCCGGATGTTCAGTTATAATCCAAGAATACATATTTTAATGAGCAGGTTACAGGCGGGAAATGTGTTTGACAGGAATGGTGAACTACTGGCTTCCAGTGACCTTAAACTGGTGCAGCAACAAAAAGATTCTTTGGTGGCTCTTGGTATACCAACCGGCAACATACAATCCCTCGCGTATAAAAGGCTTGAACGTTACTACCCTTTTGGCGAACATATGTTTTTCTGGACAGGAGATGCCAACACCGGAATCTTTGCAGGAGGTACCAATGGATATTTTGCTGAATATACGCATGCAGCAGAACTCAGGGGGTTCCCTGCACCCCTGGTTAATTATGAAGTTAGCGCAAGCCGTTTTCGATCAGAGAGATTTTTGCCTGTAACAGAAACAGAAATGACCGTAACAAAAAGAGATTTCAGCGCACTTTCAGATATGTTGATCGCAGGCATCAATAGCAATGAAGTTGCCCGGTTTAAAAAGCGCAACCGGGATATAACCCTTACGATGGATGCGGCATTGCAAACGAAGATTGAGTTAGCCATACAAGAAGATGACAGCGCAAACAGGAAAAGGATTTCAGTAGTGGTCATGGAAGATAATACCGGTGATGTGATTGCATCTTCATGCTGGCCATTGCCTCCATTGAATGATTGGGAACGGTTGAGCTTGTCGGAAAATGAGATAAACAAATTACCGGGATGGAATGTAAATACTGATATCGGCTTCACCCATGCAACCCAGCCAGGTTCAACTGCAAAATTGGTTACAGCGCTGGCCGCCTTTAATAAATTGGGTATAGCAGTTGCAAAAAAAACGATCAGGGTTTACCCAAAAGACCTTATAAGGATGACAGGTCCCGAACCGGATGAAGCAGGTTTAATTTCTATCGGGCGGGCAATTGTACGATCAAATAATTCTTTTTTTATTCGCTTAGCCAATGAGGATCAATTGCAGGAAGACATGGCAACCTTGTACATGAAATCGGGGATGTTCCTGCGCGGTGTTGGTGGATATTATTTCGAAAACGAAAGTAACAACAACGCGCAGCAGGAAAAGTGGAGGACGTTGTGGAGGGAAACAGAATTCAAAAGCCTGCGCAGGTACAATCCTGAAAATATACGCCGCACAAGAGCGATTGGAATTTCCGGGATGGCGTGGGGCCAGGGCGAATTGGTAGCAACACCTGCAGCGGTTGCGCGTATTGCTTCGGGGATAGCCAATAATGGTGTAATGATTCCCAACAGGTATGTTCTAAACATTAATGGTAAAGCAGTAAGCATTAAAAGCGCCATTCCCATTGCAACCGATTCGTTGTACGCGCAATACTTATCGACGTATATGCGGGAACAGAGTGCGCCAAAAATCAGCAAGCTGGGAATATACGTAGCAGGTAAAACCGGTACGCCTGAGAGAATAGTAAAGGGTGAAAGCATCCATGATGGCTGGTATGTTTTCTTTGCTCCCGAGGCCAACCGTGATGGGCACCTGGTTGTATGTATCCGGATCGAAGGAGCAAAGGGCTCAAGCGAGGCGGTAAGATTAGCGGGTAGGGATATCATACCAATTTTGCTCGAGCTCAATTATATCAAAGGTTTTGATCCTTTGAAAAAAACGGAGCCAGGGATGATGAATGACAAGCAAATAAATTAACTGCCGGAGTTTATTTTGTTTCCGGCAGCAATTAAACTATTTAAAAACCAGGAACGACCTATGTTTAATTTATTTAAAGAACGCTCACACGACGTAAAGGGAATTCGCAATATTTTATTGCAGTCAATTAAAGAAAAATTGCAAAGAACCCAGGGTGGAGAAGGTGCCAATATAATGTGCATTTATATTTTTATCAATTGCAATGACGCAGAAAAACATTTGTACGAGGCTGCTGTTTACGTAAATATTCCGGGTAAATTTAAAAAGGAGGAAGTTCAAAAAATAGCAGACGACTATGCGATCACCTTATCGCCGTCTTTCAAATTTGAAGTTGCGTTCACTGGTAAATTTCCTCCGCAGGCTGATCTTATAAAGGGTATCGATGCGGCAGTCTTCATATCTACAAAAAGATCGGGCCTCAGTAATAAAAAAAATACGGCCTTTATAAAGGTTCTCAATGGCGAAGCTGAAAAGGAAACGTATTTAATCGAATCGGGTAACGGAAGGATAAATATTGGCAGGGAAGTAACCGTGCAGGCCACGGGGAATTATATGCGGAAAAATACTATTGCATTTAAGCCCATTGAAAGGAACCGGTGCGTAAGCCGGCAACATGCTCATATCGAATGGGAAGCAGATAGTGGTTCATTCTTAATTTTTGCAGACGAAGGGGGTATACCTCCAAACAATAAAATGAAGGTGCGTACCCCGGAAGGAATACTGATAAAGATGCAGGCAATAGAGGTTGGCCATCGGCTGCAGGATGGAGACCAGGTAATTTTGGGCGACCTGGCTGTACTTGAATTTACTTACACCGGAGAAGATTAATATTATGGCAAAGATATTTACTATAACAGAGGGCCTGGAAAACCTTGGGGCTTTAAAATCAGGCGGACAGGGGTCCGTATATAAAGCAAGAAAAACAGGTGAAATTATTACCGCAATTAAGATCCTGCCCACGCCGATCTCGAGCGAAAGCGAGGATGATAAACATTTCATTTCCTTCCGGAATGAAGTGCAGAAGTTAAAAAAGGTAAACGAAGTCCCCAATCCGAATGTAGTAAGCATCATTGCTTCCGGCATTACAAGTTCCGGCAATCTTCCATACATAGAAATGGAATACATTGAAGGCCCCGATCTCGGCGAATTATTAAAGCCTCCTTACGATCCGATATTTACGATCAAGGAGACAATTAAAGTGGCCGACCAATTGGCAAATGCATTGGCACATTGCCACCGCGCTAATATAAAACATGGCGATATAAAAAGTAATAATGTAAAGTTTAACCAGCGTACCGGTAATTATATACTGCTCGATTTTGGCTTGTCCGTTATGTCTGACGAGCAAAGGCGCACGAGCATCCGTTATGCAGGCGCAATAGAATTTATGGCGCCGGAACAAAGTTCCGGGGAGACACTTTTTGAAACAGACGTGTACAGTTTTGGAATTATATTATTTGAATTGCTGGCCGGGACCGTGCCTTTCCCATTAATGAATAAAGGAGAGATGGCCCGCAACGCAGTGATGCTTGCGCATATGGAAACATTGCCACCGGATGTTGTTACGCTTAGGAGGGAGAGCGTATCGAGTTTCCTTAGCCATGAAAAACAGGAAAGGGAAATGGAGATACCCGTATGGTTGTTAAGTTTGATTTATAAATGCCTGGAAAAAAATCCTGCAAAACGATTTAAGAATGGAAGCGAATTGCAGGAATTTATTCATTTGGGCACCATAGCTGAAGAAAGAAAGAAGGGCATAAATGTTTCACCGGGAGAAACAGCTTTGCTTCAGATAGATGAATCCAAATGGAGGAAAGAGATTCATAAGTTGCAGGCACAGCTTGCCGAAAAAGAAGAGTTGTTGAAAGAATACCAATACCAGGTGGATACAAGGGATAAAGAATTATATGAGGCTAAATATGTCAATGCAAATAAGCCACGCGGCGTTTCAAGATCTTTGTTTTTTATTGTATTCATCTTCGCCCTGGGCTTAGCGGGTTTTGCTGCATACAACACATTCCATGACCAGGATACGAATATGCCTGCAACTGGTAACATTGTAGAAAAAGAGAAGAAATTAAAGGATATTCCGGATACAACCGTTGCCCTTATCAACAAGCCGGTAAGAAAACCGAAAGGCAAATTAAAAAAGAGCAGCGTTACGCCTGTGACATATACGCCAGGTAAGCCTCAAAAAAAGGCGGCCCCCATTACTGATTCATCCTCAAACAAACAGAATACCCATACAGGCAATGAATATAAAATTGTCAATACCGCTTATTTTTACGATGCACCTGATAAGAACAGCAGGAGCAATATTTATTTAACTACCGGCGAGGCGGTACTTACTTTGGTGAATGAAACCGATGACTTTAGCTATGTGATATTCACCAATGCCAGGGGGCAAACGACCAGGGGCTGGTTATTGAAAAAAGATTTTTCGCCGGTTAGTGAATATTAATTTATTGAACCAATGACTGCCGGTATTGTCAGGTTGCAATTGAATGAATGATGTTTTTAATTTTGTTTGCAGATGCCTCGAGCAACGCGGTTTCATCCTGGTCTATATTAAAGGGAAGCACTTCGCGAATCCCATTCCTGTCAACGATACAAGGCACACCAAGGTACACGTCAGAAATTCCATGGTAATGGGTAAGTAAGGTCGAAACATTCAGGACCGCTGACTCGTTACGCAGTATCGCCGTACAAATGCGATCGAGTGCAAGGGCAATAGCGTAATAAGTAGAACCTTTAGCCTCAATTATCTGGTAGGCCGCATCCCGGGTATTTGAAAAAACAGATTCCATTTGTTCTCCTGATAAAGTAAGGCCTGTTCCCGCGACATTGGCAAGGCTCCATACAGGAAGTTCTGAATCTCCATGCTCTCCTATAATATGTGCGTGGATACTTCTTGAATCAATCCCGAGTTGCTCACTTATGAGGTAGCGGAAGCGTGCACTGTCGAGGAGTGTACCCGAACCAATTACACGGCGGGAAGGCCAGCCCGATTTTTTCCAGGTAAAATAGCTCATCACGTCGACAGGGTTAGAAGCTACCAGGAGAATCCCGTCAGTGTTGTATTTCAACACTTCTGTTGTTATACTTTCAAAAATAGTTACGTTGCGTTTTAAAAGGTCAATACGGCTTTCTCCCGGTTTCTGTGCAGCCCCGGCAGTGATGATGATGATATCAGCTTCCCGGCAATCTTCATAGTCACCGGCCCATACCCTTGCGCTGTTTACGAAGGGCAATCCGTGGTTCATATCCAAGGCGTCGCCAATGGCTTTTTGTTTATTTGCATCGATAAGCACCAGCTCTTCCATACGCCCGCGCACTAACAATGTAAAAGCGGTGGTTGACCCAACAGAGCCTACACCGATAATTACTATCCTTGTTTTTTTTGAAATTGAAGCCATAAAAATATATCGGGATAAAAGTGTTGCGCTGTTGATTGGCTGTCTAAATTATTTTACCAGGATCCTTATGCCGTTCCATATAAAGATACTTTCTTCACTTAATACTATATAAACATACTGTACATTTTACATTCTCTTTCTCCCGATTTTTAAAAAACTGCGTTATCGGTCGCCGGCCAAACAACAAATAGTAGATTTGCCCTGCGGGTTAAAATATTTCGCTTTTGTTTTATTAAATCATGCTGCATGAGCAGGCCTTGCAGAAGTAAAAAACAAATATGAATTTTCTTGCTACTTTTTCGATGGTCAACTGGTTGCTCATATTGCTGGGTGCCTTTATTATTGGTTTGTCAAAAGCAGGTTTAAAAGGAATAGACATGATGAATGTAACGATAATGGCGATCGTTTTCGGAGGCAAGGCTTCCACCGGGGTTGTGTTACCATTGCTGTGTTTTACCGATATTATGGCGGTGATCTATTATAACCGTCATGCAAAATGGACACATTTTTGGAAACTAATTCCATGGATGGCCGTAGGTGTTCTTATCGGGGTGTATGTAGGCAAAGATCTCGACGAGGTGATTTTTAAACGAATTATGGCGGTGATCATTATGGCAACTATTGCGATAGTCGTGCTGTTGGAATTTCGCAAGAATCCTGTGATGCCCGAAAATAAATTGTTTGCTGCAGGTATGGGTTTGGTTTCGGGCTTTACAACAATGTTGGGTAACCTGGCTGGTGCATTTTCAAATATCTATTTTTTGGCGATGCGTATGCCTAAGAATAATTTTATTGGCACGGCTGCCTGGGTGTTTTTAGTAGTAAATCTTTTTAAGCTTCCTTTCCAGGTTTTTTATTGGAACAATATTACGCTTGCCACTTTACAGACAGACGCTTTTTTATTGCCCGCCCTGGTACTTGGATTTTGGGCGGGGGTTAAAATTGTTGCAAAGATCGAAGACGATAGTTATCGGAAAATAGTCATTGTATTAACGCTTATTGGCGCTGTATTTATTTTTCTGAAGTAGGCAGGCCGTAACTTACCTATAAACACCCAACTCTTATTCAGCCAGGCTGCCCAAAGTGATTCCTCATAAAATTTAAATGGCCACACAACAGGAAAAACAAAAAAGATTTTCTATTTTAATGTTATGAAAAAAGGGTTATTTCAATAATGATCCTGGCCGTAGTGGCGGTTGCGCTTGTATGGCCAATTTCCCTGGCCGAGGAAAACGAGGAAATTAATAACAAAGAAAAAATTGATGATAATGATTAAGACAGGATCTATATGACTACCTAAAGTACTCATTCAAATGGGGTATTCAAACAGGTAGCCTGCTCGTGGAACTTTTCCAAACTTTGTCGCAATCACCCCGCAGAATGTCGTTTTTGCACATCACTTGATAATCTACGTCTCTGTAATTTTATACCGGTAAAATAATTATATACCATTAAATATGTAGCAATGAAAAAGACAAAGATCATTTACTGGACCACTACCATCCTCATCTTTTTACTCGATGGCCTAATGCCGGCTTTAACATTCCAAACTGAACTTGCCAGGCAGGGGATCAGCCATTTGGGATATCCCGACTATTTTAGAGTGATGCTTACTTTCTTTAAAGTTGCCGGCGCTATCATGTTGGTGTTACCAGTGGTAAAGGGCAGGTATAAAGAATGGGCATATGCCGGTTTCGGAATCAATTTTATTTGCGCCGCAACTTCTCATTTTGTTGTGGATGGTTTTAGCGGGCAGGTTATTTTTCCTTTAGTTGCATTTGCTATATTGGCGGTATCCTATATTTTTTACCATAAGCTGGAAGCAAAAAAAGATGCAAAAATACATGCCGTTACAGCCAATTCTTCAAGATTAAATATTACTAACGATGCCGTTCCAGGCTTATCTTAACAACATAAAGAAAAAACGGGTAAAATACCTGAAGACTTTAGGCGGCTGGCCAATGAAAAGAGTCTGCTATAGCCTGGCATGAAGGCGGGTGCGATTGTGTCCTGGCTTACCGAAGATTTTGATCTTGGACACGGTCATGCAATGGTTATAGATGCCTTGTTAAGTGGAAAGATAGATGCCGGATCCAACAGATAAAGGAGACACCACCGGGAAGATGTTTGCAGATCATTTAGATTCTTAGTATAATAATGCCAACAATAAAAAGTCAGGTAAGCCAGTCTGCGACTGGCATTTTTGTGTTTTTAAACTGCGCGTTTGTACAAAGGATTTTATGGCTGCAAGTTTAAAAATTTGAAATGGCGGTACTTTGTTTTAGTTTTATTTTAAACAAACATTGCGATATGAAATTAATCTTCACGCTGATAGTATGCTTATCCATCTCTTGCTGTACAATGTCTCAAACCGGGAAAGTATTTGATAATCTTTCCCTGAAGAGTAAAATATTAAACATGGACAGGAAGTACGCCATTTACCTCCCGCCAGACTATGAATCCTCTCAGCGCATGTATCCTGTATTATACCTCTTGCATGGTGGTGGAGACAACCAAACGGGCTGGGTCCAGTTTGGCGAAGTACAATACATTACCGATAAGGCCATCAACGAGGGAACGGCCACCCCCATGATCATTGTAATGCCGGATGCCAATACTGGCCGGCGGGGTTATTCAAATGATGCCACCAATACCTGGCGGTATGAAGATTTTTTTTTCCAGGAGTTTATGCCGTTCATTGAAAAGACATATCGTATAAAAGCAGACAAGCATTACCGTGCTGTATCAGGCTTGTCAATGGGAGGCGATGGAACCTTCACCTATGCATTACATCATCCTGAACTATTTTCTGCCGCTTGCCCTTTGAGCGCCGGCACAGGACCATTAAACGCAGATAGTGCAAAGGCAAGGCTGAGGAGAGAGAACAGCAATATAACAGATGCCGAAATAGCAGCCTATTATAAAAGGCAGAGCGTTCTTGAACTGGTGAACAATATGCCCGATAGTTCAAAAAAATCTATTCGCTGGTATATCGATTGTGGCGACGATGATCGTTTAAATGAAGGAAATTGCCTTGTACATATTGCGATGCGCAAAAAAGACATACCCCATGAGTTCCGCGTTCGTGACGGTGCGCATAACTGGACTTACTGGCGGGAGGCATTACCTGTTGTACTTGAATTTATATCGGCGTCGTTCCACCAGTTTTAGAAAATAAAAAGGGACTAAGGGAAGTTTGCGTGATGATTATAATTCGAACGCCTGGAGAAGCCTATTTGCCCTTTTTGGATTTCCTCTTCCAGTTATTTTCCATCTCTGTATACGACTTTTTA
>JBDTLZ010000230.1:0-11907 GCA_039934515.1 Ginsengibacter sp.
AACAAGGGAATCACGCAAAGACGCATAAGAGTTCAGTAGCTTCACTTTGCGGCTTATTTCCTTTGCGGCTTTGCGTGAAAAAAAACAAGAGGATCCCTTACCTGGTAGGGAACATCATATTTCGTTGAATACACATCTTACGGAATTTTAAACAAAACTCCAATAACTTTCTTCCGCATGAAAATTGGTTTCCGGCCAATGGTTTAAATCAAATCCCGGAGCTTTTTCAATCATTTCTTTTGATTGATTAAGCCTGAACTGCTTTTTTGCCGGATCTACTTTCAGGAGGCTAAATGGCACTGCAAAATATTTCTCACCTATCGTGAGAAACCCGCCGGATTTAATTACTACATATTCTATACTACCCTTGGTGATATCTATCATGATATCCTCAATCTTCCCAATATGCTCATCATTATCATTATGAACATGGTCTCCAATGATAGAGGAAGCTGCCAAAAATTTTAAGGGTGTATTGGGATGGGTTCCTTCTTTATTTACACCTGTCAGGTTTTCTTGATTTAATACGTCCATACAGTTTATTTAAATTGTTATTAATGCTCATTTGAAATATTTATTACTATTCTTTTTTTAACACATCAATAACTGTTCCAAAGCCACTTTTGATGTGTGAAAACCAATACCAAAATCCAAGGTCATTCTTTGTCTGCTGGATTTATAGATCCCCGTCAAAAGTAAAAAGCAGATCACTGGATCTTAAGATGCCCCTTTTACTTATATAAAGTAATAGTATATTCCTCATAATAATAAGGAGAATCTCCGCTATACATTTTGTATTTTATAAGGCGATCGTTACTATCATATTGCGGGGCGGGGTCAAAAGTACTGTATGAATTATTAAAAAGCTGGTAAACCTGGTGCCAAGGGAAGGTATGCGATAAATTGATAGTAGTGATAATTGTCAAACCCATTAAAAAACCACCAAGGTCGATGGATAAATAGATGGAAATTCTGCAATGCCATTAAATAGAATATTATTATAGCCAGAAAACTGGTTTCTTTTTGTGTCGCGGGGATTAATTCAAATAAGTGTAAGTTTCGGAAACCTGGTTTTCCAGGCTCGTTTGAAATACTTTACGCACGTTACCAATGGCATCGTATGTATAGAATCGATATCACCGCTATTCGGAAAAGTAAGGTGAATTTCGCTACTTAAAATGAGCTTACCGGCAGCATTAAAAGTAACGTACACGGATAGACGCCAGTCGATACCCTGGAAACTTTTTTGTTATGAATTAATCCCAAATGGCTGCCCAATTTTTTTTGATGCAGCAACTGTGCTGTTGTGTTTGGATATCGTTAGCCGCACCGCCGAATGTGATCCATTTTCTGCTGAATTACTTTTATATGTTAATTGCAAATATGATAATATTGGCAGTGCCAGGCAGATGATGATGATATGCATAGCAAAAAGGATTTGTTTCATTACAAAGATTTGTTCATTTCTTGTCGAACTGTTTGATGTTTTCATTTTTAATAAATTTTGTACATCAAATATTTTCAACGACGATGCCAAATTATAATGTGCTGAAGCTAAAGGGCTTGAAGAAAACTTTTGCAAATCGAAGTGTTCGGTATTGACACAGGTAGTGTCTGGAAATAAAATGATATGAGCACTGCCAGGCGATAGGACAGGTTATGATTGTTCTTTCCAATTTTTTAATCGCTATGGAATTTTATAACACCTCAATTCTAAAAGGTACTATCAAATATTTCCCTTCTTCATCTCTTCTATAGCATGATTTGCAGCTCTCGCAGCAAAAGCCATATACAATATAGACGGGCTTTGGTTACCCGTACTTGTCATGCAGGCACCATCGGTTACATAAACATTCTTACATAAGTGAAGCTGGTTCCATTTATTAAGCAGGGAGGTTCCAGGATCATGACCCATCCGGCAGCCGCCCATTTCATGAATGTCAAGGCCCGGGGCCTGGTGGGTGTCATGTTGCACAATATCTTTTAAACCCGCAATATTCATCATGTCAGCGGATTGCTGTAAGAAATCTTTTACCATCTTATCGTCATTCTCATCATAGCCAACTGAAGTTATTAGTAGAGGAATTCCCCATGGATCTTTTTGATCCTTGCTTAGCCGTACATGATTGACTTCCTTGGGTAATGTCTCCCCCTGCATAAACATACCTACATGCCACGGGCCCGGTTCGGACAGCGAATCTTTCAGTTCCGGACCAATACCATCGCCCCAGTTTGCAGCTTGTCGTATGGATGGTACGAAGGTCAAAAATCCACCAAGGTAATCGGTATCTTGTTTATGCAGGTTCCTGTAATTTGCAATTATTGGTGTAGCCGGATTTCTGCCATACATATACTTATCTTCAAACCCATCTACTGTACCCCAAACGCTGGCGCGGTAGTTTTGAAAGGCAATAAATTTTCCCAGCAATCCGTTATCATTTCCTAACCCGTTTGGAAAGCGTGATGAAACAGAGTTTAATAAAATAAGATTGCTATTAAGACAAGCGGCGTTCAGGAAAATTACTTTCGCATAATATTCTATTACTTCTTTGGTGTTAGTGTCAATAATTCTTACGCCGGCAGCTTTGCTTCTTTGTTCGTCATAGATAATTGAATGTACCACAGAAAAAGGCCTGATTGTAAGATTGCCGGTTTTTTTAGCCCAGGGTAATGTCGATGACACAGAACTAAAATATCCGCCGAAAGGACAACCGCGGGTACAGAGATCCCTTGCCTGGCACTGGCCCCGTCCCTGTTCCAAATGAATAGGTTCAGGTTTTGTTAAGTGCGCCCAACGTGAACGTACCATGTGGCGGTCACTGTAATGAGCATGGATTTTCTGTTGCATATCAGCCTCCACACAGGTAAATTCAAATGGTGGAAGATACTCACCATCGGGCAGCGCTTCCAACCCGTCTTTATCGCCGCAAATACCCGAGAATTTTTCAACATGTGAATACCATGGAGCAATATCTGCATACCTTATCGGCCAGTCAATTGCGTAATTAAAACGTTGTGGGGCTGAAAATTCAAAGTCGCTCCAACGCTGGCATGCACGTCCCCACATAATGGATTTGCCACCCACCTGGTACCCGCGTATCCAATCAAATGGTTTTTCCTGTATGTAAGGATGTTCTTTATCCTTTACAAAAAAATGATGCGTGTCTTCACCGAACGCATAGCATTTACTGATAATAGGGTTTTCCTTAACAACCGAATATGGTTCCTGTTGCCGGTGGGGAAATTCCCAAACAGGTTTGGTGGCTGTAGGGTAATCCTTAATATGTTCAACATTGCGGCCCCGTTCCAGAACCAATGTTTTTGCGCCGAGTTCGCACAATTCTTTGGCAGCCCAGCCGCCGCTGATACCTGACCCAATAACTATTGCATCGTAAGTATTATTATCTATTCCTTTTCCCATTAAAAGCGATTTTATTGAAGCAGAAAAATTTAACTTGTTGAGTTACCCTCATTGCTATAAATGTATGTATTTAGCCGAATACCCTTCAACAAATATAATAATTGGTAAGAGCTTGTAATATAGTGCAGTTTTGTCTTACAGGCGGTGGCACAACAGTAAACTCAATCCGATCTTAACCAGGTAAATCAGTTTAAAAATTTTCAGACTGGTCTCTGATTTCCAGGTGATCGACAACGAGAGAGCCCACATGCAGGTTTTTGATGGCGGCGTCCTTAATAGCCATTCTCCGGATCGCTAACGCGCCAATTGCCAGTGCGCCAATTGCCAGCGCTCCACAAGCCAGGGCCCCAATTGCCATAGCAACGCTTACGCTTATGGCTTTTTGTTTTTGTCTTGTCCCCATTTTTCCTTTTATATTTTTCATGTTTATTATTTATGAAGATAAATCTGAAATAGTATGGACTGTAAAAAAAGTTACACAGTCAGGGTCAATAAATAAGATCATTTACGTTTTAATGCATTTGCAATTGCTATCTCTGCAAGTGGCTCCATTATTTTGTAACCGGAGATATTGGGATGCACCCCATCTTCCGAAAGTGATTTGGGCAAGCCCTTTCTGTCATCAACCATTGCAGAAAAATAGTCGAGATAAACAATTCCGTTCTTATCAGCATATCCTTTAAGCATTGCATTAAGCGCTACAACTTTCTCAGCCGGCTGCAATCCCGGGTGCCACGGAAAATCGTGAGCTGGTAATACAGATGAAATCACTACGCGAATATTATTTGCCCTGGCGAGCTCAGCCATAGAAACGATGTTTCCGAAAGTTTGCTCCAGCGTCATAGGGCCCGTGTTTCCGGCTATATCATTGATACCGGCAAGGATCACTACAGCTACAGGCTTAAGGTCTAATACGTCTGGCCTGAAACGTACCAGCATCTGCGGTGTTGTTTGTCCGCTTATACCCCGGTCTATATAGTTGTGGCTTGCGAAAAAAGCAGAATCTACCATTATCCATGCGTCTGTGATCGAGTTGCCCATGAATACAACGCGCTTGTCATTGGAATTTTGCAGATTTTTATTAGCATCAGCATACCGTTCCAGGTTGGGCCAATCAGTAAGCGTTTTCTGCATGTTTTCAACTTGCTGTGAGCTTACAGAAACCGTGGTTTTTATAAAGCCTTGCATACCTAACCATTCCCCGAAACGATCTATCCAGTTATCGGTAGGAAGATTTTGTTTACGCATTCCAAATCCATGGCCACCTTTTGCATACAGGTGCAACTCAGCAGAATGTTTTGATTCAAGCCACTTATTATAAAGTTCGATACTCGATGAGGCTACTCCCAGGTTGTCGTCGGTTGCGGCTGTTAAAAATACCGGGGGTGCATCATTGTTAACCGGACCTTGAAATTCCGGCGGTACAGCTCCGTAAACTGGTGCTACAAAATCAGGGCGATTTGCCGGAGTATAATTGAATGCAGTAGCTCCGGCGACAACGCCACCGGCTGAAAATCCCATAATACCGATGTGATCGGTTTTTAAGTTATAGTCCGTTGCGTGAGACCGCACATACGTTATCGCGGCCCTCCCATCGGCGATTGCCATAGGTATAATTGATTTGAGGCTTTCACGAAACCCGGGCCTGGCCATTTCCCCATCGAGTTCTTTGACCGGATCATCAGTTACACTACGTACCAGGCGATATCTTAAAACAAAACAAGTGACGCCTTTACTTGCGAGCCATTTAGCAACATCAGCACCTTCATGGTTAATAGCAAGGATACGAAATCCACCACCAGGGCAAATAATTACGGCAGTACCGTTTGCAACAGATGCGTCGGGAGTAAAAACGGTAAGCGTAGGCTTTGTTACGTTATAAGCTACCTTAATATTGTGTATATTCTTGTCACTCTCTTCTTCGCTCCAATTCCAATTTTCAGAACCGGGCGCGGCTCCGGTATATAAGGGAATTATTTTTTGTTGGGCATTGGCTGCAACAGCCACACACAGAAATATTAGTACAGCTAATTTTTTCATGATGAAATATATTTTTGGATGACAATGTAAGCCTAAGAACAATAAGCAACAAAATTATCAGGAAACAAATAAGGAACAGCCACCAATCTAGATAAAGATAGCCATGATCCGATAGCTACCGGCTTACACGAACTGGCATAAGCAAAAAGAAGCGTTCCCACAGATTATACGGATCTGATGGCTTTTGGATTGCCAGGGATTAAAATCGAGTCCTAAATCAATGGCTTTATTAACTCAAGTCTTTGGGCAAAAAAGGACAAGCCACGAATTACAGGAATTTTCGCGAATTAACTTCCAGTGTTAAATCAACTCCCTGATAGGTTTAAATCTTTGGTAAAAGGACAAGCCACGATCCGATGGGCTATCGGATCGTGGGAAACCGCGGCTTAGGTTGTATGCATCATGAAAAGAATTTCCACAGATTCCGCAGATTTAAATCCACTCTTTAACAATAATATAATCAAATTCGGTGTAATCCTTTTTAAAATCACAGATGGTTCTCTCCCGATTTTCCGCAAAATACTTCGTTATGCAAAATTGGTTGATTATTTGCTGTAATAGTAAAACTTTTCTAATGAAATAATTCTTTATTTAAGAAGCTCTGGGGTATCCGGAGATAGAATTTCAGGTTCATAAATTTTATCCATGAAAATAAAAAATGATATTGAAAGGCTTTTTGCAGATGTGCAGAAAATAATATTCTCTCCCCGCAAGCCTGGAAAAAACGATCCCAAAAACGTTCCGTTAGTGACCCTGATCTTTAGTCCTGAAAAGATGGAGGAGCATGCGGGTAAGGAGGTAATTGTGAAGACAATGGAAACTTTATATAGCAGGAAATGTATTCTACTAATTAACCCGGTCGCCAGATTTATACACTTCTCGATAGCTGATGCAGACGGTAATAATCCAATCCCTATGCCGAATGCCCAGTATGATCGTTCGTTTCCCGAATTTTTACAGAAGACCCGCTGGCACGATAAAATATTCTTATTGATCGGCGGCTTTGATAATTTTGTTTCGGATCTTGGGCAGGAATTAAAGCAAAATCTTTTTTTGATCCTTGATGGGTATTCATTTGCTTAATAAATAAGCGGGTACCTTCATCATAAATGATTTTCGCGTAGCTATTATATTAACAAATATTTGATTTTCCCATAAGGTGTTCTTATTTTTAGAAAAGTTTTTCTAAAAGAATGCTTATAACTTTCATAAGGTAATATGAACGACCCCTCAATTTTGAAAAGGCGATTAACGCCAAAGATGATGGAAACATTGTTATACTGCTATAAAAATGAAGCATTATACTTAGACCCTTATCATGCAGCAACATTACCCTATTTGCGGATTTTGATCCTTGGAGAAATGTTGTATGCAAAAACATATATAGATAATAACGGAAAAAAAATTATTGCGTTTTATCTCACCAATTCAGGACGTGACTATACAGGTAAAATATTATTTTCCTGATCCTGGTATTGGTTAACCCTTCGGCTTAAGAATTATTCCCACGGATTACACGAATTACTTTGTCTAATTTTGAGAGGCATTTAATCCATGGAACCCGGTAGCCATGGGATCGGACATTCTGTGGGGTCTTTTTTTTAGCTGAGCCTGCGGCTCAATCCTTTTATCACGAATTACACAAATTGCACGGATTACTTTGTTTAATTTGAGGGTTGATTTAATTCATGAAGATTTGTGTAATTAGGGACCATCTTTTCTATTAGCGTTTACACAGATTGATTTGTCTTTTGGGAATAGATTTTAATTAGTGGCTAAATCTTTTATATTTTCGGCTTTATAATCCTTCAATCAATAAACAATAATATCATGGATAGTACAGTAAATGTGGGGTTAATCGGCTTTGGCGTGGGTGGCCAAACCTTTCATGCACCGCTCATCACATCTATAAAAGGATTGAAACTCACAAAAATAAGGGCGGTAAAGGATGCGCAGGTTGCTGCTGCTTCATCATTATATCCTGAGGCAAAAATCATCGCGGACGCTGAAAATATTTTTGATGATCCTTCTATTGAGCTGGTTGCGATCTCCACGCCAAATACTTCACATTTATCGCTGGCTAAAGCTGCGCTGCTTGCCGGCAAACACGTGATGCTTGATAAGCCATTCACAATAACAACGGCGGACGCTGATGAATTGATGGCACTGGCAATGGAGCAAAATAAGATACTAACGGTTTACCATAGCCGCCGTTGCGACAGTGATTTCCGCACATTGCAAAGGCTAATTCAAAGCGAATTGCTGGGACGCATTGTTGAATTTGAAAGCCGTTATGACCGTTTCAGGAATTATCTCAGGCCAGGTGCGTGGCGGGAGGAGGCTCTTCCGGGATCCGGCATTCTTTATGATCTGGGCGCTCACCTTATTGACCAGGCACTGGTACTCTTTGGGCTGCCTGATGCCATAGACGCTGATCTCCGGACACAGCGAAAAGGGGCAAGGGTTGACGATAATTTTGAATTGACCCTGCATTATCCAGGCTTGAAAGTAATTTTAAAAGCCGGGATGTTGGTCAGGGAGCCATTGCCCCGTTTTATCCTGCTGGGCGAGCAAGGGTCTTTTGTTAAATACGGAATGGATGTACAGGAAGATGCTTTGAAAGCCGGGCAAAAGCCCGCCGGGAATAATAATTGGGGTATTGAGCCGCAGGCAAACTGGGGCAAGATAAATACAGAGCATAACGGCGTTCACCTCACGGGCGCTATTGAAAGCGAGGTGGGTAATTATGCCGACCTTTACCAGAACGTATATGATGCCATAACCGGGAAAGGAGAATTGCAGGTGAAGCCGGGCCAGGCCCGAAATACCATTCGTGTTATTGAGTTGGCTTTCCAAAGCAATATTGAAAAAAGGACCGTGGAATTTTCATAAAAAGGTGATGGCAATATTTTTAGCCAATCCTGGCGTAACAGGGTAACAGGAAGAAATTGTTGAATAAATAAAACAAGTGTGGTAATGCTTTCAATCATTTCTATTTACCAGGAGTCAATCGTCTACATACCCAGTCAGCATTTAGCAATATAAACTCATGGATCTAAAAAGGACTGCCGCCAAAGAAGCACTACAATTCATCAATGACAAATCTGCTGTGGGATTGGGTGCAGGTTCCACCATGGCGCACCTTGTGGACCTGTTGGCCGAAGAAATGGCAAAAGGATTGAATATAAAGCTATTTACATCCTCATTTACTACCCGCCAGTTATTGTTTACGAAGGGGTTTGCTGTTCAGGCTATTTCCGAAATTTCTGCACTTGATATTTATTTTGATGGATGTGATCAGCTGGACAAAGACCTGAATGCTCTTAAAAGCGGGGGTGGCATCCATACCCATGAGAAATTGTTGGCTTCTATGGCCGGGCAATTCATAGTGGTGGGGGACGAATCAAAATATACAGCGCATTTTGACGGGAGGTATCCTCTTGTTGTTGAGTTGATACCAGAGGGATCACTTTTTGTGACGAAATGCATACAGAATTTAATTCACGGAGTAAAACCTGTCTTGAGAATGAATGATAAAAGAGACGGCCCGGTAATAACAGCAAATGGCAATTATCTTATGGATGTATGGATCACCGGGTGGCCGGAACTGGAACAAATTAACCCAATGTTAAAAAGCATTCCGGGTGTCCTGGAAACCTCATTATTCTATAAACTTGCACATAAAGCTATTCTTGCAGGAAACAATGGCGTAAAAATCCTGGAAAGAACTTCATAATTCAGCATGGCCACCAACTTTGTGTATTTAGTAAAAGTAATGAGACCTGTTTCAATTCATCACTGTTGTTTTTGTTAAATATCGCACATGGTCAGGAGACCCATGCATTCAAGATTCAGGAATACAAAAAGGCTTAAAGTAAAACCCTGCCATAGATACTGTATAGCGGTGGATGTAATAAAGGCTATAGAATCAAACTCCATTTTTTATTTTATAAGACTTATCTTTTGGAACCAAAGAAGGTGAGTGCAGGATATTTGTAAAACCGGCCCGTAACACTGCATGTGATTTTTATTTTTGATCTTTGTTTCAATGTGGAAAATAAAATGTTATTAAAATAAATTTTTTGAAATGAGGCAATTCTTTTTTTACTTTTTTACAGCTATAGCTTTTATCCTGATTATTTCCAACGATGTTTTTTCAGGCGATCATAAAACTTTGGAAATCGGGAGCAGGGCGCCCGATTTTAAATTGCCGGGCATTGATGGGAAAATTTATTCACTGTCGTCTTTTAAAAATGCCAAAATTCTGATGGTGATCTTTACATGCGACCATTGTCCCACCGCACAGGCTTATGAAGAAAGGCTGATCAATCTTACAAAAGAATATTCTCCGGGGGGGATGGCTGTTGTGGCAATAATGCCCAATGATCCGCGATCTGTTCAGCTTGATGAACTGGGATATGCGGATGTTGGCGACTCATTTGAAGAAATGAAGGTGCATGCAAAAAGGAAAAAATTTAATTTTCCGTACCTGTTTGACGGCGCGCATGAAACTGTTTCCAAAGCCTATGGGCCTGTCGCTACTCCGCACGTTTTTATTTTTGACAGGGATCGCAAATTAAGATACCAGGGGCGTATTGATGACGTTGAAAAGCCAACCGGCGTTCCAAAAAATAAGGATGCACAAAATGCTATCGATGCGTTATTGGCAGGTAGAGATGTAGCGGTAAAAACAACAAAAGTATTCGGCTGTTCAATCAAGTGGGCAGAAAAAGAAGACCTCGTTGCAAGTTCCAATAAGGAATGGGCTAAAGAGCCGGTTACGTTGGATGTAATTGACGAAGCCGGGGTGAAAGAACTTGTAAAAAATAATTCTGACAAATTGCGGTTAATAAATGTATGGGCAACATGGTGCGGTCCCTGTGTAAATGAATTGCCATCGTTCGTTACGATTAACAGGATGTATCGCAGGAGAGATTTTGAGTTCATAACCATCAGTGCTGACAACCCCGAAAAAAAAGATAAGGTATTGAGATCTTTACAAGACCTTCATGCTGCAAATATGAATTATTTATTCAATTCTGACGATAAATACAAACTGATAGAAGCCGTAGATCCAAATTGGACGGGGGCACTTCCCTATACAATTCTAGTTGAGCCTGGAGGTAAAATTGTTTATGGCAAACAGGGAACTATCGATCCGTTGGAAATGAAAACGCGTATCGTTGAAAATAAAATGATTGGGAGGTATTATTGATTAAATGACTTCGTATATAGGCAATTCGGTACGGGCATTGACAAAGAAATAAAATAGCTTAATTTTTTTATACTTATCATTCAAACCAAAATATGCATTCAAGACGTGATTTTTTGAGAACCTCCGGCATGGTTGCCATTGGATCAGTATTACTAAAGGATTTGTCAGCGGCTTCCAATCGCAAGACTGCCAAAGATGTGGGGTTACAGTTATATACAGTACGCACAGAAATGCTGGCCGATAATATCGGGACATTAAAAAAAATAGCCGGCCTTGGCTATAAAGAAATTGAATCTGCGGGGAGTGAAAAGGGAAATTATTATGGACTCAAGCCGGCAGAAATGAAAAAGATAACCAAAGACCTTGGCATGACTTTACGAAGCGGTCACGTACACTTTGATGATAAATGGCAGCAGACGATTGATGACGCTGCAGAAGCCGGGCAGGAATATGTAATTGTTTCTTCTATGCCAACAAAAGGACAGACAGTCGATAACTATAAAAATGTTGCAGAATCATTTAATAAAGCAGGAGAAGCTTCTGAAAAATCAAATCTGCATTTTGGCTATCACAATCACGATTTTGAATTTGAAAAGGAAAATGGAAAAATCTTATATGATGTACTTGTAGAGAATACCAATCCGGAATTTGTTAACCTCGAAATGGATTTGGGTTGGGTGGTTGTTACCGGAAATGATCCGTTAAACTATTTTGCAAAATACCCCGGCCGCTTTCCGTTATGGCATCTGAAAGATATGAACCTGGTAGAAAAACACAGTACAGAATTCGGTAAGGGAGGGTTAGACGTAAAAAAGATGCTTCAAAATTCAGAAAAAGCGGGGATGAAATATTTCTTCGTAGAACAGGAAGAATATAGTGTTTCTGCTTTGGATTGTCTTGAGTATAACATTAATTACCTTAAAAAATTAAACTATTGACTGGATTAATGAAATACCAAAAAGTTTCTTTATGACAGGTTATACTGCAACCTTTTCCCGGTGAAGGCAATCTTTACAAAGTATAGATGGATTTGAAAAGTATCCAAGCTTTTGCAACAGTCGCATTTGTAAGACAATTTCGTGACGTAAGGAGTGCGTCTAAATATGTGACACAAAAGATTTAATCGTTAATATTACTTTTTTTTTCAACAGATTTATAGATCAAAAACTTTACATATGACAACAAGACGTTCTTTCATTAAATCAACCTCATTACTCTCAGCCGGATTTCT
>JBDTLZ010000231.1:0-8211 GCA_039934515.1 Ginsengibacter sp.
AAGGATGCCTTCACAATTGGCAATTTATTTTCGTCCATCATAGAGCCAGATACATCAATAAGAAAAACAAGGTTCGAGGACGGCAAATTCTGAACAGGAATATTTTTTCCCTGCAACCCGATAAGCACCAATTTATTTTCCTTATTCCAGGGGCAATTACCAATCTCGGTATTAATGGAAAACGGATCTTTTCCTGTCGGCTGGGGATATTGATATTTGAAGTAATTGATCATTTCCTCGGCTCGTACAGCTCCGGCAGGAGGCAACTGGTTGCGGTTGAGAAATCGACGAACGTTGCTGTAAGAAGCAGCGTCCACATCTATGGAAAAGGTAGATACCGGCTCATCTGTTACTTTGTGAAAACCATTTTCCGTTATATTACTGTATTCTTCAGTATTAGCATCTTCATCCTTATATTTCCCGCCTGGTGTATGACTCCCCCGCGGTTTTGATACAGCATATATATTAGGCAGCTTGCCCGATGACTTTTTAGGAGCAAATGCCGTAGTTATCACACATTCCATGGCAGCAGGGTTTGCTTTCATAGTTACATTAATGATCCTTCTTTTTTTAATCTGCTCTTTTATTACAGAAAATCCCACAGCAGAAAACACAAGGTAGTCCTGTGTTTCACCAACATTTATTGAATAATTGCCATTTTGATCACTCGTAGTCGCTATGGATCCTGCGTTTACGCTGACAAATGAAATTCTGCCACCGATTTCATCCCTTACCGTACCGGTAATAGTGATGTTTTTATTGCGGAATGCGGTAATCAAGGTAAAAACCGCAAGCAGCGGTACAATTAATTTTTTCATAAATGCTTATTTTAAGTATTGGTGATGCAATAATCAACTATTCGAAAATTGATAGCTTGTAAATGATTTATAACCTGATGCTACATCTTTGGTAATTACATAAAGCATTGTAAAAAAATATTTGAATAACTTTATTGCATTGGCATTTATAAGAAAAATAGTATCAGCAGAAAGTGACCAGGAACTTGTACGGCAATACAGGACATTGGGTAATATTGTTATACTTGGTGAGTTGTACGGCAGGTATATGGAGCTGGTTTATGGGGTGTGCCTTAAATACCTGAAAGAACCCGAAGACGCCAAAGATTGCGTGATAAATATCTTCGAAGAATTGATAAATAAGGTCAAAAAATACGAGGTGGATAATTTTAAACCCTGGTTATACCAGGTGGCAAAAAATCATTGCCTTATGAAATTGCGCAGTAAAAAAGGAAATCCTGTAAATATTAATATTGACGTTGTGCATTTATCAGAAAATATTCATCTGGATGGTGTACCGGAGAAAGAATTGCAGTTAACAAGCATGGAGTCCTGTATTGAACAGCTTCCCCGCGAGCAGAAGGAGGCGATCCAACAGTTTTACCTGCAAGAAAAATGTTATAAAGAAATAGCCGATACTACTAAAACGGATATAGGTAAAGTAAGAAGCTTTATTCAAAATGGCAGGAGAAATTTAAAAATCTGTATTGAAAAACAGGCTTTGCAAAAAGCATGATCAATGGAAGAAAAAAATAAAATTTATACCGCAGCGGACTTTGCAAGCTATCATGCCGGCACCATGTCCCCGTTGGAAATGCATGCGTTGGAAAAAGCGGCGCTGGAAGACCCTTTTCTTGACGATGCACTGGAGGGTTATCTTCATTCAACAGCTGTTAAAAAGGATATTGCAGAATTGAGTGACCGGCTTCTTGAAAAAAGAAAAAAGAAAAATGTATTTTTTATTTCTGCTATTGCCCAAAATAAGTGGTGGCGCATAGCTGCATTATTTGTTATAATAGCCGGCGGCGGTTATTTTTTTTACAAATTAAATTATGCAAATGAACAAAATTCATTTGCCGTAAATGATATAAAAAATGCTGCGGTAAAATCAGATAGTATCGTAGCGGCAAAGCCTTCGATACAAATCCCGCTGAATGATAGTGTAACCTTGAAAAATAATGTCGCTTTACAAGATCAACCTCTTTCGGAATTTACAAAAAAGGCCAGAGGCGTATTACCAGAAAATGAGTTGCAAACAGAAAAAGAAGTAAGTGCTTCTAAAAATAAACCAGGAAAAGTTGAGACTATCAATCCGGCCCCGGGTATACCAGCCATCGGTTCAGGTATATTTAAAGCTCCGGACAAAAAATCAAAAAGCGGTACCGGGGTAGGAACCGCGACTGAATATGTATTAAAAGGAAAAGTGACCGACGAAATTGGCGATCCTGTTCCTTTTGCAAGTATTACAGATAAGGCGCGGCACAGTGGCACATTTACCGACACTGCCGGTAATTTTTCTCTCCAGTCACAAGACAGCATCATAAACGCAATGGCAGTTGCACCTGGTTATGAGCCAAAAAACTTTCCACTTAAAAAAGATATGCAGTCTTCAGTAGCAATGAGGAAAACAACGGCGGAACTTGCCAATGTTGTAGTGACTGCACCTGGCAAGCGCAAACAGGTAAAAGAAGTATCGCCCGAATCAAAAGCTTTGAATGGAAAAAATAGTGCTACTCAAATAATACGGAGCGAGCCCCAACCTGTCGGGGGCAAGGAAACGTTTGAAAAATACCTGGAAGGAAATTTACCGCTGGTATATGATGAAAACAACGAACGCGTTAACGGTGAAGTCACGCTTTCATTCTCAATCGACAAAAGCGGAAAACCTGCTAATATAAAAGTATTGACATCAACGTGTGAAAGCTGCGAACCGAAAGCTATAAAGCTCCTGGCAGATGGGCCGGCATGGCGTGGAAAAAAAGGTAATAAAGGAAGGGTAATAATAAGATTTTAATAGCCGTTGGCAGCCTGTCGCTTTTAATAATTCCTTCTTAATTCGCCATCTGCAAAAATGCCTTTTTAAAATAACAGGCAATTGCCTGCCATTTTATACACGATTATGATTAACCTGCACTTGAGTTTTCTAACTCAAATTTTGCAGCGTTTGCGCCTTCACGTTATAGAGACCAGTAAATGATGCAAAATAAATTGCCTTTTATCCAGACGCATATTATACCTGCCAGGGGGTTTGTTTCAGGTATAATGATAAACGAAATAGGGATATGAGAATAGTTTGGAATTAATTCCATAAGGGCCTTCATTTGTAATTGAATTTTGTTCTTCGAACGGCAGCCCATAATTTTACATAATAAATTTTCAGATGAAAAAACCCAGCCAGAATGCCAGGTAACACTTTTTTAAAGAACGGAATACCGATCTCTATTTCATTAAATCCTACACTTGAAGCAGAAAATATAAGGCCACAGATTACCCGCAATAAGGGAAGACTGGTTATGATAGCTTTTCTTGCCATTCTAATTGCTATTGTTATTAGTTTTATTGCCAGATTTTTAGTGTCTCTTATTGATTTTGTAACAAACATTTCTTTTTACGGTACTTTCTCCCTGGAACATTCGAGCCCTTCGAATAATACGCTTGGTTTATTTGTTATTCTCATTCCTGTAATTGGTGGTTTTGTTGTTGGAATAATGGCATTATATGGGTCTAAGGCAATTCGTGGACATGGCATTCCTGAGGCGATGGAGCAAATACTTACAAATCAAAGCAAAATAAGACCCTCAATAACTTTTCTCAAGCCACTATCTGCGGCCATTGCGATTGGCACAGGTGGCCCTTTTGGGGCAGAAGGTCCAATAATTGCAACAGGCGGTGCACTAGGATCAACATTCGGTCAGTTACTGAAGATTACGCACAATGAGCGTAAAATCCTGTTAGCCTCGGGGGTATCAGGGATTTTAGCCAGTCAAAATGCATATTGAATTTACGGCTCCATTTACCGCAATCAGGAGCGTTGTCGTCATAGCAGGAATAAATTTCCTGCGTATGATTGCCTGACTGATCCATATTCTTTATAACTGCTATATTTTAACCCAATATCATCGAATTAAAACACCCGGATGAAATCTTAAAAAATAATAAAGCGATTGGATTTACCCAATCGCCTTTGCAATGATTATTTTTTTTGAAAGATTTTTCTGAATCCCCCGGCTATTTAAGATTGTAGGTTACTTAACCAGTTTGATCACTGAGCTGGTTTTATTTTGAATCACCTTCAGAAAATAACTGCCTGCCATCAATGCTGAGGTATTGATTGACTGCTCAAAATTTCCGGCGCTTTTCATCCCGATTTTTGTCCAGATGACCCTTCCCGATATATCAACGAGCATAAGTTGGTAACTGCCCGCAACACCACCCGTTATTTTCAATTCAATATAGTCGACAAAAGGATTGGGATAAGTTTTCGCACTTACCTGGGTAACCGCGGGTATTGTTTTGTCAATTCCTTCTTTATTCACAGCCAGGGCACTTCTATTGCTTTCCACTGATATTCTGTATAAAGCTGCGTCGGGGATAGCCTGCTTATTGACACCTGGTCCTGAATAGCTAACGCCCAATATATGTCCACCACCCTGTTGAAAATAACTAACGGAAATGGCATGTTTACCAGCTTCCAAACCTATAATACCAGACCGCTCCCTGGCCGAATGCAATCCATCATTATTCACTACAGGCACGTTGTCTATGGATAAATTACTACCGTCATCGGAAGTAGTATAAAATGTATACTCGCCATCAGCAGGTACTTCGATAAACCCGGTGAAACTGAATGCAAATGCTACAGACCTTTTGGCATGCGAAATATCAAAACCATCCGATTGGCCGGTCTTAAGCGGATTTGAATTACTAAAATCAGGAAGAGACGTCCAGCCATTGCGGGATTCATAGTATTTGTAATCCAATCCATTTACTGTATTGTGGGGATTTACAGCAGGGAGTAAGTTAGCCGGATCCGGCTCGCTAGTGATAATTTCCTCACCAATAACAGTAATACGTACGGTATCTGAAGTTGTGGCGCCTTCGTTATCGGTAACGTCCAGTTGGAATTTATAAACACCTTTTCCCAATTCGGTAACCGTCGTTGAGGCAGATCCGGCATCGGTTATTTTTCCTAAAGAAGGGCCCGAGATTTTTGTCCAGGTATACGACGAGATGCTGCCATCCTTATCTGATCCGCTACCTTTAATGCTAACTGCGTTCTTTGGTAATGTTACAGATTGATTGTCTCCTGCATCTGCTGTTGGTGGAATATTAGCAGCAACAATAACGGCAGCATTAACTACAATAGTAACGGTATCAAAACCGGTAGCCTCATCATTGTCAGTAACCTTCAACTCATACATATAGCTACCCTTCCCGAGGTCTGTTATTGATGGCGAAGCCGAATTAGCGCTGGTAATGTTTGCTGCTGAAGGGCCTGAAATTTTTCTCCATTCGTAACCCTCTATAGTGCCATCCTCATCTGTTCCTCCACCATTAAGATGCACACTGTTTGTTGGTAACGTTATCGTTTGCCTGTCACCCGCCTTTGCTTTTGGCGGAACATTAGCGGCGGCATTAACCGTGATGGTAATCGTATCCAAACCTGCTGCACCATTATTATCAGTAACTTTTAATTTATATTGATAAATTCCCTTTAACAACCCGGTTATTGACGTTGATGCCGAGTTCTCATCAGCGATTGTTCCGGCTGATGGCCCGGCAATTTTTGTCCATGCATAACTTACAATAGTTCCATCTCCATCTGTTCCGCTTCCTGTAAGGTTCACCGTATTTATTGGTAATGTAATTGTTTTATTTCCGCCGGCCTTCGCTATGGGTGATTGATTGTCACCGGATTCATGCCTGATGAGAATTATTGAAGTATATGGTGCCAGCGTTATGGTGCCCTTGTGCAATACATTTCTAACATCCATGTAAGTTCCATCCAATGATATTGTTTTACTCTCGGTTGTTGCATTATATTCGAGCCTCATATCTTCGAGCTTTGTTACACTTTTTGGCGATTTTTTACTATGATGATCTTTAACGGAAACGTACGATTTCCACTGATCCATATTATAGTGTAAAAAAGAAGTGAAGCTATTTAGCTGAATAAAAAATGTTACGTTGTCATCGATCGGCCGTGCATAGAAATTGCTGTCCAGTACATTAAAGAATACATTCACGTCGTCCAGTTTTGTACTTACTTCCGCTGTCAGTTGTGTAGGACCTTTTGCGAAGAAGATATTGTGTCTTGCAGTGTCATCATGTGCATATTCAGTTATGTATGCTCCCAATTCGCTGTGTGTGGCGCGGAATTGAGATGACCATAGCACCTGTGCAACACCGTTATTGTAGCAGGTATTATCATGAAAGTTCATATGCGAATTACTGTTAGAAAAAATTCCGAAAGATGGATTATTGAAGCACACGTTATTGTAAACTTCCGTGTTACCGGTATTTTCATCACAATAAATCCCCTGTACCAATGTGGGTCTCGTACCGTTTGTTGAACCCTGGTTATCTCCTATTCCGTCATGAACTATGTTGTTATATATTTTGCTTGCTTTAAATTGGGCATGCGGTCCGGTCCAGGTATAAATGCCGCCACCATCCATTAATACCATGCAATGATGCGATACTTCATTATGATGTATGCTTGTATTATTACCACCGAAATGTATTCCGGTATAACCGGTGCTGTCAACAGAATTATATTCAACGACCAGCCCATTTGTATTTTCAGTTCTTATCGAACCATATGCCTGGTTCCAGATATCAGACATGCTGGCTACTTTAAACATACCGGCAAAAACGCCGCAATTTTTAAAAGAATTATGCCCGATATAAGCTTTGTTAAACTCACTTTGCAGTATAAGCCCCTGGCTATTTACATGGTTAACCGTATTATGATTAAAATTAAAATTGGTGGATTTAGTTCCATAGTTATTGCCGCCCCATATTGCATATAGACCATGATAATTAAAATTGCAGTTTTGAATTGTAATGTTTGCATTACTCCCCAAAAAGAATGCACGACGGTTTGATCCCGTGAAATCAATTCCGTCAAATGTCAGGTTTGCTTTTTTGATCATATACACAAGTGTGTCAAGGGTGCTTACCTGCACTTTGCCCGGCTCATCCTTGCTGTAAATTCTTAATTTTTTTGTTGATGGATTAAAATACCATTCGTTTTGAACATCCAGCGTCCTGGCGTCATTTTCAATAAAGAAGCCGAAACCGTTATTTCCTAAATTATTATCGCGGGCCGTTGAAGCATAATTTATCGTATTTCCGGAAGCCGATATAATTGGATTTCTTGTGATAGTAAAATTAAAAGTTTTCATGACTACATCGGCGCCTGTCCAGTTAGTTTGACCTGCATTCAAAGAGCTGCTTGTGATAGCAACATTTGAAGAATGTGACTGGTACGTAAAATAACCGGAATTTGGATATCTTCCCATGGGTGTATTTACTCCGTCGATTACTACAAGGTTCAGGTCGTTTAGTTTAGAAACTGCGGACGTGCTTTCCCATAAATTCGAGCCAATATTGTTCCACGATGATACCGTTGAAAAACCAGTTATAACAGGGTTAGCCCCGTTACCATATGCACCAAATATTACCGGATGTCCCGCTGTGAATCCCTTGGTTGGCACAATAGTTCCATAAAATACATCACCGCGGTTAAAAAGACGTAGTCATCTGACACTAAGGAATTGAAGGACGCATTTAATTTATTAAGCGACTTCCAGGGCGTTGATGTTGTTGTGCCACTGTTCGCATCGTTTCCGTCTGCCGATAGGTAGTAAGTTTTTGCGCCGGCAGTAAGACCGCTAATGATCAATAATGTTAAGAATAAAGTTTTCATAGTTTTTGGGGTTGGTCCCGTCGAAAAAACTAACGGGACATTAAAATTTGGACGTGGGTTTTCATCACCGGTACAAAGCCCGGATGTATAACTTGAAGAGGCCGGTATACTAAATTGAGTTTCTCTCCTGGAAAATCATAAACACTTATTACTACTTTGTCGTTTTTTATAGAAGCAATATTCTATAGGTTGCTGGGATTGATTTAGAAATTGTATACTTTCCTAGTAAAGAAAAGAGAGGTAAGAATGTAGGATGTTGGAGATCATGATTTTTGGTTTAGGTTACAAATTAAGATATAAGGAGTTTACATTTTAAGTGTTCCACGCTCTGTTATTCCGGCAAAACGCCGTATTAAAATCGATGCGTGAGCCTTAGTAACGGCCAATAGTTTGGTATTATTGCCGTTTCCAAACACTTAGAGTAATACTACGCTCATCCTAAATAGTAATATTATCTGTATAGAAAAGTAATGGTACTTATGC
>JBDTLZ010000232.1:0-12111 GCA_039934515.1 Ginsengibacter sp.
GCGGTGGGCTTCATGGCTTTGTGACACAACTGTCCTACTATCCTAAAGAAAAATTGACGGTTGTAATGTTTTCAAATAATGCGGAACCTGAAGCAAATTTTGATCCCAATAAAATTGCAGAGGCATTTTTATGGGATAAAATGGCGAAGCAAACTTCTTACGCAGCATCTTTTGTTGACCCCAAAGATCTGCAGGTATACACAGGGAGATATGTCCTTTCGGGGATGGCTGTTATAACCTTCACCGTTGAAAATGATAAATTATATTCACAGGTGACAGGCCAGGGGAAATTTCAGGTCTTTCCATTTGCCGAAGACCAGTTCTTTTGGAAAGTTGTCGATGCAAAAGTGAAATTTATACGGGATTACAAAGGCGCAATAAGCTATGCGGTATTATTTCAAAATGGCCAGGAATTAAAAGCCAACAAATTGAAAGAAGATTCTGTAGTGGCTATCACCCCTGCAATAATGGATGACTATACCGGAAAGTTTACATATAAAGATGATATAACCCTTACTGTTTTCATAGAAAATAATAAACTCTATGGTCAGCCCTCAGGGCAGGCGAAACTTGAATTGTACCCGGTTTCTGATACCGATTTTATTATTAAGGAAATTAACGCTAAGATTTCTTTTGTAAAAGATGGAAGCGGAAAGGTGACTAAGATCCGGCTTACATTGAATGGCGAAGAAAGTGAATTGCGGAAATTGCAATAAAAATGTAAAGGGCACTGATAAAATATACGTAGTTCAATTTAAATTGAAACCCGGGAAAACAGAAAATTCGAAGATGGTATTTGCGCCTTGACTTAATGGTTGACTACGAATAAGCACTGACGTTAGTCTCTTTGTTTTGATACTATTTTTGCAATGCAGTCATTTATTCTTTAGATACACTGTTATGATATCTAAAAGAATGTTCTCAAAGGCGGGAAAATATTCCTGGTAAAAAATATAATGTCTTCATTGACTTTTTTATAATTTCCAGGTCTCAAAATAGTCAATGTTTATACTTTTTTAGTAGTATGAATGATTGAAACCTTTTCTGCCCCTGCCTAAAAAATATTCTATCTTTTTATTTTGTGAAGGAATTTTGTAAATTTGCCTCCTGTTGGAGACTACAAACACTCTGACCATTGCAAAACCTAATTTCCAATAATTACTACGGAAGCTATTCGGGAAATAAAGCTCTACATCGCTTTATGGCTCATGTTTTTTGCTTAACAATTGAAATTCTTAACCACAATTTCAAATGACTTTATTAAAGAATCTATCCCGGGGTGGGATTTTTGTGGGTATTATATTTTAAAAATGTGTTGAAAGTAATGTAATGACCTTACAAAAAGCCCTGAGAAAGTGAGGGTACGAATAAGAAAGCTTACCAGGCGTGCCTATGTGAATATCCTGTGAAATAATTCGCAAAAAAAATTAATAATTGAAACCTGTTACTGAAACAAATACAATCAAATGAAAAAGACCTTAACTATTATTACTTGTTTTTTTGCATGCCTGATTTCGACGAGGGCCCAAACTTTGTTCAGCATGACTGCAGAGGGAGGAAGCCACGGCTTTGGAGTTATTTTTAGCTATGACCCGGCGACTTCCACTTATAAGAAAGTGCTGGATTTTGATAGTACCAATGGTTCCTATCCTTACGGCAAACTGATGCTTGCAAGCAATGGTAAACTTTATGGAATGACAACCAGGGGCGGTAGCGATGATGATGGCGTACTTTTTTCCTTTGATCCGGTATCTTCCATTCTTACAAAGCTGTTGGATTTTGATTATACAAATAATGGAGGCGCCCCGGTTTCGAACTTTGCAGAAACGCCGGATGGTAAGCTATATGGCATGACGTCGCAAGGTGGCAGTGCCGGTTCTGGTGTAATATTTTCATTAGAGCTGTCGTCCTCTATCTATACAAAGCTTCTTGATTTTAATAACGATAATGGTAATGCTCCAAATGGAGGTTTCATAATTGGTAATGATGGTAAGCTCTATGGAATGACATCTTATGGAGGAACCAATGATGCCGGCGTTATTTTCTCTTATGAACCTTTATCATCTACATTTACCAAGCTTAAAGATTTTGATTATTTTTCTAATGGTGGCCATCCTGGTGGCAACCTGTTACAAGCCAGTGATGGAAAATTATATGGTATGACATACGATGGCGGCAGCAGCCAGTTTGGAGTTGTTTTTGCCTTTGATCCAGCCACTTCCAATTATACTAATTTAAAAGATTTTGAATACAATGATACCAACCTTATTAATGGAGCGTACCCTTTTGGAAGCCTTATCCAGGCCAGGAACGGAAATCTTTATGGAATGACGCCGGATGGAGGAGAAGGCTCTGGAGTTCTTTTTTCGATAGACCCCTCTACTTCGGCTTTTACAAAATTCCGGGATTTCAATAATATCAGTGGTAGCCATCCTTATGGCGATCTTTTCCAGGCTGGTGATGGAAAATTATATGGTATGACCCTTGACGGAGGAAGCAGTGACCTTGGAGTCATTTTTTCATTTGATCCTGTAAGTTCAGTTTATACACAGCTCAAGGATTTTGGGGGCGTTGACGGAGCAAGGCCTTATATTGGTTCTGCATTTATTGCCATACCTGTGGCGGGCCCCGTTCCGGTTACCATGGTAAATTTCAGTGGCATAAATAAGGGCAATACCAACCAACTTGCGTGGAAAGTTGAGAATGAGTTTCTAAATTATTATGAATTACAGCGCAGCAACGATGGCCGGAATTTTAAAGATATCGCTCAAATAAAAGCAAACGGAAATAATGGGTACAATTACAGCGACCCGGTAGCCGGCGGAATATCTTCCTTATATTATTACCGTTTAAAAAGTGTTGATAAAGATGGCAATTTTAAATACAGTGCTATACTAAAAATAAGAAAAGATCTCAATGGATTTTTGGTTGTTGTAAGCCCCAATCCATTCAGGAACAATTTGACAATGAATATCGAATCTCCGGTACAGGATAACGCTGTATTGCTTTTGACTGACTTAAATGGAAAAAGTTTGTTCAGGGAAAATAGACTGTTATTTCCTGGTAGTAACGTAATTGAAATTAATAAAGTTGCGAGGTTATCAAAAGGCACTTACCTGCTTGAAATAATTACATCGCAAAAAAACCAGGTGATCAAGGTAATAAAAGCGAATTAACAGGAATATAAAATTCCAGCCCACACAACTATCAAAGAAATGCAATTGCTGCCCATAAAGGAAGAGCTTGACGAAAACGAAGAATTTATCAATGCGCCTTTATGCCAGGAGTCTTTGCATATGACGATTGACTTCTACAAAAGAGTTGGTTTTAGGCCTCCCTGGATTGGTTACTATGTAAAAATAAATGATGACCTTATTGGAGCTGCTGCTTTCAAAGGTCAGCCGGTGAATGGATCTGTAGAAATTGCTTATGGCACCTTTACGCTATATAGAAGAAAAGGATATGGAACGGAAATTTGTAAGCAATTAATCGACCTGGCACAAAAGACTGACCCACTTATAAAGATTACCGCCCGCACATTTTCCGGGAAAAACTTCTCTACAAGAATTCTGGAGAAAAATAATTTTATGTTTAGTGGTACGGTGATCGATCCTGAAGATGGACTGGTTTGGGAATGGGTTTTTAGACCAAAAGAATAATAGGCGCCAGAATAATTTTCAATTAAACTATGGGAGAAGTCCAATAATCTTCTGCAATAATTTCACCGTCAACCCAGGTCCATTCTATTTTCTCATATATAAAACTTATCTCTTCCATTATTGGAAACTTCATATTTTCAGCAAGTTTACTATTGAGCAGCATGCTTTTAATATCAGCGATCTTTGCATTGCTAAGTTGTACTGTATAGTTGTTAACTTCTCCACCTTTTGGGCTGGATCCAAAACATTTTAACTCCCATGTAGTAAGATTTTCATTGTTCACTAATGCTGCATACAACAGCGGTGATGACATGTCTATCTCTTTGGTGATCGTAAATGGCTTGTGTACTCTTTTCCCGGTTGCCTGACCGGTAGCCGGATCACGTGGAGACAGTATTTCATGTGTAAACGCAATTACCATAATTTTCCCCTGCTGCCCCTTTTGAGTCACGCTTCCCTTAATGCCACCTTGTTTTTCGCCCGTTATTTTAAGATAAGAATTTAGCGCCATAAAAAATAATTTAATTCAGAACAAAATAATGAATGATATCCAACATTACAAATAGGAGGCCGTAAAGAAATAGAAAATATTTACAAAGAGTAAACCTAAAATAATATTGCAGGCCCGGTGCCACCAGTTATTACGTGATCGCAGTATCACTTTATATTGGCATTAAAGAAGATGTATGGTTATTTGTACCTGTTTATGAATGTACCTGATGCCGTAGAACTAGTTGACCCGTCAACGTAATAATACTATTCAAAAAGACCCGGGAAATACTTTGGTACTGAATTTGTCATTTACTGGAAATAATTCAAAAGAATTATGCCTGTGTAGTATCCACCGGCCCATAAAAACATAGAAATATCCTGGCCACTTCGAAGTATAGTTCAGCCGCGCCTGGTATGCAAAGGAATTTAAACCTGTTAACCCATCTAAAACAATTAAATGAAAAAGTTTTTACTCGCCATTATTATTTATTACACAGCCACTTTTTCCGTTACCGCACAAACTTTATATGGTGTTACCTTTAATGGAGGCAACAGGGGTGGAGGAACCATTGATCAGTTTGTACCCGCAACGAATATTTTGAATGTACCGCAGTCTTTTGAAAGCTTTGCTGCCAATCCCCATTATACAAATCTTATACAGGGTGCCAATGGGAAGCTTTATGGCATGACCGCTCTTGGAGGAAATAGCGGGGCAGGTGTGATATTTTCTTACGATCCTTCTTCTGCAATTTATACGATGCTTAAGGATTTTGATAATGAAAACGGTGCGTTCCCCCAGGGGAGCCTTGTACAGGCAAGTGATGGAAAGCTCTATGGGATGACGTTCCAGGGTGGCAGCGATAATGCAGGGGTTATTTTTTCATTTGATCCTGCCAATTCAATCTATACCAGGCTTGTTGATTTTGACACAACCAATGGCGCGAATCCATCAGGGAGCCTGGTGCAGGGAAATGATGGAAAATTGTATGGTATGACGAACCAGGGAGGGGCACTTGGCAGTGGGGTCATCTTTTCTTATGATCCTGCATCAACTACTTATGCTAAATTGAAAGACTTTGGTATCGGCAGTGGTGCTTATCCTTATGGAGATCTCGTACAGACAAGCGATGGGAAATTTTTCGGGATGACATTCCAGGGTGGCATGTATGGTTACGGAGCGGTGTTTTCTTTTGATCCGGTATCTTCTGATTATGTGAAGGTGATGGACTTTGACAGTACTAACGGTGCCAATCCATCCGGCAGCTTTTCTTTGTCGGATGATGGGAAACTATATGGAATGACACAACTTGGCGGCGGCAGTAATGCGGGCGTTATTTTTTCATTTGAACCATCAACTGCAAGTTATACAAAACTAAAAGATCTTGACTCAACTAATGGTGCCAATCCACAGGGCAATCTCATACAGGCCGCTGATGGAAAGCTTTATGGCGTTACTTACCAGGGCGGAGGTAACGGCAGCGGTGTTATTTTTTCGATAGATCCTGCCACATCTGTTTATACAAATCTTAAAGACTTTGACAATACAGAAGGTGGTTTTCCGCAGGGCGGCCTCTTACAGGCAAGTGATGGCAAATTATATGGCCTCACGCTTAAGGGAGGAATCAGCAGCATAGGAATTATTTTTTCTTATGATCCCCAGGCGTCAGCTTATGCAAAACTGAAAGATTTTGGTGCTAACATAAATGGAAGTAAAGTTTCAGCAAGCCTTTTACTTGCGGGCAATGGAAAACTATATGGTATGACAGTCTACGGAGGCACCGGTGGAAATGGAATTATTTTTTGCTATGACCCTGTAACAAATACGTATACAAAACTGAAAGATTTTGATAAAATCAATGGCGCCAATCCTTACGGTAATCTCGTGCAGGCCAGCGATGGAAAATTGTACGGTATGACAGCGGGAGGCGGTACCAATGGATATGGAGTAATATTTTCATTTGATCCTTCATCCTCGGTTTATACAAAGCTCAGTGATTTTGACAGTACTAACGGTGCAAATCCTTATGGGGGACTTATACAGGCAAACGATGTAAAACTATATGGCATGACAACCAGGGGTGGAAGCAGTAACTATGGAGTTATTTTTTCATTTGACCCGGCGTCGGCTTTATATACAAAGATTGCCGATTTTGATGGTGCCAACGGAGGCAATCCTAATGGAAATCTTTTGCAGGCAGATGATGGACAATTATACGGAATGACACTTAATGGAGGCAATGGACGGGGAGGGACAGGATTAGGAGTTATTTTTTCACTCGACCCTTCAACATTAAAATATACCAAGCTGCAGGATTGCGATACATCCAGTGGTGCAAATCCATATGGCAGCCTTATCCAGGCGACTGATGGAAACATATATGGAATGACATCTGCAGGGGGAGAAAATAATTATGGTGTTATTTTTTCGTATTCTCCTTCGGCCGGCGTCTATAACAAATTGACTGATTTTGATGAAACAAATGGTGCTACTCCTTATGGTAGCTTTCTGCAGACAAGTGATGGTAAACTTTACGGCATGACCGCAAATGGCGGAAGCAATACCCTGGGTGTAATTTTTTCATATACGCCTTCTACCGCTACTTATACCAAGCTTTTAGATTTTAATGGGATTAATGGTGCCAATCCATTTATTGGTTCCGCTTTCGTTGAGGGACCGGAGGCCGGGCCTCTCCCGGTAGCGTTGGTAAGCCTCACTGGTAAAAATTCTGGCAACAGCAATCAATTAACGTGGAAAGTTGATAATGAACAACACCTCGATTATTATCAACTGGAGCGGAGTGTTGACGGACAAAATTTTAAAGAGATCTCCCAGATCAAAGCGACAGGTAACAACAGCTATAGTTACACCGACCTTGTTGCCGGGGGTTCTTTTTTATATTATTACCGTTTGAAAAGCCTGGATAAAGATGGCCATTTCAAATACAGCATTGTAATAAAGATCAGAACCGGTTTAAAAGGGTTGGCAGTTGTTACGCCAAATCCATTCAGGGATAAGCTAATTGTGAACATTGAATCACCTCTACAGCAAAAGGTAATTTTCATGTTGAGTGATTTAAATGGAAGAAAATTATACAGGGATAGTAAAGTACTGGCTTCAGGTTCTAATATTATTGAGATCAATGAAGCCGGCAGGTTGTCTAAAGGGACATACCTACTTACCATAATTGAATCAGGGGAAACGCAAAGCATTAAAGTAGTTAAGGGCGATTAATCAGGACATGCGATTTTTCCGGGTCGATTAATAAGACTTAAAATGGCATGTGATCTTACATGATAGTTTTTAGAGCAACGCATTGGTGAAATGTCAATTAACAATATTCATGAATCTTTAGATATTGCAGTAATATAATTGTTTTCGCATCTTTTATTTCACCACTGTTCATCATTTCCATGGCTTGTTCAAACTGCATTTCTATGACCTCTATATTTTCCTGTTCATGTGCTACACCGCCTCCCTCATTTATTTTCATTGAGGGGGAATACTCGGCAATGAAAAAATATAACATTTCTGTTACCGAACCGGGCGACATATAAGCTTCAAAGACTTTACGGACATCCCTGATCTTATATCCTGTTTCTTCTTCTGTCTCCCGCCGGATGCAATCTTCGGGGTTATCCTGGTCGAGCAATCCCGCGCAGGCTTCAATCAACATTCCTGTCGGGTTTCCATTTATAAAAGTGGGCATCCGGAATTGTTTCGTAAATATAACAGTCTTTTGCTGCTTGTTATATAACATGATAGTGGCGCCATTGCCCCTGTCGTAAGCTTCCCTGTTTTGTTTTTGCCAGGTACCATCGTGTTGTAAATATTCATAGCTGATCTTTTTGAGAGTGTACCAGTTGTTTGAAAGAATTTCAGTCTGTACATTTTTAATTTTTTCATTCATAAAACGCGCCGCTTTTAATTTTAATATTAAATATGATGATCTCCTGCTGAGGTTAAATTCATGCCTTCAAATTTCAGCTACTGCTAAAAGTAAATTTATTATCTCCAAAACTAAGCCTACACAATGAAACTTTGTATTAATTGATGCAAAATTCTGTTAGAATGCAAACACCTTTGTTTCAATGTTACCACTGACCATGTATTTATACGGCTTATTGAGATGGATGCATAATTTTGACGCCTACCTGACATAACGGGGAATGAAATGTCAAAAAAATAGTATGGATAATTGTACATTCGGGAATTAATTGATGCTTGATAAAAAGAGCTTTGCAGGTGTGATATATCCTGTTTCTTTCCATGACAAGTGAGCCTGCCCCTCCTTAGATCAACCTTGTTTTTTGTAGGCGAATTAATATTCTGCTATAAAATTTTTATACGTAAGCTGCAGCTTAATAATACATAAGCTAATTGCTTCCTGCCTTATTTACAATAAACCGCCGCCAGGCAATCAAAGAAAATTAAATGAAAAAGATTTTACTAAGCGTCAGTTACTTTTTAGCATGCATCGTTTCCATGCAGGCACAGACTTTATATAGTATCACCACCGGAGGAGGAACGGTAGGGCTGGGTACTATAATTAAATTTCTCCCCGCTATAAATAATCTATCCGTTTCCATATCATTTGCAAGCGCCGTTCAACCAGATGGTAATACGCCTTCAGGCAGCCTTATCCGGGCAACAGATCATAAGTTGTATGGTATGACAACCAGGGGTGGAAGCAATGGCTACGGTACTATTTTTTCTTTTGATCCTTTGTCCGGTACTTATACAAAGCTGATGGATTTTAATAATACCGATGGTGCCGGCCCGTTGGGCAGCCTTATACAAGCTAAAGATGAGAAACTGTATGGGATGACACATGATGGAGGTGGCAGCAATGCCGGTGTTATTTTTTCTTTTGATCCTTCGTCCGGCACTTATGTAACGTTGATGGATTTTAATAATTCTAATGGTGCCCGCCCCTCCGGTAATTTGATGCAGGCTGGTGATGGAAAGCTTTACGGAATGACGACGTTAGGAGGAACAAATGGCTCTGGTGTTATTTTTTCCTTTGATCCATCTACGTCTGCGTATGTGAAGCTAATAGATTTTAATCCTGACAATGGGGGTAATCCTTCTGGCAGCCTCATCCAGGCAAATAATGGAAAGCTGTACGGTATGACCAATCAGGCGGGTAACCTTTTCGGAGTTATTTTTTCTTTTGATCCTGCCTCTTCAACCCTGCAAGTATTGAAATATTTACAAATTACTAATGATGGTTCCAATCCACAGGGAAGCCTTATACAGGCAAGTGATGGAAAATTTTATGGAATGATGTCGGGTGGAGGCAGTGCGGGCCTTGGTGTTATTTTTTCGTTTGATCCTACCACTTCCATAAGTCCTTATACAGTGCTGAAGCAGTTTGACAATACCGGGGGTGCCAATCCTTTGGGCAACCTTTTGCAGGCAAGCAATGGAAAGATGTATGGCATGACGTCAAAAGGAGGAAGTAATGATGCGGGTGTTGTTTTCTCCTTTGATCCGTCATCTAAGGCTTACACAAAATTAATTGATTATGATGGTACAAATGGTGCGGCTCCCGGCCTGGGTGCTGCATTTATTGAAGGTCATGATTGTATCGCAGATACAGTGTACTACAAGGATGCAGATAGCGATGGTTTTGGTAACCAGGTTGATTCTGTAGTGGCATGTTCACTCCCTGTAGGTTATATTGCCAACAATACCGATTGCGATGACTTTAACCCTGCTGTGCATCCCGGGGCAAAAGAAGTTTGTAATGGTATCGATGATGATTGTAATGGGCTTATCGATGATGGCCTCGTATTCATCACCTATTACCGTGATGCTGATGGCGACGGTTATGGTACCGGTGCAGGACAATCGCTATGTCAAAATCCAGGACCTGGCTATGCTACCAGGGGCGGCGATTGCGATGATAACAATGGCGCGATCCACCCCGGGGCGCCTGAAATCTGTAATGGCATTGATGACAACTGCGATGGAAAGGTTGATGAAAATTGCAGCAACATTCCGTCCTATACATTATATGGTACAACCGGCAAAGGAGGTAGTGCGGGAGGAGGCACCATTGGTACATTTATCCCTTCTACTTATAACTTAACTGTCGCCAGATCTTTCGGGGTGGCCAACTCCCTAAACGGTAGCGTGCCTACAGGTGATCTTCTGCAGGCAAGTGATGGAAAGGTGTATGGTATGACGTCTGATGGTGGCAGCAATCATTCGGGTATAATTTTTTCATTTGATCCAGCCACTTCCACCTATACAAAACTGGAAGAATTTGATAGTGCTAATGGCCGTAATCCCCTGGGAAGCCTTATACAGGCCAGTGATGGAAAGTTGTATGGTATGACTCAATTTGGTGGAAGCAATGATATTGGGATTATCTTTTCCTTTGACCCATCTACTTCTTCCTTCACCAGGTTGAAGGATTTTGACAATACTAATGGCAGCCAGCCTCATGGCAGCCTTTTACAGGCAAACGATGGCAAGCTTTATGGTATGACCCAACTTGGCGGTAGCAAGGGAATTGGCGTCATTTTTTCCTTTGATCCTTCCTCATCTTCCTATATGAAGTTACATGACTTTGACACTACCAATGGTGCCTTCCCTACAGGCAATCTTATACAGGCAAATGATGGGAAACTCTATGGCCTCACATCTCATGGGGGAACCCCTTTCGATGATTGTGGCGGTTGTGGAAATTTTGGCGATGGAGGTGTTATTTTTTCCTATGATCTTTCCACAAATACTTTCACAAACCTTATGGATTTCACTTTAAACCAGGGTGAAAATCCTACTGGCAGCCTTCTGCAGGCAAAAGATGGGAAACTATATGGCATGACAGGTCGTGGTGGATTTATCGACAACAAGGGAGATTTTGGCTTTGGAGCCATTTTTTCCTTTGATCCCACGAATTCAAATTACTTAAACCTGAAGAATTTTGATCCCGGTACAGGGACTTATCCTACGGGTAACCTAATGCAGGCAAGTGATAAAAAACTTTATGGTATGACAAGCAGCGGTGGACTTAACGATGATGGGATTATCTTTTCTTTTGATCCTGCATCTTCAGCTTTTACAACACTAAAAGATCTTGATACTTCAAATGGTGCAAAACCTCATGGTAGCCTTATCCAGTATGGTGATGGAAAGCTTTATAGCATGACTTCTTCAGGCGGAAACGGGAACCTTGGTATCATTTTTTCCATTGACCCTTCCAGTTCCGTCTATGCAGTTCTGAAAGATTTTGGCACCAACGAAAAAGGTAGCGTTGTTAGCGCGGCTCTCGTGCAGGCACACAATAATATGCTTTACGGAATGACTTATGAAGGTGGAAGCAATGGCGCCGGCCTGATCTTTTCTTTTGATCCTACATCTTTAACTTATACAAAGCTGAAAGATTTTGATGGTATAAATGGTGGTGCACCTTCAGGTAGCCTTATGCAGGGAAGCGATGGAAAGCTATATGGCACAACGTCTGCGGGAGGAAACAGCGATAAAGGTGTTATTTTTTCTTTTGATCTATTCTCCTCCACTTATAAAAAACTTCAGGATTTTGATGGTACAAATGGCGCTAATCCTAATTCGGGATTTATTGAGCTGCTGCCTGATAGTATTGCCCCTACTGTAGCTCTTACAACTCCGGCCAATAATGCCACTTACCTTGCCGGTGGAAACGTATACCTTAAGGCAATAGCCTCAGATGCAGATGGTACAATAAGTAAAGTAGAATTTTATCATGATACTACTTTGCTGTATACAGCCATTGATACACCTTATAATTTCAAATGGGAACATGTTTATCTGGGTGACTATATTCTTACAGCTAAAGCAACCGATAACGATGGGCTGGTTACTACTTCTGCTAAAGTTCATATTTCTGTGGTTCGAAATAAGCCACCAACAGTAAGCATTATCACGCCAGCAGATCATCAAATATTTACAGCCGCGGCTACCGGGGCAACCATC
>JBDTLZ010000233.1:0-13299 GCA_039934515.1 Ginsengibacter sp.
CACGGGGTGGGTAAAGTCGCCGGCAAAAGAAGTATTGAAGGCTTTGACAACCTTTGAATGCGGCAAAAGTTTTTGTAATTCCTCCGCGGCGCTGGTAGCGGGCCCGGTTAACAAACCATCGTGGGTACTGTTTACAGGATTTGTTATACTGATAACAATCTTACCGGTTGCAACAGATTTTATTTTTTCAGCAACCTCCCGTTCGGCGCTGAACTGAACTGCGGGAATGATAATATCGGCTTCCCAGCAGGCATCGGTGGGGCAACCAATTATTTCTATATCTGCCTTTGGATTGATTGCTTTTATTTCGTGACGTAAAGAAGTAAGCTTCAGCGAATCCTTACCAAATAATAAAATCCGGTTGGAAGAAACTGAGAGGCTCTTTGCTATTGCAGAACCCATCTTTCCTGTAGCTCCTATGATTGCGATTGTTTTTGATGCTGACATGATGACTTTTATAAAGCAAAGTTACCATAGTCATCTGCCCCGATCCATTGAGTTGAGATAAGTAATTCCGTTGATATATATCAAGTAAAAGCTATTTCCTGGCGGAGATTTGTTTGCGGATACGACTCAACGTTTCGGCCGTAATTCCAAGGTAGGAAGCGATCATGTGCTGTGGCACCCGTTGAATAATATCAGGATAGGTAGTGGTGAGCCTGGTATATTTTTCTTCGGCAGACTGGCCCAGGGAAAGCACCAATCTCCTTTGAAGTGCAATATAGGCACCCTGCACCAGGAGCCGCTGGTAGTGTTCAAATTTCGGCACCTTCAATACCAATGCTTCCTGTGACTGATTGGTCAACAATAACAGTTCAGCATCTTCAAGTACGTCGATATAATAAACAGAAGGCTCCCCGGTAATAAAACTATACATGTCTGATATCCACCAGCCTTCAATCGCAAATTGAACAATGTGCTCATGGCCCTTTTCGTCGATTGTATACGATCGCAGTGCACCCTTTTCCACAAACGCGCTATACTTGCACACATCACCTTCCTGTAAGATGTATTGCTTCTTTCGAACCTTTTTTGGGATCAAAAGAGTCTTGCAGATTTCTTCCTCTTCCCGTGTAAGAGCAACTTTTTCATTAACCTTTTTAAAAAACATCTCATACATACGGTTACAGTTAGAGGTTGTGGGCAAAAGTAATTAAGATTAAGTTAAAAAGGTAAGGGTTGGCGTTGAGGCGCCTGCGTGTACTGTTGATTTTAGAAATGTCGCAATATGAAAACACATCAATTATTGCCAACCAAAATGTCGCGCCCGGTTTTCACGGCACGCGGTTTCATCTGTATCAAATTTCCTATGAAACTCCGGTGCACGGATGAATATTGACCAGTGAAAGTTCAAGCGCACTATCGATAGCTTATCTGTAGTAAAATAAAAATAATTTTTTCTACTTCGTTATTCAGTCAAATATCGGGGCAAAGCCCGGCAGAGACGTAAGGTATTAATAATGTGAAATTTTAGTGCAACCGCAAAAAGCGGCAGGTTTGTTAACACAATACTATTTTGAGTAATTTTTAAGATAAAATAGTGGCCCGGGTAAATTAATTTTAATATTTAGGAATCCATACCCTACCTTTATGGTAGACAATTGAATAAATAGCCATGAAGTTTTACTCCCCTGTGTCAGGTATATATAATTTTTATATCCATAAATATTGGCATTACAAGTTAAATTGCTGTAGGATGCATGCTATTCAACTTTAACTATGCCAACCATTTTCTTCAACGTTTTCCAGGGTTAACAATGACAAACAGAAATAATTCATATGTTTTTTGAACTAAAGCACCATATAACTTCCCTGTTACAAAAAACAGGCAACCTGAGTGCCGATGAGGTATTGTTTTACCTCGCCAAAGAGTTCCCCGGCAAGGTTACCTTTTCTACAAGTTTTAGTTATGAAGACCAGGTGATAACTCATAAAATTTTAAGCAACAACCTTCCGATATCTGTTTTTACATTAGACACAGGACGGTTGTTTCCTGAAACTTATTCGGTGTGGAGTGCAACAAATGAAAAATACCACACCCATATAAAAGCCTATTATCCTGATCACGTTTTGCTGGAGAATTTCATAGCAGAAAAAGGCCCCAATTCATTTTATGAATCAGTGGAAAATCGTAAAGGTTGCTGTTATATAAGAAAGGTTGATCCGCTAAAACGCGCGCTGAAAAACAATTCGGTGTGGATTACCGGCCTTCGTGCAGAACATTCTGCCGACAGGCATGATATGCCACAGATAGAATGGGATGAAAGCAATAACATTATTAAATATCATCCAATTCTTCATTGGACGTCTGACGAAGTAAAGAAATACATAAATCAAAATGATATTCCCTATAACCCTCTTCACGACAGGGGATTTGTGAGCATAGGGTGTGCACCCTGTACCAGGGCAATAAAGCCCGGTGAAAATTTTAGAGCAGGGCGCTGGTGGTGGGAAGACAATACAAAAAAAGAATGCGGCCTTCATGTTCATGAGCAGGTATCATAAATGGATTGAAAGAAAACAGATAAAGATGAGTACACATCATTTGGATTATTTAGGGCAGCTCGAATCGGAAGCAATACACATTATGCGTGAAGTGGCAGGGCAGTTTGAGCGTCCTGCTTTGTTGTTCTCCGGCGGAAAAGATTCAATCACGCTTGTTCACCTGGCTTTAAAGGCTTTTCGACCGGGCAGGTTTCCTTTTCCCCTGGTGCATATTGATACAGGGCATAATTTTCCTGAAGCATTGGATTTCAGGGACAAACTGGTGAAGGAAATTGGCGAGAATTTAATCGTTCGTAAAGTTGAGGATACCATAAAAGAAAAAAATCTCACCGAACAAAAAGGAAAATTTGCAAGCAGGAATGCTTTACAAACCTATACCCTGCTGGACACCATCGACGAGTTCAAATTTGACGCCTTGATCGGCGGTGCAAGAAGGGATGAAGAAAAAGCGAGAGCGAAGGAAAGAATATTTTCTGTAAGGGATGAATTCGGACAATGGAATCCCAAACTGCAACGGCCTGAATTGTGGAATACTTATAACGGTAAAATCCATAAAGGTGAGAATGTGCGTGCTTTCCCCATAAGCAACTGGACTGAACTGGATATATGGAACTATATCAGGCAGCAACAGATAGATCTTCCTTCAATTTATTTTGCTCATGAGCGCGAAGTGATAGAGTACGAGGGGCAATTGGTCTCTGTTTCAGAATTTATTAAAACGGATGCTAACGACGTGATAGTAACGAAGAAAGTACGCTATCGCACAGTGGGGGATATGACCTGTACAGCCGCGGTTGAGTCAACGGCGGGGAATATTGATGATATCATCAAAGAAATCATTGCAACTAAAACGAGTGAGAGAGGGGAAACAAGAATTGACGATAAGGTTTCGGAGGCGGCTATGGAAGACAGAAAAAAGAGCGGATATTTTTAATGCTTACAGCCCAGCCGAATCTGCTTAAGAAACAACGACCGGTAATTTATTTTTCAAATTTCAGTATGCCGTTTTTCTTGACTACTGATATAAAATAGTCCCGCAGGACAACAGTAAATGGACATTCTAAGATTTATAACAGCAGGAAGCGTAGATGATGGGAAGAGCACGCTAATTGGTCGTTTATTATATGACAGCAAATCAATTTTAATCGACCAGCTCGAAGCAATTGAGAAGCAAAGTAAAAATAAGGCCGAAGGGGAAATAGATCTTGCCCTTTTAACAGATGGCTTGCGTGCCGAGCGTGAACAGGGGATAACTATTGACGTTGCCTACAAATATTTCTCTACTCCTTTGCGTAAATTTATTATTGCCGATGCACCCGGGCATATTCAATATACCCGGAATATGGTGACCGGCGCTTCGAATTCGGAACTTGCCATTATTCTTGTCGATGCAAGAAATGGTGTTGTAGAACAAACACGCCGTCACTCTATCATTACTTCATTACTGAATATCCCGCATGTCGTTGTTGCTATCAACAAAATGGACCTGGTAAATTATTCAGAAGATGTATACAACAATATCGTAATAGATTACCAGGTAGTTGCCAAATCCCTTGGGTTAAAAGATGTAAAGTATATTCCAATCAGCGCATTGAAGGGCGATAATATCGTTGAAAAATCTGAAAAATTTCCATGGTATGAAGGTGAATCCCTCTTACATTATTTAGAAAATATTGAACTGTATTCTGATATTAATCTCACTGATGCAAGATTCTCTGTGCAATATGTTATCCGTCCCCAGGCCGAAGATCTTCATGACTACAGGGGTTATGCAGGCAAGGTAATCAGTGGCATATACAAAAAAGGCGATAAAGTAATTGTTCTGCCATCGCAGGTTGAGAGCACTATTAAAGCTATTGAGATAGGTGGAGAAGAAATTGAAACTGCCTATGCCTTACAAAGTGTTGTTCTTCACCTGGAAGATAACGTGGATGTAAGCCGGGGCGATATGATTGTACCCGTGAATAACCAGCCGGCAATAGAACAGGAATTTGAAGCGCTGCTGTGCTGGATGGACAACAAGCCTTTAATACCGGGAAATAAGTATTTGTTACAAATAAATAGCCGTGTCGTAAGAAGTATAGTAAAAGAAATCGAATATAAGCTGGATGTAAATACTTTACAAAAAGAGTATGCGCCGGAGAAAGCCGTGTTGAATGATATTATCAGGGCAACTATAAAAACGGCGTCGCCTGTTGCTTTTGATTCGTATAAAAAGTTACGGCAAAACGGCGGTGCGATATTGATCGATGAAACCAGTTGTGTTACCGTTGGGGCATGTATGTTACAATAACCGCACTATTATTTTTAAATTTTATCTACTTATAACCAGGCTTAGCTTAACATGAACAATCAATATACAACAGGAAAAGTGATCATCGCAGGAGCCGGGCCCGGTGATCCTGAATTGATCACCATGAAAGCTGCCCGTTATCTCCGGGAAGCTGATGTGATCCTTACCGACCGGCTGGTTAGTGATGAAATATTGATACAGTATGTACAGCCCTATGCAAAGGTCATTCATGTGGGGAAGCAATGCGGGCGCGGTATCTCTACTCCCCAGGAAACCATCAACGAATTACTGGTACAATATGCAAAAGCGGGAAACCTCGTTGTAAGGCTCAAGGGTGGTGATGTATCCATATTCTCAAACATTATGGATGAACTGGAGATATTGGTAACCAACAATATTCCTTATGAAATCGTTCCCGGTATTACAGCATCCTCAGGCGCCGCTGCCTGTGCCGGTATTCCGCTCACTGCCCGGAATTATGCAACTTCGGTACGTTTCCTTACCTATTACCAATCAGATATTGTTGCAGAGGAATATTGGAAAGAACTTGCAGAAACAAATGACACATTGGTTTTTTACATGTCTTCCGAAACTTTGCCAAAAGTTGTGGAGAAGCTAACGGCTAATAATATTGATAAGTCTAAATTGCTGGCCATCATTGAACAGGCAACCACTCCTTTTCAAAAAGTGCACATTACAGGGCTATATGAATTTGACAACAAATTTAAGGGCCGGTCTTTTATATCTCCTTCATTGATTATCGTTGGTAAAGTAGTAGCGCTGCATGAAAGATTTGCGTGGCTGTGCAACAGCGGGAGCAGTGAGTACTATTTCAAACCAATGCCCAGCCAGGTGATCTCTATAAACGAAACTGATAAATTACACAAACATGTTAGCTGAGGATAAATTAAAAATTTTACTGAACCTCATCAGCAATTCAAGCAATGAAGAGCTTGCCTGGATGAATGGATATTTAAATGGCATTGTGTCTACGCATGGCCCCTACGATATAAAGCCAATGTTAAAAACAGGAGTTAATAAGATCACCATTGCTTACGGAACAGAAACGGGTAACTCAAAAAAGCTGGCTACAGAATTCGCAGCAAAAGCAAAAAAGCAGGGCATACATGCAAAGGTTCAAAGCCTTGATCAATACAGGCTTACTGATCTTCAAAAAGAAGAATATTTTTTAGCGGTCATCAGTACGCATGGCGATGGAGAGCCACCTGCCGCTGCCAGGAAGTTCTATGACCATGTGCATCAAAATGGATTTAAGCTCGATAAATTGAAATATAGTGTACTGGCATTGGGTGATACCTCTTACCCGTTGTTTTGTAAAGCCGGCGAAGATGTTGATGAACAATTAACTAAACTTGGGGGTAACCGGATTGTGCCTTTACAGAAATGTGATCTTGACTTTGACAGTGAGGCTGATGCATGGTTCAACCATGTGTTCCATGCCTTAAGCGAAAGCACTGCAGTGAATGTGGACACTACTCAATCTGTTACTCCAAAAAAAGGCCCCGGTAAAAAAACGTATTCAGGTCGCCTGCTGGCGCATTTAAATTTAAATGACAGGGGAAGTAAAAAAGAAACATTCCATATCGAAATTGATGCAACCGGCGTAAGCTATAAACCCGGAGATTCTATTGGCATAATACCGGAAAATAAAGTTTCGCTTGTTCAACACATACTGGCAATAGCAGGTGTTAATGGGGCAACAAATATTGATTATAAAGACGAGTTAATTTCGGTGCATGACCTCTTACAGAAAAAATTAAATGTTATTCAGCTGCCCGAGCGTGTAGTTAAAAAATATGCCTCGGTGATACAGCAGGAAATCCCTGGTACAAAAATTGACCTGGCAGATCTATTGAGAATTTATCCTGTAAAAGATGAAAGAGAATTTACAGATGTACTTAAAATATTAGAAGCCACAACTCCAAGACTATATTCAATTGCCTCTTCACCTGAAGCCCATCCTGATGAAATTCATATTACCGTAGCGAGAAATTTTTTCACGGTGCATGATGAACTCAAATATGGCCTTGCCTCGGATTTTTTATCGCATTTTGATGAAAATAATGAATTGAAGTTTTATGTGCATCCGAATAACCAGTTTCGCCTGCCGGAAGAGGATAAAAACATTATTATGATAGGCCCCGGAACGGGTATTGCTCCATTCCGTTCATTTATCGCAGATAGAGATGCAACAGGGGCTACCGGGAAAAACTGGCTGTTTTTTGGTGACCAGCATTTTACAACAGATTTTCTTTACCAGACAGAAATTCAAAACTGGTTTGAGACCGGCTCTCTTACAAAAGTAAATCTTGCATTTTCAAGAGATCAGCCAGAAAAAAAGTATGTGCAACACAAGATGCTTCAACATGGCGCCGAACTCTTCGAATGGCTCCAGGCAGGTAGTTATATCTACGTATGCGGCACTAAAGACCCCATGAGTATTGATGTTGAAAAAACATTGTTGCAGGTTATAGAGGAATTTGGTGAAAGGTCAAAAGAAGAAGCTGTACAATATCTTGATGATTTGAAAGAAGAAGGCCGTTACGTAACAGACGTTTATTAAAAAATAGGATGCCGGGTTGTAAATCCTGTTGCCTTAGGTAATTTATCCTATAAAGCTAAACGGGAACGCAAATAAAGAAATTTGAACGCAAATAAATATGTCAGAAAATTTATCATCCAACGAAAGAATTAAAACAGAAAGCGATGGCCTTCGCGGAACGATCATTGAAAGTTTACAGGATGAAGTGACCGGCGCCATTCGCGAAGATGACCAGGCGCTGTTAAAATTTCATGGCATGTACCAGCAGGATGATCGTGACCGACGCGATGAAAGGGCAGAAAAGAAACTGGAACGTTTGTATTCCTTTATGATTCGCCTTAGGTTACCAGGTGGTTTTCTCACATCGGAGCAATGGATTGCAGCGCATAATATTGCAGGTGAAAATACAACCGGTGTTATCAAAATTACCACAAGGCAAACAATTCAATTACATGGCATTTTCAAGTCGAAAATAAAACCTACCATTAAGGAGTTCAACAAGGTACACCTTGATTCAATCGCTACTTGTGGAGATATTAACAGGAATGTGCTGTGCAGTGCTCATCCCAAACAATCACCGATTCACGAAGAGATATTTTCTTATGCCGATACGATCAGTAAAATGCTGATGCCAAAAACACGGGCATACTATGAAATATGGCTTGACGAAGAAAAAATTCTTGATAAAAAAGATGAGGAGGATCCTTTATACCAGGATAGATATATGCCGCGGAAATTTAAAATTGCCATTGCCATTCCACCTAACAATGACGTGGATGTGTTTGGAAATGATATAGGCTTAATCGCCATCGTTGAAAATAATGTGTTGCAGGGATTCAATATCGCCATTGGTGGCGGACTTTCTACAACCCATGGCAATCCTGAAACCTATGCGAGGTTGGGGACAGTCATAGGATTTGTAAAGGGCGGAGAAAAGACTTTAAAAGCAATTTATGAAATACTGACGGTGCAACGCGATAATGGAAACCGCATTGATCGCAAAGTTGCAAGATTGAAATACACAGTGGACAGGATGGGAGTTGACAACTTCAAAAAAGAAGTTGAAAAGCGTACCGGTTTTAAGTTTGAAAATGAAAAGCCATACATTTTTAGCCAGCGTACCGACTATTATGGCTGGTATCAAAATGAAATTGGGAAATGGTACTATACCGTTTTTGTAGAAAACGGACGCGTGCTTGATGATGAACAGGTCGCATTAAAATCTGCATTGCTGGAGGTAGCCAAATCCGGAAAAGTAAATTTCAGGTTTACAACCAATCAGAATGTGATCATCAGTGATGTGGATGCAAAAGATAAACAGGAAGTCGAAGATATACTTAGGAAATTCAAAATCATTGAGCATACAGAAGGAGCATCTGTTATTCGTAAAAATTCAATAGCATGTGTGGCATTGCCTACATGTCCTTTGGCATTGGCAGAGGCCCAGCGCTACATGCCTTCGCTGCTAACAAAAATTGAATCATTGCTTACAAAATATGACCTTAGTAACGAAGAGATCATAATCAGGATGACCGGATGCCCTAATGGCTGTGCCCGTTCTTATATTGCCGAAATCGGTTTTGTAGGAACATCACCGGGCAGGTATAACATGCATTTAGGAGGAGATCATGAAGGATACAGGCTTAATAGTATTTATAAAGAAAGCCTTGATGAGGAAGCTATTCTTAATGAGCTGGATGTGATATTCGGAGATTTTAAAAACGAGAGAACCAATGATGAATCGTTTGGTGATTATTCTTACCGCAGGTGTATTAAAGCCGCCGCAATAGAACGAGTTACCGCCTGATAATAAACAAGAAAAATTTTGACAGAATTTGAAATATAAACTTCACGCCGGGTAAGATGAATGGTGCTGAAAAGGCTTTATTGATGGAAGGGCTTAAAAAAGATGTATTAATTAAATAGAAATGCCGGTAACAACAGTACAAGAAAGCAATAAGCTGTTTCCAATTTTCCTGAAACTGGAAGAGTTGAATGTATTGCTTGTGGGCGGGGGGAATGTGGGCCTGGAAAAATTACAAGCCATCCTGTACAATGCCCCGGCTACATCTGTTACTGTTATATCAACTGAAATTGGCGAAGGGGTTAAAAAGTTAGCCTTTGAACACCCAAACATATTATTAATTGAAAAACCTTTTGAGCCCGCCGATCTTGATAATAAAGATATTATCGTAGTTGCAGTTAATGAGCCGGAGGTAAGCAGTTACATAAGAATTCTTGCCAAGCAAAAAAAGCTATTGGTAAATGTTGCCGATAATCCGGATCTGTGTGATTTTTATTTAGGATCTATTGTACAAAAAGGCAATCTGAAGATCGCTATTTCCACAAATGGCAAATCCCCTACCATCGCTAAAAGATTGAAAGAGCAGATCAATAATATGGTGCCCGATGAAATTGAAAGTGTTTTACAAAACATGCAAATTATTCGTAAGGACCTTACCGGTGATTTTGGAGAAAAAGTGAAACAGTTAAATGAGCTTACAAAAGTTTTGGTGGCTAAACAAACTAACCTTGAAGAAGTAAATATAACGGGTTCAAAAAAATGGCAAAAAATAGTGCGGTGGATCTTACTGGCATTTATTTTTATGTTATTGGGTCATGCGATTCTTTCTTTTGTCCCGTTTGGTTCGATGATAGACGGAATTAAAACAATTCCGCAGTATATAGATACCAAATCTTTTTTACTAATGCTGCTTACGGGCTTTATGGCGCAGATGGTTGATGGGTCGCTTGGCATGGGATACGGAACGATTTCAACCACGTTCTTATTAGCCAATGGTGTAAACCCTGCCATAGTAAGCAGCCGTGTTCATACCGCCCGCGTGTTCTCGAGTGGCGTGTCAGGATATATACATCACCGGTTTGGTAATATCAACAAAAAATTATTCAAGGCCATTGTTCTCCCGGGTATTGCCGGTGCAATTATCGGGGCATCCTTAGCTTTTGTCGGACAAAAGTATTCTCAATATGTGCGCATCCCTCTTTCATTTTACACCTTTTACCTTGGCTACTATATTATCAGAAAAGCATTTGCGAAATCGAAATATAGTGAAAAAGTTAAACGAGCAGGTTGGCTGGCCTCTGTTGGTGGCTTTATGGACGCCTTTGCCGGCGGTGGATGGGGAACATTGGTCACCAGCACATTACTTTCCAAAAGAAGGAGCCCGCGTTATGTAATTGGTTCAGTTTGCCTGGCCGAATTTTTTGTAGTGCTGGTAAGTTCAATAACCTTTTTTATCCTGCTGAGAAATATACCCCTTATTGATGTTGCAGGTCTTGTCATAGGCGGACTTATCGCTGCACCCATCGCGGCCAGGCTGGTAGGAAAACTGCCACTTAAGGCAATGTTTATTATTGTGGGTTCATTTGTTATAATAACCAGCCTCACCACTTTGTGGAACGTAATTTCTCACTTGCCCTAGGTTAATAAATTCACTTACCCCGAACTAAGCCACCTCCATTTCATCGCCTTTTTTCCGCTACTAATTTTTTGGCGAAATCATCTTTACATTCTTCCGAACAAAAGCCATATATCTTATCACCTAAATGAAGCGTGTCTGCAATACCTGCAGTAAGTGGCATACCACAAGATGTATCCATCTTTGAAGTAAAATGAATATAACGAAAACTATTTTCCGGGGTTTTGGCTGTATCAACTGTAGTCGATGCAGCAACTTTATCAGCTGCGTTGTTGGATTGATCACCGGAATTGCAGGAAATCTGGATGCCTGCAAATAAAACTAAAAATACAACTGTGACAATTTTTATGATTGACATATATTTTAAAATGCTTTTAAATTTTTACAAAATTTTGAATTAAACTTTATTATTGAGCGATTGTATGTGCCAATTTTATTCGCGGCAACAATGAATGCTAACGCCATTTATAAAAGTTTGCAATATCATTAAAAGAACACTGCCAATTTTAATTTGGCAAAAAATGGAGTGCCGGCAGTAAAGCTGATATCGTCTATAGCTGCCGGTTCATTTCTTAATCTTGATTCTATTGCAAATTGTGCTTCCCTCCATTTAGTATTAAACAGATTTTGTATTTCTAATCCCAATTCATATTTGTTGCGGGTATAATTGGCTGTTAGGTCTGTTACAAAATAGCCTTGTGCGGTAAGCGAGTTATCTTCATTTGCGGGCCTGTCCTTCATATAACGGTAACTCATTCCTCCATTAAGGCCATTGGCTAATTTGAAATTCAAACCGCCCGTACTGGAAACCGGCACGGCCAAAGGCAAATAGTCATCTCCTTTAGAATCATCCAGGCTTCGGGCCTTGCAAAGGTTTACATCTATAGCCCCGAAAAGCCATTTATTGAACTGGTACCTCATCGAAATATCGAGCCCCTGTCTTCTTGTTTTGCCTCCTGGTTCAATTGTACCTTCATCGGCATCATAAATAAATTCCTGCTGTAATTGCAAATACCAAACTGCCGCATTAATATAGAAATGCTTTAGAGGCTTCCAGTTTATTCCAAGATCAGTTCCGTAGGCGGCGGGTAATATCTGCCCGCCATTGTTCGCTACAACCACCCTGGCGTCGTTGGAATGAAAACCTTTGCCTGTTTTTAAGTAAACCTGTATGGCTGAATTGGGGGTGTATTCTACATTTAGTTTAGGGCTGGCAACGAGTTCCGATCTGCGCGGTTTCCCGGGATTTAACTTATCGAGGTAGTCAAAATCCATATAGTCAAGACGAGCTCCGAAATTCAACAGCCATTTGCCAGCCTGGAAATTTTCATCAATATAGGCATTAAGCGATGTTTCCTTTACAGTACCAAGCCGCAGATAATCTAATACGGTATTCCTGTTAATAGTGTGGGAAAGCTCACTGTTATATATGTGATTATATTGCCATCCTGCACCCGCTACCGAAACAAGTGTTGCGCCACCGGCATAATAGGACCGGTGTGTGAGCGTACCATTGTATCCAAATAAATCCCGTTTCTCACGTTGCCTGAGCTGGTCTCCATTGACACTGTCCTCTGCAAAAAAAGTAGCGTTATAGTTCAGGTTAAAATAATAATTTGAATAATAGAACTGGTTCTCAAGCGTCATTTTATCTGATAAAGCCGAATTCAATTTCACGATAACGGTAGAACGATTGGTAGACCCGCCCTGGGCACTATCAATATATCCGAACCGGTTTGTTATGCCATTTTCCAGGGCTCTTTCAGGAATTTCTCCCGACGATCGCCAACCGCTGCTAAAAGCAGATAACGCAACATGCAGGCTGCTATTAGTATTGACATTCACATTATATTTCCCTGATAAATTAAACCTGTTGAAGTGCTGAGGCTCGTTAAAGAAACCGTCAGTATACGCAGCTTCACCTGCTATATAACCACTTTCCCCGCGATGCATTGCCTTACTTCCCAGGAGGTTTATCGCGGCCATAACACGTCCGGTATTAAATTGTCCACCCTCGAGCTTTACCATACTTTTGTCCAGGATGTCATAAGTTTTGAAACTGGCGTAGCCGGCGGTAGTAAAATCACCGTGCCCCGCATAATATGGGCCTTTGCCAAATTCTACCTTGCTTAATAATTCAGGAATTAAAAAATGCATATCAGCAAATCCTTGTCCGTGTGCATGAGATACAAGGTTTAGTGGCATTCCATCAACCGATACATTAACGTCAGTGCCATGGTCAGCATCGAATCCCCTGAAAAAGATATGTTCTGCAATGCCTCCACCCTGGTGCTGTCCGAGGAATAGGCCCGGTACAAGACGCATAAGGTCCTGGGAAGAATTAAGGGGATGTATATTCAAATCTATAGCGCTGATATTATGAAATGATAAGTTGCCGGACTGTGGAGTGATAATGATTTCCTTTAGGTCAACAGGCCCTCTTTCGAGATAAATTGTGGGACGCTCCCCGCTGATTATTTTAACCGATTTGTAATAAT
>JBDTLZ010000234.1:0-5791 GCA_039934515.1 Ginsengibacter sp.
GTAAATACCGGGGGCAGGCAATATTATTTCAAATACCCGGGATAGTTCGACTAGTATAAATTTACGCATTATACCCACAATAAAATCCTGATGAAGGTGGCTCAAATCGCCAGGCAAATTATTAAGAAAGTCATGTATGCCTTTGTATTTTCATTGGCTGTGCCGTAATTGAAAAACTTCTGAAAGCAAAAAGGTTTTACCAATTAGCACGCACATAAATCACTTTTTTATTTTGCCCCTGCCTGTTGTGGAGTCATTGGATCTATTGCTGACGAGTGATACTTCCATTGTGGTTACCTGTCCTGCTTCCTTGCCAAATCTTTTCCTGATATATGTCGTGATGGAGGCAATAGCATGGTCATCTATTATTCCACGGTGTGCAGGCATTAATCCATTAAATGTTTTTCCACCTATGTTGATTTCTCCCTGCAGGCCATTTACAATAATACCGATGAGTCGGTTTTTATCGCCAGTTACAAATTGAGATTCAGTGAGTGGAGGAAAGCGGTTGTTATCTCCCTTTCCATTTCGCTGGTGGCAGTTTGCGCAATATGTTTTATATAGAATACTACCCTCCAGTTCATCGCCTGTATTGAGGTTATCCGCAATCTCATCGGGCGTTTTAATATAGGTCCTTGATTGTCGCTTTTCCATTGCGGCCAATTGCTCTTCGCCAAATTTTGTCTTATCGCCTTTATACATTATTCTCCATATTTTTCCTTTGTTCGACTCTGAGATATACAATGATCCATCAGGGCCAGTTGCAAGCCCCATTGGCCGGTACACTGCATCATTTGTATTTACCACAGTATCGACACCTGTAAAACCATCTGCAAAGACTTCAATTTTCCCCGTTGAAACTCCATTTTCAAAGGGAACAAAGCACACGATGTAACCAGCCTGCGGATAGGGAGAACGGTCTGTAGAGCCATGAAACGCTACAAAGGCGCCATTTTTATAACGTTCAGGGAATTGATCGCCATTATAAAATAGTACATCCATGGGGGCCCAATGCCCGGGGAAACCAATAACCGGCGTATCAAACTGGCTGGCCCTTCCGACAATCTTACCATCCCCGCCATACCCCGGCTGTAAAACATTTTTTCCCTGCAACTGGTCATAGTAAGCATATGGCCAGCCAAAGTTAGATCCATCTTTTGCCTTTATTAGTATTTCGGCAGGAAGTACAGCGGCCTGCCACGATGAGTACATTCCAGGAAAGATGGTATGAAAATTATCGATGCCGTTGACGACAGCATACAAACTTTCATCCCGTGGATTCCATTGCATACCTACTATACTGCGGATGCCTGTCGAAAATTTGTATCCATCCTTTTGAGTCTGGTTTGTTTTATCGGCTTTGAAACGCCAGATACCTGCATGGGTTTCCAGTTCAGGAGCCGGATCCAATCCCTGGCCCCCGGGTATTCCAACAGGGCCAAATTTTGTAATATCCTGCCCTGCATCGGAAGGAGAACCAAATGGCACATACATATATCCTTTATTATCAAAGGCTACCGGCTTCGTAGTATGCCAGTTTCTTTCAACATTTTCATCTTCATCAGTAAGCATTACTTCCGTTTTGCTTTCAGGCACCAGTTGGCCGGGTGTAAGCTTATTTCTCAATACCTGTTTTATCGTGCTTGTATAAAGAAAACCATCATGGATGGTTACGCCTACGGCCGAGCCTTCCATATCTTTATAATCACCAAAATATACAACGGAGTCAGCTTTGCCATCATGATCCAGGTCACGAAGGCCAACTGTTCCTCCAGAACCTTTCATTACCTCATTGTACGTAAGTTTTACATAGATATCTCCATTGTCATTCACCGCGATGTGGCGGGCACTGCCAATACTATCTACTACGACAAGGGCCTCAAAATTTCCAGGAAGAAAAAGGCCTCCGTTGGCCGGATCGCCTGGTGGGAGAGCTCTTTCATCATTACATCCGGCAAAAATTCCAGCGACTGCGAATATAACTGGTGCAACTGGCAAGGATCTCCAGAAGGATGTTATAACGGGCAAAACATGAGGAAAAAATTTCATACCCAAAAATATTTAGAAATTACACATCATAAGATAAATCATTGTAACGACCATTACCGTAGGTAAGGCCATATAATATATTTATTGCCTGGATTGCCCTGTAAATTATTTCTTTTTCTAAAGTTGTTTATTAAAGAACAAAAGATGTTCTTTAATATGATCACTCCAATAATTCCAGTTATGTTCTCCCGGGTATTCATGATAAGCATGTGCAATATTTTTCTTCAGCAGTTCCGTGTGAAGGGTTCGGTTAGCATCTATCAGGATATCATTATCACCACAATCAAACATAAAAGGCGGAAGGTTTTTCTTGTTCAATAAAATGGTTTCCAACACCCCCGGATGTTCAGGCACACTCGCAGAAATTTCTTCAATATTACCATACTCATACCAATAAGCCAGGTGACGGAATTCTGTGATAGAACTAAGGCCACTAAAGGCTTTAAAAAGGTGCGCATACTTAGCGCCCATTCGTAAAGCACCGTATCCACCCATACTTAAACCGGTGATAAAAAGAGGTGACTGATCAGAGGCAACAATAATTTCCTGCCGAATAACGTCCAACACATCTTCCACGATCCATTTTTCGTAATCACAGCCATTGGTATGGTGAAGATAGCCACTGCCATCACGATACAATCCGTCGCTGGGCATTACAAGGATCATAGGATTGATGCGCTTTTCTTTAACGAGGTTATCTGCTATTAAATGAACGCCTGATTTTAACGGCCAACACCACGCGCTACCATATACACCGTGTAATAAAATAACAATGGGTACATGTTGCACATCAACAACCTGCGGCACATATACCGTAAGATCGCCGCGGCCAGGGAGGTTTTTCGAACGTACAGTTATAAATCGCAGGTTGTCCTTTTCAAAACGAGGATCCGAAATTTCCGTGGTAAAAAAACGTTTGTTCATTGTGATAAATTAAATGATACACCCTGGTGAGAACCCCGGGCTTATGATAGTTGTGCTTATTATAATTTAAGAAATAACAAACGGCAAAAGCTTTTACAACAGTATCACGCCTTTTGCATTGCGGCCATGATGCATATCATCAAATGCCTGTCCCAATTCTTCCAAAGTGTATGTGCGGGTTATCATCTGGTCGAGAATCAAATCGCCTTTCACGTACAGATCCTGTAATATATTCATGTCAATCTCCGGACGGCACTTACCATATAGCGGATTGATGTAAACTTTATCCCATTCAAATAAATTCATATCTATGGTAACATCACTTTCGCAACCGCTTACCTGTACTGCGATACCTGCATTGCGTACCATAGCAAGAGGTGCGGCTACCAATCCGGCAATAGCGGTACATTCAAATGCATAATCGGCCCCACGGCCTGCCGTTAATTCTTTTACCCGTTTAGCTGCATTCAATAGACCTGTATCCTCCCGGTCTGCAACAAGTGTATGTGTAGCCCCATATTCTATTGCCATTTGCAGCCGGTTTGCATTGATGTCAATGGCAATAATTTTCAACGCTCCGGAAATCCTTGCGCCCTGGATCGCATTTAAGCCAACACCTCCGGCACCTATAACCACAACGGAACTGCCTGCTTTTACTTTTGCCACATTAACTACCGAACCATATCCTGTCATTACGCCGCAACTTATAATTGCTGCAGAAGCAAATGGTATGTTATCCTTCATATTCACCAATGCAGCCTCACGTACCACCGTATATTGTGACATGGTCCCAATGCTGAATGAGCGTTCTATGGGCTTGCCTTTGTATCTCGATCTTTCCAAACCTGCGTGGCCGCCGCTAACCTTGTTACCGGCAATAACAGGCGAATTATTTTCACATATATTTTGATTGCCTTCCAAACACTGAAAACAGTGGCCGCAAGGTATAGCCCAGTTCAAAATTACCTTATCGCCCGGTTGAAATTTCGTTACCAAAGAGCCAACGCGGGAAACAATTCCCGCACCTTCATGACCCATTATTATTTCTTTTCCCCAGCTTTGAGAATCCCAGTCGGTGTGGCAAATGCCGGCAGCCTTCATGGCAATCAATACTTCATCGCCTTCCGGTTCATATACCTCAATATTGTCAATTACGAAAGATCCTTTACCGTCGGCAATCGCTGCTTTAGCTATCATAGAAAAGAATTGTATTAAGGAGGTATAAAAATAGACCAGGATAGATTATAATTTACATAAAGTTCACCCAGGAATAAATTTTTATTTCAACGTGGGATCTTTAATGCCATCCTCAATATGTGCAAAGAATATTTTGTCAAGTATGCTCAATTCCCTTATTTGTAGTGTTAAAGGGGTAAATGCATCGCCAAGGGTAAAAATAATTAGTGACCACATCTGCCACTAACTAACGTATGGGTTTAGACGAAATAGGTAAGGTCATAAAATGGTGCTATTTGACAAAAGCGTTAGCACCGTCTTTCGCCCAACCTCGCCTCAGAGCCGGGAGTGCATGGCGTACGTGTTGTAAACATGAGGTCTGCAGGCTCGAAGGATTCACGGATATTTAAAAAGGCTATTGACAGCAACCCGCAGGAAATGGAACCTATCCTCCGGTCGATGAAAAAAGACACTATGCTGAAGAAACTTCCGTTAATGATCGACATAGCTAATCTTGCAATTTTCCTGTGCTCAGATATGGCCGGCAAAATAACCGGAGTTACGGTCGATATTACCTGTGGCACCACTACGGGTTTAAATTACCGGGCAGGTTCTCATGGCTGACCCAGCTTTAACACCAACCTGGTATGTTTGGGGCAGATCTGTGTTTTTCACCGGGAATACGAAATGTATAATCAAACTCATCAACTTGCTGCACCGCTTTTTTACACTGCTGATTTATTGAGCCTTACTGGGTCTTAGTTTAATTGCTGCATTGCTATCTCCCCTGGAATAGATTCCAGCTCTTGCTGGTTACTAATCTTGTAATTTGAATAAAATGTACTGCAAAGGCTCACATAATAAGCTTGTAGGCATGAGGTAATCATTGACTCGTTTAAGTACATATTATCCTGCATTTCCAGGCCCATTAGTTTTATAGCTTCGGTTGAAGGAAGTTTCAGATTTAATAACAGTAGATCAGGGTGTGCAATGTTTAGCAGGTCTACAGGCTGTAAAAAATCCGATGCATCAATGATGAAATCTACATTTTCATCTTTCAGGGTTTCTGTGATCGTGTATAATGTTTTAGGGAATTTATTGATTATCACGATGTATTTTTTATTGCTTTTCATGATGTAATAATTTAATACAGTAAAGGAAATCCAGATCCATTGTCAAAAAAATGGTATTATCACCCAAATTGACCTGCAATTCATGTAGGTTTTTACCGCTTAACTACTATACTTCTGACTAAAAAGCATTCGTACTGCGTTTGAAATAATATTGTGTGGCAGACCTTTCCGACAATAGATACGGATTAAAATATATTAAGGATTAGGATCAACCAGTTTTTAACTAAAAAATCGTGTTTAAGATTTTTCCCCTGGCAATCTTCAAAATAAATTTTATTCCGGTTTCTGAAACGTCTTAAAAAATAGGGCCGTAGGTATAAAAAAGCAAGTACTTTTTGTGTTCATTTCAGCGTGCCCAAACCAATCATCAGAAATAAACTATTTCCTGCTAATTATTTTTGACCGTAGCAATTCCCGATTATTATAACATGTTCTCAAAATAAAATCAGCATCTATAACATGATTAATTGCTTTTAGTTGACTATCTAATGTTTCTTTTTCAATAATTA
>JBDTLZ010000235.1:0-5277 GCA_039934515.1 Ginsengibacter sp.
TCAGAACGTGCAGCATACAAGTGCCGGGACCTTAAAAGAGGGTGCTAAAGTCGCTTACATTGACCTTGACTCATTGCAAAACAATTACACCTATTATAAAAAGATCAAAGTAGAATTTGAGCGCAAGCAGGCAGCAGCCAATGATGAAATATCCGGAATGCAAAAAAAATATCAAAACCGTGCGATGCAATTGCAGCAAAAGGGTGCAACTATGACGCAACCGGAACAGGAAGCTGCCATGCAGGAAATTAATAAAATGCAACAGGACCTGCAGGCGAGAAAGCAAACCATTGATAACGACCTGTATAATTATAATTCAAAAATGAAAGAGGATATATTAACCCGCATCCAGGATTATCTGAAGCAGTACAATAAAGATGGACGGTATTCTTATATATTTTCGTATGAACCCGGCTTCATGTTTTATAAAGACTCCACACTTAATATTACCCCCGATGTGATCAAAGGTTTGAATGATCTCTATTCAGAAAATAAAAAATGATTTGAAAGAGCCAATCTGAAATAAATATTTATCTTCAATCCCGTCTATTAAAACGGGATTTTTTATGATCGAGCACCCCACTGCTTTTAAGCCAAGCCTCAGGTTATTCGACGCCACTATGATCGTCGCAGGTTCCATGATAGGTTCGGGCATTTTTATCGTAAGTGCAGATATAACCCGTAATGTCGGCAGTGCCGGCTGGCTCATCGTTGTATGGCTTATCACGGGTTTTATGACGCTCACCGCTGCGCTGAGTTATGGCGAATTGAGCGCGATGTTTCCCAAAGCCGGTGGTCAGTATGTTTATTTAAAAGAGGCTTACAACCCCCTGGTGGGTTTTGTATATGGCTGGAGTTTTTTTGCGGTGATCCAAACAGGCACCATTGCCGCAGTAGGCGTTGCATTCTCAAAATTTGCAGGCTATTTCGATCCGGCGCTCGATGTCAGGGATGAAAATATATTATTCCAAATAGGGATTTTTAAATTCTATCCCGCGCAATTTGTTTCCATCTTAATGATCATGTTCCTTACCTGGACCAACACAAAAGGTGTAAGAGGTGGAAAATGGATACAAAATATATTTACGACAACGAAACTTCTTTCCCTACTGGGTTTAATAATTGCTGGTATTATGTTTTTTAAACCTGAAGTTTGGCATGCCAACTGGACGGGCGCATTTAATATGAGAAAATCAGGCCAGGATGGGATAATAGAAACGATTGTGGGAGTTAGCGCCCTGGGGGCTATTGCAGCAAGCATGGTAGGTTCAATTTTTAGTTCCGATGCATGGAATAATGTAACATTTATTGCAGGTGAAATAAAAAATCCTAAACGCAATATTGGCCTCAGTCTTTTCCTGGGAACTTTTATTGTTACAGTAATTTATGTATGTGCCAACCTGATGTATACGGCGGTTTTACCAATGCATGATATTGCGTTCGCCGGTCAGGACAGGGTGGCTGTAGCAGCTTCTAATGCTATGTTTGGTGATATGGGCACTTATGTGATCGCGATAATGATCATGATATCAACCTTTGGTTGCAACAACGGATTGATACTTGCCGGGGCGAGGGTTTATTATAGCATGGCCAGGGATGACGTCTTCTTTAAAAAGGCAGGAACCTTGAATAAGCATTCCGTACCCGCCTGGGCGCTTTGGGCACAATGCGTGGTGGCATCACTGTTATGCCTCAGTGGTAAATATGGCGACCTGCTTGACATGATCTCTTTTGTAGTGGTCATATTTTATGTGCTTACCATTTATGGTATTTTTATTTTAAGAAAAAAAATGCCCCAGGCCGACAGGCCCTACAAAGCTATCGGCTATCCTTTATTGCCCGCCATATATATAGTAATGGGAATTTCATTTTGTATTTTGCTGATTATCTATAAACAGGGATATACCTGGCCGGGCCTTATAATTGCTGCATTGGGCATTCCAATCTATTACCTGGTATCACCCCGGAAAAACAAAATAAATAGTACATAATGGCGGTAGATTTTGATAAGCTGTTTGTTGATATTTCTAAAATGAAAGTGGCAGTTATCGGCGATGTGATGCTGGACACTTACTGGTGGGGAAATGTAGACAGGATTTCTCCCGAAGCGCCGGTTCCGGTAGTGGCCTTAAGCAAAAAAGAAAAGCGCATTGGCGGAGCAGGGAATGTTGCCCTCAATATCCAGGCACTTGGAGCATCTGTCGCATTACTGACCATACTGGGGGATGATGAGGATGGCATACAACTCATACAGCTTATGCAGGAAAAAAACATTGATACGCGTTTTATTCTTGCAAGTAATAAAAGAATAACCACGAATAAGATTCGAATTATAAGCCGTAACCAGCAGATGATGCGGCTGGACGCCGAACATACCGATGACATCGATGAAGCCGATGAAATAAAACTACAGGCGCAGATAGAAAAATTCATACTTTCGGAAAAGCCCGATGTGGTAATTTTTGAGGATTATAATAAAGGCATCCTTACGAAAAATATTATCAGGCACTCAATCGGCCTCTGTACTAAAAACAACATACCCACTGCCGTCGATCCTAAAAGAAAGAATTTTTTTTCCTATAAGAACGCAACACTTTTTAAGCCCAACCTGCACGAAGTATTTACGAGCCTTAACCTCCTTCCGGAAGAGATTTCAGGAAGCTTTCTTTCGGAAATGCACGATAAACTCAAAGAAAGCCTGGATCATTCCATTTCACTCATCACATTATCGGAGAAGGGCATATTTTACCAGCAAGACGATGCTAAAAATATCATTCCTTCCCATCGCAGGACTATTGCGGATGTAAGCGGCGCAGGCGATACGGTAATTGCGGTGGCCTCACTCGTATATGCATCGGCGAGGAATGTACACCTTGCAGCAGAAGTTGCCAATATCGCCGGTGGAATCGTGTGCGAAGAGGTAGGAACAGCGGCAATAAATAAGGGTAAACTTTTGAAAGAATGTAAGGAACTCTTAGTGAGGGACACCTAAGAGGGTATGATTGCTGATCTTTTAATAACATCAATTAACCTGGAAATCTTATCATTTATTCCAGGCTGGTTATTTGAATTTTGGGAAGGGGATGATCCAATGATTGCAGGTTACACGGAATGATTGTTTTCGTTGACTGTTAAAGAAACTGCCGGATTTATTTTTGATAAATATTTTGGATAATGAAATTGTCAATTGCCATACACGGAGGGGCTGGAACCATCTTACAGGAACTGATGACCGCTGAGATGGAAGCTTCTTACAGGAGGGCGCTACAAGATGCGCTGGATGCCGGCTATGCCGTTTTAGCAACGGGTGGTACCGCAACACAGGCCGTGAAGGCAGCCGTATTGGTAATGGAAGACAACGCGCTTTTCAATGCCGGAAAAGGTTCGGTTTTTACAAAAGAGGGTTTGCATGAAATGGACGCGGCAATTATGGATGGCGTGTCATTGAATGCAGGCGCGGTGGCCGGGGTAAGAAACATTCGTAATCCTATTGAACTTGCTTCAGAAGTCATGTTGCACAGCGGGCATGTTTTTTTGTGTGGCAAGGGGGCCTATGATTTTGCTGTAAGGCAGGGAATTAAAGTTGAACCCGATGAATATTTTTATGCTGATTTTCGGTACAATCAATGGCAGGAAGTAAGAGACAGCGACGCGTACCAACTCGACCATACCATCGAAAAGGCCAACAGATCGCCCGAAGGAAAGAAATTTGGTACCGTAGGTGCAGTTGCCTGTGACAGCGCTGGAAATATTGCAGCGGCTACCTCAACAGGAGGTATGACGAATAAACAATTTGGCCGCATTGGCGATAGCGCTTTGATTGGAGCGGGCAATTATGCCAATAATAAAACCTGCGCTATATCGTGCACAGGCCATGGAGAAATTTTTATAAAAGCGGTAGCTGCCTACGATGTAAGCTGTCTAATGGAATACAAAAACAGGACCCTCCGGGAGGCTTGTGATGAAGTGGTTATGAAAAAACTGGTTGCTATGCAGGGCGAAGGCGGCCTGGTAGGGATGGATCGCAAGGGCAATGCGGCCCTTGTTTTTAATAGTGCCGGAATGTATCGTGGACTAAAGGACAGTGAAGGGCTAAATGTCATTGCTATTTATGGAAGCTGAATCATTAAAAAGATATGAAGAAGATTGCTTTAATAGTTGCCGGCGGAAAAGGCACAAGGATGAATAATAAGATTCCCAAGCAATTTCTTTTACTGAAGAACAAGCCGGTGTTATATTATACGATAAAGGCATTTTTTGATGCCTATGAAAAGATGGAAATAATTCTTGTTTTACCAGGTGAACACATTGGTAAAGGCCAGGAAATTATTGATGGGTATTTTGATAACTCACGGTTTCGCATATGCGCAGGAGGCCGATCAAGGTTCCATTCAGTTCAAAACGGGCTTGCATTAATAAACGAAGAATGCATTGTTTTTGTTCATGATGGGGTACGGTGCCTGCTTACCCCCGCACTTATAAAAAGGTGTTATGAAGGCGCGGTTGAAAATGGTAACGCGATTCCTGTTGTTGAATGCACTGATAGTGTAAGATTGATAACCGGCTCGGGAAATGAAATACTCGACCGCAATACACTAAGGTTGGTGCAAACGCCCCAGACCTTTCACAGTAAAATTTTATTGCCTGCATTCAAAATTGACTATAAAGAAATATTTACTGATGAAGCTTCTGTTGTTGAAGCATTCGGCCTTACTGTTCATTTAATTGAAGGGGAAATAAACAATATAAAAATAACAACAACTGCAGATCTGCGGTTAGCCGAATCGTTACTTCTTGAATAGCTTTACAATTGGGGGCAGCTTATTTAATTTTATGCCCGGATACTTCTCCCGGGATGCGCCAAAGCTGCCATAAAACCATGCGAGATTCCTTACGTCACTGCCTTCAAAATCCAGCAATAACTTTTTACCCGCGTGCTCCCGTATGAAATGGTCAATCATTAGGTCCCGACTTGTCCAAATTAGGTCAGCAGGTTTAATTTTCGCAAAATTTCGTCGACCAACGGTATTGTAGTTGCTCTTATTCTGATTTCATTTCCAGTTATTTGGTTCCTTAAACGGGCATCTGTTATCTTTTTACATTCATGAATAAATTTCCTTATTGATTGGTTTGTTTGAAGCTCTATATGTTTGGATACAACCAATGCGATAAAACAAATCAGCAGATGGAGTTTTATCGGTTCTTCTTTGTAGTGGAATATCGGTCTTGTTTGTAAATCGCTCTTCGATATTCTGAAGGCTTGTTCTATTTTATAGA
>JBDTLZ010000236.1:0-7125 GCA_039934515.1 Ginsengibacter sp.
AGGGGTTATTAAAAGGAAATGAACTTACCAATTTTATAAACCGCAGTGTGGATATTATGGAAGGGAAAACAAAAAGTAAAATAATATTGAGCTGATAAAAAGCGGGAGATTGATATTACCTATTATTCATGCCTTGCTCTATCAAGTTCATCGTCATCATCTAATCTATTGGACATAATGCTGACCTCTATATAATTCAGTTTTCTCTTATAATATTCTTCTTCAAATCCGGCACTTAAAAAAATTTCTTTGTGTACCGGGTTTATGTACATAATGTATATTTTCCTCGAGTTTTCTTTTAGCGAGCTGAGGATATTTTTCACTACCTGCAACATAATTACTTCATCAAATGGATTAAAAAAAAAGAACACATGCTGTTCTTTTTTTATTTTGTAGCTAACAACATCTTCGCAAATGACGTTAAAATTCACTGAAGGATATAACAACCTTGTTTTTTGAATATTATGTTCTGCCTGTATACACAATTCTTTTGCAAAGTCGATACCGGTAATATCTTCAAATCCAAAGTAGGCAGCTACAACCAGCGCCCTGCCTTTTCCACAACCAAAGTCAGTAAGGTTATTATTTTCGTTGATGCTTTGCAGGTAGCTAAAGCCTTTTTCGAGAATATAATAATGCGATGCCTGGTAGATTGATGCATGTTGCAGGTTGCCACCTTTAATTGAAACAGAGTGCAGCCTGTCCATTCCAATTGAATCCAGGTTGTATTTTTTTTCGCCCCTTATCTCATGGAAAATGGTAAAAAACGCAAGCCTCAAATTCCAGTTAAGACCAATAAAAAAAAAATACCGGGCGTAATAGATTAATTTCAATGCACAATCTTTTTGGTGTTTGGGTTTTGGTTGTTTTTTTAATAATGGGGTTGCAGTTAGTTGTTTTCGGCACCAGGAGCCATTTGCGGGTTACTCAACAATTTCTGCCGGCCTTATGTCTATCACTTTTAACTGGAGATTTGTTTCACCATTCCATTCGTTTTCATCGATCGTGTATACTATGTCGATGGGTTTTTTCATGTAAAGTAAATTAAATTTCTCCGCCATATTGAACCCAATGCCGGTCAATACCACATCATCCTGCTTTAGCACAAACCGTATATGGAGGTCCTTTACGATCTTCGACCACGACGTATCTTTAACATTCCTGGTTATAAATACCGGGCGCAGGTTGTCCGGGCCAAAGGGCTCCATCTGTGTGGTAATATCGTAGAAGCTCCTGGTAATATTTTTAAATTCGATCTCTGCGTCGATCTGTATCTCCGGAATTAAAAGATGAGGTTCTATAACTGCCGACACAATTTCTTCAAATTTATTACTGAATGCATCTACGTTTTGTGGTAACATGGTCATTCCGGCGGCGGCAAAATGACCGCCATAGCCAATTAAATATTCGCGGCATGCATGCACAGCCTCATAGAGGTTGAAGCCAGGAACGCTGCGCGCACTTCCGCCAACAAATTCACCGCTTTGGGCGAGTACGACCGTCGGCCGGTAATATTTTTCAATGAGCCTGCTGGCAACGATACCCACAACCCCTTTATGCCAATGCGATTTAAAAACAACTGTTGTTTTGCGGCTTACCATTATGGAATCGCTTTCAATCATCGCACAGGCTTCTTCGGTTATTGTTGTATCTGTTTCCTTGCGTTCGGTATTATCACTGTGCAACATTTCAGCATATTCCATTGCCTTTGTATAATCATCTTCAATGAACATCATTACTGCTTTTGTCGCATCGTCCATGCGGCCGGCAGCGTTTACGCGGGGAGCAATAATAAATACCACATTGTTGATCGAGAATTTTTTTTCAACCTTGCTCAGTTGAATCAGTGCCTTTATTCCGGGAGATGGATCACTGTTAAGCTTTTGCATTCCAAAAAAAGCAAGGATCCTGTTTTCGCCGGTGATCGGAACAATATCTGCACCTATAGCCGTTACCACCAGGTCAAGGTATGAAAGATACACTTCTTGGGGCAGGCCTAACTGTTGTGACAGCGCCGTTATTAATTTGAACCCGACTCCGCAACCGCAAAGTTCTTTGAAGGGATACGCGCAATCCTTTTGTTTTGGATTTAAAATGGCGATGGCAGGAGGCAGCTGGTAATCGGGCAAATGATGATCGCAAACTATAAAATCAAGCCCAAGTGAGCGGGCATAAGTAATCAGGTCAAAAGATTTTATGCCGCAATCCAGTGAAATGATAAGGCTGAAATCATTTTGTTTTGCGAAATCTATTCCCTGCTTGCTTACACCATACCCTTCCCTATACCTGTGCGGCACATAGAAGGCAATGTTTTCCTCCTGGTAAATTTTTTTAAGAAACCGGTACATGCAGGCTACCGAGGTGGTGCCATCGACATCATAATCGCCAAATACCAGGATTTTTTCAGTACTTTTTATGGCCCTTAAAATGCGTGCGACGGCTTTATCCATATCCTTCATTAAAAAAGGGTCATGGAGGTGCGTTAGCTGCGGCCGGAAATAATTCCTGGCTTTTTCAAAGGTGTCAATGCCTCTTTGGACCAGGATTTTACAAAGGGCAAAACTTATATGCAGGGATTCTTGTAATGCTTTAACTGTATTTTCTTCTGCAGATAATATTTTCCATCTTTTTTCCATAATCTTTAATTACCTAAAGTGCCATTAATCACAAGCAGGTTGTGATAATCGTAAGTTAATCAATTGCCTGATTAGTTACCCTGATAATTCGGCGGGCAATTTATTGGTATAGGGGGATAGTGAAAGATTAGCATACGGATTAATTTCACATTAATATTTTCTATCCGTCGTGAAGAGGACCAATTCCTCCAGACCTTTTCGCACATCACTTTGGGGAAATTCAAATAAAATCGAGAGGGCATTATCCCGGTATTCGATCATTTTTTTTGCGGCATATTTGATTCCACCGGTCTCGGTTACTTTTTGCAAAACATATTTTATTTTTTCAGGGTCTTTATTTTGATTTTTTACGATATATATTATTTTCCTTTTTTCAACACTGCCGATGGTATTGAGGGTGTATATGAGGGGGAGGGTTAGTTTTTTTTCCTTAAGGTCGTTTCCGGTTGGCTTGCCAATGTCTTCATTTCCGTAATCAAAGAGATCGTCCTTTATCTGGAATGCTATCCCTGTTTTTTCCCCGAAGATTTTCATTTTTTCAGTTACGCCTTCATCATTACTCGTGCTCCAGGCACCCGCGGCACATGCTGATGAGAGCAAAGATGCCGTTTTGCTCCTGATGATTTCAAAGTAAATGTCTTCCCTGAGATTTAACTTCCGGGCCTTTTCAATCTGAAGCAATTCCCCTTCACTCATTTCCTTTACGGCATTTGATAAAATATGAAGATGTTTGAAATCACCTGCCTCGGTCGACAAAAGCAAGCCCTTTGACAGCAGGTAATCGCCTACCAGGACAGCAATTTTATTTTTCCATAAGGCATTTATGGAGAGAAACCCCCTTCTTTCCAGGGATTCATCCACTACGTCGTCATGTACAAGTGTGGCAGTATGTAACAATTCAACAAGTGCGGCAGCCCGGTAAGTGGATTCATTTATGTCGCCGTGCAGTTTAGCGCTTAAAAAGACGAACATTGGCCGGAGTTGCTTCCCCTTCCTTTTAATAATATATTTCATTATCCTGTCGAGCAACGGGGTGTGGCTCTTCACAGATTGGGCAAACTTCTGTTCAAAAATGCGTAACTCCTCCGCAATAAGATCTCTTGAAAACTGCATAGACTATAAAAAGGCAATATAGCACAGATTCAAATAAGTAGATAATAATTGTAATTCCCGGTAGTTCGCCTGTATTTTGAATGGGTTAGTGCCATTCTTACGTAAAAATTTATCTCTATGCAGCGCAGTAGCTCGAATAATAGTCATAAGTTTACAAAATTGTAAGAATATGTAAATGTTTCAAAATCTAAAGTATTGCTAAAAAAAATTTGAATTTTGACATTCGTTTAATATTTTTGCAAACAATCAACCCGTTTATTTAAGAAATCATTAATCAAAAAGTTATGGCAAGCAAAAAGTACAAATTATTGTTAATGGGGATTTTATCCCTTTTCTCTTTCAGTGTTTTCGCTCAGGATACCGGAGTGTATAGCGCTACAGACTCGAGTATTGTTCCAAAAAAAGGAGCAGCACAACAAAACGAGTTCATGAATAACACGTATGATTTTCCTGCAAAACCTCGCAATGAAACAGAAATCGGTATTTCAGGAGGAATGTTTTCTATAAGTGGTGACGTTTCAGCCAAATTACCAACCGCTGGATTTGGAGTTCATATTCGCAGAGCATTGGGTTATATCTTTTCTTTAAGATTACAGTACCTGTATGGTGGTGCTAAAGGTTTAGACTGGAAACCATCTGCTGGCTATAAAAGCAACCCGGCCTGGGTAAATGCAGGTTATGGAGGAAACGAAGTGGTTTATTACAACTATCGTACACATACCCAGGATCTTACTTTACAAGGTATATTCACTTTAAATAACATCCGCTTTCATAAACAAAAGACCGGGATGGTACTTTATGGTGGTGTTGGCTTTGGTATAATGATCTATGATACAAAGATTAACGCTTTGAATAATGGCGCAAAGATGAATTTCGCCAGTATCTCCTCTTCAGGTTATACCAACAGGAAGTCTATTCGCGACGACCTGAAAAGCCTGATGGATGATTCTTATGAAACGGATGCGCAGAATGATGGTGCCCGTCGTCCGAAATTGTTTGGACAGACGTTGAGGCCTACCGGAACTGTTTTGGCAGGTATAGCTTTCAAATTAGGAAAACGTGTTAACCTGGCTATTGAAGACAGATTTTCTTTTGCAAAAGATGATCTGATGGATGGTCAGCAATGGCAGGATAATGTTAATGGTGTTTTAACCGGTGATTTCGATACCTACAACTATGCTTCTGTTGGTTTGAACTTTAATTTAGGTAAAAAATCAGTTGAACCCCTTTGGTGGATCAACCCGCTTGACTACGCTTACAGTGAAATCAACAACCCTAAGCATATGAAAATACCGAAGCCTGTATTTGATGATGCCGATGGTGATGGTGTAGTTGATCAGCTTGATAAAGAACCAAATACTCCGGCAGGTTGCCCTGTAGATACTCATGGTGTTACTAAAGATACAGATGGCGATGGTGTTCCTGATTGTAAAGACAAACAATTGATAACTCCTACTGAATGTCAGCCGGTTGACGCAGATGGCGTAGGTAAATGCCCTGATCCTGAATGCTGCAAGATTATCGATAGCTTAAGAAATGCAAATGTTTGTAACATAGGTGATCTGCCAAGTGTTTCTTTCAAAGGAAAAGCAGGCGGCCTTAGCAGCGATGCAAAAGCAATGTTAGCTACTGTAGCTTCCAAAATGAAGGACAATCCAAATTGTGCCATTACTATTACAGGGTATCCTGCTGCTTCAAAAGCTTCTCAGGCCCTGTGCAACAAGAGAATAGCAGCAATTAAAACCCAGTTAACAGAAAAAGAAGGCATTAGTGCTGATAGAATTGAGACTACTTGTGAAGTAGGCGGCGGGGATGCAAATACCGTTGATATCAAATCTAAGAAGTAAACAAAGTACACTTTTTGCTCAATGATAAGACCCTTCCCATTTGGGGAGGGTTTTTTGTGTTATTATCAAAATATTAACTGCCCAGATTTTGTACAGTTTTTTTTTACCATCATTTTTGTCCAAAATCACGTAATTTTGCAACTCTTTATGAAGTTAGTCCTTGTTTTAATGATGCCGGTGTTAATGCTGGCTGCTTGTAATTCACAGTTCAGTAAAGTACTCAAAAGCAAGGACTATGACTATAAACTGAAAAAAGCGGATGAGTATTATTCCAAGAAAAAATACAAAAACGCCGAAGAGCTTTATATAGAATTATTTTCAGTTTTCAAGGGTACAGAGAAATTTGAAGAGCTGTATTATAAATATGCATATTGCTCTTTCTATCAAAAAAATTATCCTGATGCTGAAAACCTGTTTAAAGGCTTTTTAGAAGTTTTTCCAAATAGCACCAAGGCAGAAGAAGTGGCCTACATGCATGCATATACTTTTTATATGCAATCGCCTACGGTAGAGCTGGAGCAGATAAACACCAGTAAATCAATAGGCATGATGCAGTCATTCATCAATACCTATCCGAATTCCCCGAGGATAAAAGACGCACTTGAAATAATTGCGAAAAGCAGGGGTAAGCTTGAGCTGAAAGAGTATAAGACCGCACAACTTTATTATAATCTTCAGCAGTACAGGGCAGCAGGAATTTCGTTTACCAGTTTATTAAATACTTACCCGGAATCTGCTAAAGGAGAGGATTATATGCTGATGGCTATTAAATCTTACTACCAGTTTGCCAAATTAAGCGTTTTCGACAAACAGGAAGAACGGTATCAGAAAGTTTCAACGGAGTATTTCGATTTTGCAGACAGGTACCCTGAAAGTAAGATGCTGAAAGAGGCAGAAAACTATAAAAATTTAAGTCTGAATAATATTAAACAAATACAAAATGAGCAAATTAAGACGCCAGCAGAGCGCTAACACGAGTAATGTTGTTGAAACAAAAAACCTTACAGATGTGAAGGCAAAAACAGGTAATCTGTATGAGTCTATTGCAGTTATTGCAAAAAGAGCCAACCAGATTAATATCTCTATTAAGGAAGAATTGCATAATAAGCTGGAAGAATTTGCCAGCCATACTGACAGCCTGGAAGAAATCCATGAAAATAAGGAGCAAATAGAAATTTCCAAAGCATACGAAAGAATGCCCAATCCTGCCCTTTTGGCGACTGCCGAATTTATGGAAGATAAAATTTATTATCGCAGAAATGAAGATAACCTTTTTGATTAATCGTTATGGGGGTGCATTATTTTTATGGTAGTTCGATTTTATGGTAGTCTTTGCATAAGAAATTATAATTTTGATGACGGTCTATACCGTCATTTTTTTTTGATAGCGCTTAAGTGCATGGGTTTTGTCTTCGGTTTTTGATAAACACTTCAATATGAGCCAGCAAATTTTTCATGGAAAGAAAATACTGCTTTGTGTTACAGGAAGTATTGCTGCTTATAAAGCCGTCGTATTGCTTAGATTGTTA
>JBDTLZ010000237.1:0-19405 GCA_039934515.1 Ginsengibacter sp.
GTTCCTGAATGATAATAAGGACAGGCCCTACAAAGTAGGCGGCGTTATGAAAGATTTTCCTACTGCCTCCCACCTCCAATATGATTTTTTTCTAACGCTTTCCGGTGTTGAATTGTGGCAGGGAGAACAGGCAGGATGGGGCTCCAGTAACTATCCCATTTACCTGCTCCTGAGGCCGGGAACGAATGTCGCTCAGCTCGAAAAGAAACTTACATCGGGCATTGTCAAAAATTATGTTATCCCCAATGCAGTAGCATCAGGACAAAGCGCGAAAGAGGCCGGGGAATTTGCAAAAAACGCCTCTGTTCATTTGCAGCCTGTTAGCGATATTCATCTTAAATCTTACGATATACACGATACATTATCCCATGGAGATATGCGTTTCGTGTGGTTATTCGGAGCGATCGCCTGTTTTATTCTCCTTATCGCCTGTATTAATTTTATAAACCTTTCAACAGCCAAGTCGGCCAACCGCGCCAAAGAAGTGGGGCTTAGAAAAGTAGTTGGTTCTTACAGAAGCAGCCTGGTACAGCAATTCCTCACGGAGTCTTTGCTTTTTAGTTTTTTATCATTTGTACTGGGGCTGTTGTTGGCCTGGGCCCTTCTTCCCTATTTTAACAGGCTGTCAGCAAAGTCGTTAATCATTCCATGGGGCGCATGGTGGCTGTTACCCCTTATGATTTCAGCCGCGTTTGTTATTGGATTTTTTGCAGGGCTATATCCATCATTTTATTTATCATCCTTCAAACCGATCAATGTACTTAAAGGGCAGGTGAGCAGGGGAAGCAAGAATTCAATCCTGAGAAACGGCCTGGTCGTTTTCCAGTTCACCACTTCCATCATACTCATTATAAGTACACTGGTTATTTACAATCAGACCCATTTTATTCTCAACAAAAAAGTAGGATTTGAAAAAGACCAGGTGCTTTTAATACAAGGAACAAATACGTTAGGTGCCCAGGTAAAAAGTTTTAAGGATGAGTTATTAAAACTGTCGGAGATAAAGAGCGCATCGATAAGTGATTATTTGCCTATAGCCGGCACCAAGCGAAATGGGAATACTTTTTATAATGAAGGGAAGAAGAAGGAAGAAAGCGGAATTGACACCCAGTTCTGGGTTGTGGATGCTGATTATCTGCAAACGATGGGGATGAAACTTGTCGCGGGCAGAAACTTTTCACCCCGAATGCCCACCGATTCACAAGGGGTAGTTATCAACCAGACGCTGGCCAATAAACTTAACCTGAAGGACCCGATTGGTAAACGTATTACCAACGGGTATGGCATTTTCAATGTGCTGGGTGTGGTACAGGATTTTAATTTTGAATCTATGCGCGACCAGATAGGAGGACTTTGTATGTTCCTCGGCAATAGCCCCTCCATTGTATCGGTAAAAGTAAAGACAGCGGATATTAAAAATCTGATACCGTCGATCACGGCGGTATGGAAAAAGTTTTCGCCATCCCAGCCCATCCGTTACACTTTCATGGACGAGAGCTTCGCTAACATGTATGCAGATGTTCAAAGGATGGGAAGCATATTCACCAGCTTCGCGGCACTGGCAATTATTATAGCCTGCCTGGGTTTATTTGCATTGTCAGCTTTTATGGCCGAGCAACGCAATAAAGAAATTGGCATACGCAAAGTATTAGGTGCAAGTGTAAGCGGTATTACCACTATGTTGTCCAAAGATTTTGTAAAGCTGGTTGTAATTGCAATAGTAATTGCATCGCCTATTGCATGGTGGGCTATGACGAAATGGTTGCAGGATTTTGTGTATAGGATTACGATTAGTTGGTGGATGATTGGCAGTGCGGGGTTAGTTGCGGTTGTAATTGCATTGATTACCGTAAGCTTCCAGGCAATAAAAGCGGCTTTTGCTAATCCTGTGCAAAGTTTGAGATCGGAATAAAAAGAATGTAAAAATAATGTAACAATAATAGAGACTGAAACGTATCAATGATATTCATCACTAAAAAACCGGACATGCTTAAGTTAACGCGTTATATAACGATTTTTACGATTTTTGGTTTTAAACCCACATTCGCTCAAACCACAACTACTGTAAATCATTTCAATAAAGTCATTGTGAGCCCACATGTGCAGGTGACTTTTATCGAAGGGGAACAGGAAAGTGTAACCATCGAAAAAAGCACAGTAAGTAACGATAAAATCAATATCGAAGTAAATGGTAAAACACTCCGGATCTATTTAGACGGTGCTAAGGAGATTACTAAAAATTCAAAAGTTTACGAAGAAGGGAATAAAGTAAAACGACCCATCTATAATGGAACAGTTGTTACCGCAATCGTCACGTATAAAACATTAGATGCGCTCTCGATACGTGGTGAAGAGACCCATGTTTGTAAGAGTCTTCTAAAGGGTAATAAATTCTGCTTAAAAATTTATGGGGAATCAACGGTAATAATGAATGAGGTAGACCTGGCTGAACTCCGAACGACTTTATACGGTGAAAGTGTTTTGGAGATCAGGGCAGGATCAATAACAGATCAAAAATATATTGCTTACGGCGAGAGTAAAATCAACAGCATCGGCGTCAAGAACCGTACTACAAAAATAACAGCTTACGGGGAGGCCGATTTTCAAATAAATGTTTCAGAACAAATAAAAATTACCGCATTTGGAGACGCCACTTTGGGATATAGGGGAAACCCGGAAATAAACAAAGGATTGAATATTGGGAAACTACATATCGATAAGATTGATTAAAGACATCTGCAATGGTGAGTGGTAAAACTATACCTGTTTGCAAATAACCGGCATGATAAAAAACTATTTTAAAATCGCATTACGCAACCTGCAGAAAAATAAGTTGTATACTGTTATCAATATTTTTGGATTAACAGTGGGCCTGGCTGCATGCCTTCTGATTGGTGTGTATATTAACCACGAATTCAGTTATGATAAATTCAATATAAACGGGAACCGTATCGTGCGTGTAACAATGGAATACGCGAGCGCGGGAACAGTAAATAAAACTGCTACCACCGGAACCAGGGTTGGGCCTCAATTCCAGCGCATGTTTCCTGAGGTGGAAGCGTATGCACGTACCTTTATAGGGCACAATGTTGTAAAAAATGGGGATAGAATATTCGATGAACCGGGCATACTATACGCCGATCAGCCTTTCTTTAAAATATTTTCTTTTCATTTAATTGAAGGCGATGCAGCAACCGCACTGGATGCTCCCGATAAAATTGTCATTACGCGATCAATGGCGAAAAAGTATTTTGACATTGATCCTCGTAACCCCGGGGATGCGATCAATAAAGTTCTTACTTTGGGGGCAAAAGATCTTCGGGTTTCAGCAGTGTGTGATGATGTTCCTGCAAATTCACAAATAAAATTTGATTTTGCAACGGGCTTTCTTAACCTGGGTGACGGTGTAAAACAGGAAAACTGGTGGACCGCCAACTGGATTACTTTTCTCCTACTGCGCGATGAAAAGGTACTTCCTTATTTGCAGCAGAAGATTGATACTTACATGCAAACGCCTGCAATAAAAACTGAAGCAGGTATTAGTGGCAAAAATTATCTCGCCTATCATTTAGAGCGGCTTACCAGTGTGCATTTACATTCTTCACTTGCAGGCTCCGAGCCTAATGGTAGTATTGCCTATATATACCTGTTTGTAATGATTGCCTTGCTGATACTGGTTATCGCCTGCGCTAATTATACCAACCTTGCCACTGCTCAATCGGCTGGGCGGAGTGCGGAAATTGGAATGCGAAAAGTAATGGGCGCATCAAAGCGCCAGCTATTTTTGCAGTTTATTGGTGAGTCTTCTACAGTAACATTTATAGCCACAATACTTGCCTTTAACCTCAGCATACTGCTGGTCCCTTACTTTAACGGGATAACCGGAAAGCAATTTACCAAGGGGATGTTGCTGCAACCCAACATTATTATCATTTTAATAATTTTCTCGTTGCTCGTAAGTTTTTTTGCCGGTTTATATCCCGCACTCGTTTTATCGGGTAAGCAAATTTTAGGAGTGCTAAAAAGCGGTTTTGCATTTGCCGGTGGCAATAACACAATGCGCAAAGCATTAATCATAACCCAATTCAGTATTTCCGTATTCCTGATAATTTACACCGTTATCATTTTGCAGCAGATGCATTATATGCAAACAATAAACCTCGGTTATGATAAAGATCATATCGTGGTACTTCCAATAGGCGGGATGAAGGCAGAAAATTTTCAAAACGTTAAAGATGCGATTTCGCGTGAACCTTTAGTAGAGGGAGTAACTGCTTCTTATGATACCCCTGAGAACGTTCAATGGGGCGATGGGATTACCGCTACAGATGAAAAGGGTAAACATGACATATCCTTAAACGCTATGCCCGTTGACCTCGGGTTTATTAACACGCTGAAAATGCAGCTGGTAGCCGGTCGCGATTTTCAGGAACAGGATTTTGCCTTGGCAGACACCAGTAACAATAATACCAATTATCACCTTCCTTACATTATTAATGAAACCCTGGCAAGAAAAATAGGGTGGTCACCGCTACAGGCTATTGGCAGAACAATCGGCAACAGGACTACGGGGCCGGTAGTTGGTGTTGTAAAAGATTTTAATTTCAGCAGCCTTCATGATCCGATCGGGCCGTTAGTTATGTTTCTCAGCCGCGATTGGGCCCGCACATTTTTAATTCGTATTGATGGTAACAGTGTGCGGCATGCGCTGGATCGCCTTGGGGCTGTTTGGAAACAGCGTGTGCCCGGCCAGCCATTTAATTATCATTTTCTCAATGATGATTATAACAAATTATACCAGTCAGAGCAACACACATCCAACCTGTTTTCTGTTGCATCCAGCCTCGCGATCATCCTGGCATGTCTTGGATTGTTTGGGTTGGCCGCATTTACAACCGTACAACGAACTAAAGAAATTGGTATAAGACGAGTGCTGGGGGCTAATATAACCAGTATCGCTTTGTTGATCTCAAAAAATTTTTTACAGCTCGTAATGCTCGCAATAATTATAGCCGCACCGCTGGCATGGTTGGCAGGTAATAAATGGCTGGGCGATTTTGCATTTCGCGTACCGGTACATGCATATGTATTTATTATCATAGCCGCGATAACTGTATTGATTGCATTGTGCACGGTAGGGTATCATTCGGTAAAGGCTGCATTAATGAATCCTGTCAGGAGTTTGCGGGCAGAATAATCCGGGTGACGTGGCGTAAAATATCCGGGAGCCAAATGATCAATATGAGAGATCAAAATAGTTGGCTGGAACTAAAAATTATTAATAACAGAATCGATAACGTACAAATAAAATAAAACATAAAAAACATGAAGAAATATTTCTCTGTATTACTGTTTGCAAATATTTGCCTTGCAGTAAATGCACAAAACAAATCAGACAAAGAGCCTTATCTAACCAAATCATTATCGGGGGAAACTGTAAATAGCGTAAGAGCCGAGACCTCCGGTGGAAACATAAGTGTTACGGGTGGTAATCAATCCGATTCGAGGGTTGAGGTATTTATTTGGCAGAATGGCAACAAATTAAAGGCACTTTCCGGTGATGAGCTGAAAGTAAAAGTCGACGAAGATTATGATCTCGATGTTTCTGTAAAAGATAGCAAGCTAACGGTAACGGCTAAGCCAAAACACAGGATCACTGATTGGAAGAAAGCATTGAACTTTTCGTTTAGGATCTATGTTGCCCGGAATGTTACGACCGGGCTTGAGACCAGCGGCGGTAATATAGAACTGGCCGGCCTGTCCGGGAACCAGGAATTTACAACCAGTGGTGGAAATTTGGCTTTGAAGGATCTGGATGGAAAAATAAAGGGAAGAACTTCAGGTGGTAATATTTCTTTTAGGGATTTAAAAGATGATGTTGATCTTACTACCAGCGGCGGAAACATCCAGGCGGAAAATTCTTCTGGTAGTATAAACATATCTACTTCAGGAGGGTCAATAGAACTAAGCGGCCTTAAAGGCAATATCAAAGCATCTACAAGCGGGGGAAATATCGGGGGCGAAACTATTGAAGGTGATTTATCAGCGCACACTTCAGGAGGAAATGTTTCACTGCACGGGCTTAATTGTGGCCTTAAAGCCGGAACGAGCGGGGGAAATATTGATGTGTCTGTTGCAAGTATCGTCAAAGACATTTCTATAAACAATGCTGCCGGTAATGTGAATTTAACAATACCCAGGAACAAGGGCATTGATTTGAAATTATATGCAAATAGGATTTCAACTGAAACGCTCCAGGATTTTAAGGGAAAGAATACAAAAGAAGAAATTAATGGAACCTTAAGCGGGGGAGGCATTCCGGTAAAAGTTGATGCAGGCGGCGGAAAAATAAATCTTGAATTCAACTAATTGCTGACAGTTATCGACTGGCTGAATATAGCGCGGGTTGTGCGAAAATTGCCTGTCATTATTAATTGGTAAGTTATTGGCAGGAGCCACCCAATCATGGAGAAGGTTTGAGACAGAATGCTTAAAAGTTAATTGAAACACGCATCATGTTTAGATATTATTTGAGAGTGGCCTTGCGTAACCTGTGGAAGAATAAGGCATTTTCCGCCATCAACATTGTGGGACTGGCGGCGGGACTTGCTGTATGCCTGTTGATTGTGTTATATGTTTTTGACGAATTAAGCTATGATAAATACAATGAAAATGCAGACCGTATTTATCGTGTTGATGCAGATATCTATTTTAATGGTACACAATTTACCTCTGCAGAAACTCCTGCACCTTTGGCGGTCACACTTGTGAAAGATTACCCGCGTGTGGAACAAATGGTGCGGATTAATTTCCGGCAGGACATACGCATTAAAAAAGGCAACTCAAATATCCAGGACCATAATGTAGCATTTGCCGATTCGACATTTTTTAGGGTGTTTACGGCTAATATAATAGCAGGTGACCCCTTGACGGCTTTGAATGAGCCGAATTCAATTGTAATTGACGAAACTGCTGCAAAGAGATATTTCAATACCACTGATGTTGTTGGTAAAGCTTTATTTGTAGATAATGTATCGAATTGTAAAATTACCGCCGTAATTAAAGACATTCCCCGTACATCGCATTTTCATTTCAGTTTTATACGCCCGTTTCGTGATTTATACGCTAACGACGCGAATGAATGGCTGAGTAATAATTATAAATCATATATATTGGTAAGGCCCGGTACCACGCAGGCGATGTTACAGGGATATATAGATGCGACGATTAATAAATACCTCATGAAACAGATGGAGAGCCAGTTTCATGCAACCGCCAAGGACCTCGCAAAGGCAGGAAATCATTTTTTTTACCCCGCAATACCACTTACAGATATTCATTTACATTCTGATAAGTCGTTTGAATTTGAGGCTAATGGAAATATGACGTACGTTTATATTTTTTCTGTCATTGCTATTTTAATTTTATTGATTGCCTGTGTAAATTTCATGAATCTCTCGACTGCACGTTCTGCCAATCGCGCGAAGGAAGTGGGCATAAGGAAAGTGGCGGGATCTTTAAGGTCCCATTTGATTATCCAGTTTTTGACGGAATCGGTTTTACTCAGTTTTTTCGCGTTACTGCTGGCCCTGGGCCTTTCCGCATTGCTGCTGCCTTTTTTTAATCAGCTTGCCGGCAAGCATATGTATGTAAGCACTTTGTTCACAACGTGGTTGCTGCCTGTACTTGTTGCCCTGGTTATTATTGTTGGATGTATTGCAGGCAGTTATCCAGCCTTATATCTATCTTCTTTTCAACCCATACAGGTTTTAAAAGGCAGGATTGCATCAGGCTTCAAAGGTAGCTGGTTGCGATGCAGCCTGGTAGTATTTCAATTTTGTATTTCTATCATACTTATTATTGGAACAGTTGTTATTTATAACCAGCTGGATTATATACGTACCAGGAAAATTGGATACAACCGGGAACAGGTGCTGGTATTGCATAATACTTATACGCTTGATAATAAGATAAGATCTTTCAGGGAAGAGCTGCTAAAGATTGCAGGAATTGAAAAAGCAACGATTACATCCAATCTCCCGACAGGTGGAGGATTTAATCAGAACGCCTGGTTTCGCGATGCCACTTTAGATGCAAAACGGGTAGTGGTTCTTACAAATTTTAAAATCGACGAAAATTATATTCCAACCCTTGGGATGCATGTGGCTACGGGCAGGAATTTCTCCCAGGAATTTGCTTCAGATTCCACCGGGATCCTTCTTAACGAAACTGCCGTTCAATTATTCGGTTTTAAAGACCCGTTGGCTGCTGTGTTGTACCGTCCTGACGATAATGGCAAACCAATGACTTTTCACATTATTGGTGTTGTGAAAGACTTTAATTATAACTCAATGCATGAAAAAGTTGGGCCATTGGTAATTGAATACGGCCCTTATTCAGGAAACATTGCATTACAAATTAATACAAAGAATATCTCATCACTTATTAGCCAGGTTGAAAATAAATGGAACAGCATGTCGCCGGGTCAGCCCTTCAGCTATACATTCATGGATAATGATTTCGATCATTTATATAATGCAGATCAAAGGACCAGTAAGTTGTTTATGACTTTTGCGGTCTTTGCCATATTTATAGCTTGTCTCGGTTTATTTGGCCTGGTTACTTATGCGGCAGAACAACGTACAAAGGAAATAGGGATCCGTAAGGTGCTTGGGGCCGGTATAAGTGGCATTGTGGCTATGCTCTTAAAAGATTTTGCGAAGCTTATAATGATAGCTTCGCTCATCAGTTTTCCTGTTGCCTGGTGGATGATGAATAAATGGTTGCAAAGTTTTGCATACCGTATCGGCATTAGTTGGTGGGTATTTATATTAGCGGCCGTTTTTGCAATTGTCATCGCGTTAATTACTGTAAGTTTTCAGGCAATTAAAGCGGCGATTGCTAACCCGGTAAATAGTTTGAGAAGTGAATGATCCTGATAGTTCTGGTACAAAGTTCAAAGTTTATAGTTCATAGTATCGTGCCCAATTATCATGGTGGGTTTTGCAGCAGTGGGAAGTGGCGCTTTAGTAATTACTTCATTAGCAGTGAGTCTCCGGGCAATAAAAGCAGCAGTTGCTAACCCGGTGAAGAGTTTGAGAACGGAATGATTCGACAGGATCATCATAAATTAACAGGTAAAAATTTAAGATAAAAAAATTATGTCTCGTGGTTTGAATTTTGACTTAAAAGTTTTCTTATGTTAAAAAATTATTTCAAAATCGCCTGGCGTAATCTTATAAAAGATCGCCTGTTTACTTTTCTCAATCTTGTTGGATTAGCCACAGGATTAGCCTGCGCGCTGCTTATCTGGCTTTGGATAAATGATGAGCTGAATATGGATAAGTATAATGATAATGATCTGCAGCTTTACCAGGTAATGCAAAACATTAGGCATGACGGTATCATTGAAACCACAGAAAATACTGCCGGTCTATTGGCAAATGCACTTGCCTCAGAAATGCCTGAAGTAGTGCATGCAACCACTGTTGTTCCTGCCTCATGGTTTTCCAGCAAAGGCATTATTTCTTTTGGTGTTACAAGGATAAAAGCCGGCGGACAATTTATAAGCAAAGACTATTTCAACATTTTTAACTGCAGGTATTTAGAAGGCGACAGAAGCAGGATTGCTGCAGATAAACATTCCATTGCCATTTCTGATGAGCTGGCGATGAAGTTGTTTCATACAACGCATGTAACGGGCAAAACAATTGACTGGAACCAGGATGAGTTTGACGGAGCCTATCTTATTACGGGAATTTTTAAGAAAAACCCTTCCAATGCTTCAGAAAGATTTGATGTGCTTTTTAACTTCGATCTCTTTGTTGAAAAAAGGACGGGCATGCTGCAATGGGGCAACAGCGATCCCAGAACTTATGTTGTATTAAAGAAAGGAACAAATACTGAACAGTTCAATACCAAAATAAAAGACTTTGTTGAGTCCAAAGAAAAAAACTCGGGGAAGACATTATTCATAAGAAGGTTCTCTGATCAATATCTCTATGCAAAATATAAAGATGGTATGCTGGCTGGTGGCAGATTTGAGTATGTGAGACTATTTATGATCATCGCCATTTTTTTATTAGTAATTGCGTGCATTAATTTCATGAACCTTTCCACTGCAAAAGCTTCAGGCAGGATAAAAGAAGTAGGTATAAAAAAAGTGGTAGGTGCAGGCAGGGGTACACTTATTTTGCAATACCTGGGTGAATCGGTGTTAATGAGTTTTTTGTCATTGCTTCTCGCCATCATTCTCATCATTCTTTTGCTTCCGGCGTTCAATTCGATTGCCGGGAAAGACCTGACCCTTACCTTCAGCGTACAGCTTATTTTTACTGTTATTGGTGTAACACTTGTTACCGGGCTTGTTGCAGGCAGTTATCCTGCATTATATATTTCAGGGTTTAAACCGGCTCTTGTTCTAAAAGGAAAGTTAAAAACTTCTGTTGGAGAATTATGGGTTCGCAAAGGATTGGTGGTATTCCAATTTACTTTGTCTGTTATTGCCATTATTGCTGTTCTTACCATTTACAGGCAGATTAATTATATACAATCAAAAAACCTTGGATACAGCAGGGATAATGTAATTGATTTTCCTATTTCGTTGGCAATGGATTCTGTGAATATAAACAATGCTGTTTCTTTTGTAAATGAACTCAGGAATATTCCGGGTGTGATTAGTGCAGGAAGCCATTCGCATAATTTAACCGGAGACCATGGCGGCATAGGTGGTTTTGAATGGCCCGGAAAAGATCCTTCGAAAGATGCCTCGTTCGCAAATCTTGAAATTGGTAATGGTTTCCTGCAAACTGTTGGTATCAAAATAAAGGAAGGCCGCAATTTTTCTGACAATGCAAATGCGCAGAATGAGATCATATTTAATGAGTCGGCTATAAAAAGTATGGGATTAATGGATCCGGTTGGTAAAACAATTAAATTCTGGGGTATGAAAAAACAGATCGTAGGTGTGGCAGAAGACTTCAATTTCGAATCGCTGTACGAGACTGTTAAACCCTGTTTTTTCCGGATGTTTCCTATAGGGCCAAATATTGTTGTAAAAATAAAATCAGGAACAGAAAAACAGACCATTGCGCAAATACAAAAGTCTTATGCATCATTCAACAAAGGTCTGCTTTTCGATTATCAATTTCTTGATGAAGAATACCAGGCATTATATACTTCAGAAAACCGGGTTGCTGTTTTATCAAAATATTTTGCAGGTCTTGCCATTTTAATCTCATGCCTCGGTTTATTTGGCCTAGCCGCATTTACTGCACAAAGAAGGCAAAAAGAAATTGGTATCCGCAAAGTTGTGGGCGCTTCTGTAAGCAGCGTTGTTTTGATGTTATCTAAAGATTTTCTAAGGCTTGTTATAATTGCAGCACTCATTGCATTTCCATTGGTATGGTGGGCCATGCATGACTGGCTTAATGACTTTGCTTACCACATACAAGTGAGCGCAGATATATTTCTTATTGCTGGCTTAACAATTATTTTGATCACATTGTTAACGATAAGTTTTCAATCAATAAAAGCAGCAATCGCAAACCCCGTGAAGAGTTTGAGAACTGAGTAGTGGGTTTTGAGTGGTGATAGCTGATCAATTGAATAATTTAAAATTTTATGATACAAAATTATTTCAAAATCGTGTGGCGTAATTTAAGGAGGAATAAAGTATACTCTTTGATCAATATTATCGGCCTTGCAACCGGAATGGCCGTAGCATTACTTATAGGCCTGTGGATATGGGATGAGCTTTCATTCGATTCCTATTTTAAAGAGCATAACCGTCTTGCCCAGGTAATGGTTAATCAAATCATTAAGGGTGAAACATATACCCACGGAACAGTGGCTATGCCTTTGGGAGATAAGTTGAAAAACCAATATGCGGCCGATTTTAAACGTGTTTCTCTTACCTCGCATAGTAATGACCATATACTGGTATCTGGCGATAAAAAATTACAGGGCTCCGGAAGGTGGGTACAACCCGATTTTCCTGAAATGTTTACATTAAATATGCTGCAGGGCAAACGCTATGCGCTAAAAGATCCATCTTCAATTCTCCTGTGTGAGTCATTAGCCAAGGCAATTTTTGGGAATAGTGATCCCATAAATAAAATAATACGGTTAGATAATATGCAGGACATGAAAGTAGGTGGGGTTTATGAAGACCTTCCTCATAACACTACATTTTACGATGTAAAATTATTGTTGCCGTGGAATAATAAAGATAACTGGTTGAATGTGCAAAAAGATTGGGCCAACCATTGCGGTGAACTTTTTGTAGAGCTTTCAGATCAGGTTGATATTGATAAAGCATCTGCTAAGATCAAAAGGGTCCCGACACCTTACATTAAAGAATGGAAAGAAGATATCATGCTGCGCCCGATGAACAAAATGCATTTATATAGCGAGTTCAAAAATGGTAAGGCTGTTAGTGGTCCTATACAATTTGTATGGCTGTTTGGTGTCATAGGTGTATTTGTATTGCTGTTGGCATGTATCAATTTTATGAATCTTTCAACTGCAAGAAGTGATAAACGTGCCAGGGAGGTGGGTATACGCAAAACAATTGGTTCATTGCGCAGGCAGTTAATTGGCCAGTTCCTGACGGAATCCGTTGTTGTTGCGTTTATTGCCCTGATTCTTGCCATCCTGGTTGTTCAGCTATCCCTTCCATTTTTCAATGGACTGGCCGATAAGCAAATGTCCATTACATGGAGCAATCCCGTATTCTGGTTGCTGGCAGTAGGTTTTACAATCTTTACGGGGATTATTTCGGGAAGTTATCCTGCATTTTATTTATCGGCATTCGAGCCTATAAAAGTTTTAAAAGGAGTTTTTCGCGCAGGCCATTTAGCATCACTTCCACGAAAGTTGTTGGTAGTGGTACAATTTTCAGTATCCATTACTTTGATCATCGGAACGATTATCATTTTCCGGCAGATACAATTTGCAAAAAACAGGCCTGTAGGTTACACACGCGATGGGCTCATAACTGTACCGCTCAGGGAAAATTTGTTTGGGCACTATGACGCAATCAGGAACGACCTGCTACAAACAGGCGCAGTAGTGAATATTGCCGAATCGTCACAGGCGGCAACGCAGTTTAATAATAATAATAGTATTGAGTGGCGAGGAAAAGATCCCGGGTTAGTAATCTTTTTCAGGGATGTAAATGTAACACCTGAGTTTGGCAAAACAATTGGCTGGTCTATAAAACAGGGGCGTGATTTCTCAAAAGATTTTCCATCAGATTCAAGTTCCGCAATACTAAATGAAACCGGCCTTAAGATAACAGGCCTCAAAAATCCGATCGGTGAATTGATAAAGTATGCTGGAAAAACATATACGATCGTCGGTATAGCCAAAGATATGGTAACTCAATCACCTTACGAACCGATGGAACCATCCGTTTTCTTTTGCGATGGATGGATGAGCATTATTACTATAAAGATAAAACCATCAATGCCTGTAAGAGATGCACTAGCTAAAATACAGCCTGTATTTAAAAAGCATGATCCTGCCAGTCCATTTGAATTCAAATTTATTGACGATGAATACGCTAAAAAATTTTCAAATGAACAGCGAATTGGTAACCTGGCCAGCTTCTTTGCTATTCTTGCGATCTTCATTTCCTGCCTTGGATTGTTCGGATTGGCATCGTTTGTCGCGGAACAGCGTACTAAAGAAATAGGCCTGCGCAAAGTTTTGGGCGCATCTGTGTTTAATCTTTGGAAAATGCTGTCGAAAGAATTTGTAGGATTGGTATTTGTCTCTTGCCTGGTTGCTATTCCCTTAGCATGGTATTTTTTAAACAAATGGTTGCAGAACTATAATTACCGCACTGAGATATCCTGGTGGATTTTTGTCGTTGCAGGTACGGGGGCATTGATAATTACTATAATCACGATAAGTTTCCAGGCAATAAAAGCGGCAACCGCAAACCCGGTTAAAAGCTTGAGAACACAGTAGGGGCAACTCTCGCAGTTGCCCGTTAATGAAGCGACCGTAAGGGCCGCCTCATTAACTACCGGTAAACACCAGGTAATAAAATAAAAAAACAAAGAACATAAATACATCATCATGATAAAAAATTATTTCAAAACGGCACTTCGTAATTTATTGAAGAACAAAACTTTTTCTGCGATAAATATTATTGGCCTTGCAATTGGGATGGCGGTATGTATCATTATTATGCTTTTTGTTTTTTATGAAGAGAGCTTTGACAACTTCCACACAAAAAATATTTACCGGCTCAATGAAGTGCAAAAGTTTGAAGGAATGGTAGCCGCCCAAAAAGTGGCATTGTCAATGTTTCCGATGGGGCCGACCCTCAGGGAGGAATTTCCTGAAATAAAAAATTTCACAAGAATCAATGGAGCCGGGAAAATGCCTTTAAATTATGGCGAGAAGAAGGTTTATATTAAACAGGTGCTCTTTGTTGATTCAACCTTTCTCAACATATTTGATTTTTCCCTGATCAAAGGTGACCGGCGCACGGTATTGGAAAAAAGAAATAGTATCGTACTCACGCGTGCCACAGCGGAGAAGATTTTTGGAAAAGAAGATCCAATCGGAAAAACACTTAAGAATTATGGCAGGGACACCACAGCAATTGTAGTCACCGGTATATTGGAAAATGTGCCGGCCAACTCCCAGATGCAGTTTGATGCCCTTATTCCTTTCAGCACCGTTTATCATCCTGACTGGCTGGATAATTGGGGTGGCAATTGGCTGAATACTTACCTGGAGCTCGCGCCAAATACGAATGTGGCTGCATTGGAAAAGAAGTTCCCAAATTATTTAAAGAAACATATGAAGGAAGGTGGCTGGAAAAATTATGAATTGTTCCTGATGCCTCTAAAAGATATTCATGCCGGGGCAACGGATATCGGGCTTGATAATTTTAATTACCAGCAATTTGATAAAAGCTATACAAATATTTTTTTCATTATCGCTCTTGTAGTGCTGCTTATTGCATGTATCAATTTTATGAATCTTTCGACAGCACGCTCAGCAGAGCGCGCCAGGGAAGTGGGTGTCAGGAAATCAATTGGTGCACTCCGCTGGCAATTGTCCATGCAGTTTATTGGTGAATCAGTTGTCTTGTCATTGATTTCGATGCTGTTTGCCCTTGTGCTGGTAAAGCTTTTTTTGCCCTCAGTTGATCAATTAAGCCAGCGTGAACTTGTGTTTCCGCTTACTAACTGGAAACTCATGCTTACGGTTATTGCCGGTACTATTCTTTTAGGGATATTGTCTGGTCTTTATCCTGCTGCTTATTTATCTTCCTTTCAGCCGGTTAAAGTGTTGAAGGGCTCTGTATATGCGGGCAAAAATAAAGGCCGGTTAAGGAACATCCTGGTGATCAGCCAGTTTTCCTGTGCAATTTTCCTGATCATCGCTACCATTTTTGCGGTGAGGCAGTTAAATTATATGAGGAACCGGCCTACAGGTTTTGAACGTGACCAGGTATTAACGCTACCATTGAATCAGAATGCCTCAGAAAAATTTGATGTTCTAAAAAAAGAATTACAGCAAAATACATTGATATCAGCTGTTACAGGATCGCAGGATGTGTTAGGCAGCCATCTTGACCAGTCAGGTATTCGGTTTAAGGGCGATGGCCCGTTGAGGCAGCTCACTTCCACAAGGTTGATTGTTGATCATGATTACCTTACCCTGTATAAGATCCCGTTAGTAGCGGGCAGAAATTTTTCACCAGCGAAGTCTGCAAATGGGAGAGAATACATAATCAATGAAGCGCTGGCAAAAGAACTATTAAAGGATGATTCCCGCGCAGGCTTCTCATCATTATTGGGAAAGGGTTTTGGTTTTGATTCGCTCGGAAGTATTGTCGGCATTGCAAGGGATTTCAATTTTAATTCCCTTCATCATAAAATTGAAACCATGTTCATGTTCAATCAAACTGACTGGGGGTATGGCAATATGTCGATAAAAATTAACGGAAGCAGGCCGAAAGAGTCTATTGCATTCATTCAGTCTGTTTGGCAAAAGGCTTGTCCTGATATCCCTTTTGAATACGAATTTCTAGACGATCATTTTGCAGAATTGTATCGTGCTGATTCACAGATAAGCACTATTGTTGGCGCCCTGGCAGTACTGGCGATTATTATTTCATGCCTCGGGTTATTCGGCCTGGCTTCCTATTCGGCTGAAAGAAGAATAAAGGAAGTAGGAATACGGAAAGTGATGGGAGCCTCAACACGGAATATTGTACTAATCCTCTCAAAAGATTTTTTGAAATATGTAATAGTAGCTGCAATAATAGCATGGCCACTTGCATGGTTAGCCGTTCATAAGTGGCTGGAAGATTATGCTTACCGGATTAACATCAGTTGGTGGATATTCTTATTGGCCGTGATTGTGGCTATACTAATTGCCTTTGTTACTATAAGCGTCCAGGCAGTAAAAGCGGCAATTGCAAACCCGGTTAAGAGCTTGAGAACTGAGTAATGAGCAGTGAGTGGTGAATTTGTGCTGGGCGATTGGGTGTTAAGATATAACAACTAATGCATCACGAATAAAAATATGATTATGATTAAAAATTATTGTAAGGTCGCCTATCGCAACTTGCTAAGAAATAAAAGATATACTATTATCAATATCGGAGGACTTACACTCGGCTTTTGCTGTTTTTTACTTTTGAATTTTTACGTAAGCAGTGAGAAGAATTTTGATAAAGCATCAAAAAATGTTTACAGGCTTTTGCAAAAGGAACAGAAAGATGGGAAAATACGAGAGATGGCTACCACAGGCCCTCGTGTAGGTGGCGCGGTAAAAGAAAAATTCCCCGAAGTTGAGATGGTTACGCAGTTAATGGGGCTGGGCAGGCTTACTGTTGGTAATGACCCTTCCAACAGGCAGTATGAAAAAATGACAATAATTGATTCTTCATTTTTTAATGTATTCAGTTTTAAATTTCTTGAAGGAAGTCCCCGGACAGTTTTTGCCCAGCCCAACGGTATTGTGATCACAAGAACCCTGGCCAAAAAATATTTTGGAAGTAAAAGTGCCTTACATAAAACGCTTCATACAAATTTATTTGACGGTGTAATTGCAGGAGTGGTTGAGGATTTTCCTGCCAACACACATCTTGAAGCGGACTTCATGATCCCTTCTCAAATCGCTGCTGCCACTTTCAAAGGGTGGGACGAATTTATACGGACGAACTGGCAACGCAATGCAGCTGTAACCTATTTCAAATTAAAGCCGCAAACAAAGCTGGTATCGTTAGAAAACAAAATAACAAATCTTGTAAAAGAAAACTGGCCAAAAGGAACCGCATTTCAAAGCAATTTTATTTTGCAGCCAGTACAGGATATTCACCTTTATAAAACTGAAGTACAGGGGGAGATCAATAAAAGCAAGGGGAATGCTTTTTACATTACTATTTTTTTCTGGATCGCCGTCGTGGTACTGCTGGTTGCCTGTTTTAATTACACGGGTTTGCTGAATGTATCCTTCATAAACCGGGCAAAAGAAATAGGAGTGCGGAAGATTATTGGTGCCGGGAGATCTCAGCTGCTTTGGCAGTTTTTCACAGAAAGTTTTTTACTTACATCTATCGCACTTCTACTGGCAATATGTATTTTACAGGTTTCCAGGCATACCATAACTAATCTGCTCGGGGCTTCATTCGACTGGACATATCTGCCGGTCAGCAAAATAATTGTGCTGATTGCCTGTGGCCTTTGTGTCACACTTATATCTGTTGCTTATCCTACTTACATTATTACAAGGCTTTCCCCTGTAAAAGCATTGAAGGAGAACTACAAAAAATCTCAAACTTTCCCTTTGCAAAAGGTAGTATTGACGTTCCAGTTTATTGCAGCCATTACACTGATCACCTGCACATTTTTATTTTACCGGCAGGTAAAGTATATGGAATATAAGGATCTTGGTTTCCAATCTGATGGTGTTGTCGTTATTGACATTAACAGCGGCACAATGCGGAAAAAATTTGAAGCTATAAAGGCTGAATTCAGCCGCCTTCCTGAAGTAAAAAGCGTTTCAGTCACGTCGCGGGTTCCTGGTGAATGGAAAGACTATCCAATAGCTGGTGTGCTTACGCAGGGTCAAAAAGCCAGCCAGGCCAGGGAAATGATATTCATTGGCGCCGACAAAGATTTTTTGACTACTTATGATGTACGTTTAAAGTTTGGGACAAACTTTACAGGCTCGGCTGCAGACAGTTCTAAAGTATTAATAAACCAGGCTGCCGCTGCCGCATTGGGGTTGAAAGATCCCGTGGGACAATGGATTGATATCCCTACGGTGAATTTCGGGGGAGATAATAGCCCGCTTGATAAACCTTTCCATGCACAGGTATCAGGTGTTGTTGGAGATTTTCACTTTGAAGATTTTCACCGGCAAATCAAACCCATGGTGATAGGTGGCTGGAATAATCCCATCCAGGATATCGATTACTATTCAATTAAAGTTTCAACGGCGAGCTGGCAAAACACCCTTTCGGATTTAAAAAAGATTAATGATAATTTTGATGCAGAAAATCCCATTGAATACCACATTCTGAATGACCAGTTTCAGAGATTTTACGAAAACGATATACTGCGCAGCCGGTTATTGATGTTTTTTTCCTCGATCATCATTTTCATTTCGTGCCTTGGATTATTTGCCATCACTGCATACGTATTAAAACACCGTACCAAAGAAATGGGTATACGAAAAGTGTTGGGAGCTAATATCGCTGACCTGGTAAAATTGATTACCGGTGATTTTATGAAATTGGTCCTGGCAGGCGCCGTTATATCAATTCCACTATCGTGGCTTATAATGTCTAATTGGTTACGGGAATTTGCATACAGGCTGCCGGTACAGTGGTTTGCATTTGCATACGGGGGACTCATCACCCTTTTCATTGCATTTATAACTGTGGGATGGCAAACAGTAATGACCTCGGTAGCCAATCCTGTAAAATCCCTGAGGACAGAATAATTTTATAAATAGAAAATTCGGAATGCCATGTGGCAATGCAAAACAGGCTTGTGAGTTTTAGATATACACGGAAGAATTAAAATCAACATTGTATGCTTAAAAACTATCTTAAAATAATTTTCAGAAATCTCCGGAGAAACAAATTGTATGCCTTTATTAACATCATTGGCCTTGGGGTGGGCATTGCTTCTATAGTATGGGGATTTCAAAACCGGCGTTTTAGTTTTAGCTATGATAATTTTCACAAAGATGGTGAAAGTATTTTCAGGGTATTGTCTAAAGGTGACGGCAATGATAATCTCAAAGGAGTTTGTCCAATGCAATTAGCCATCGCGGCAAAGAACGATTTTTCAGTTGTGAAAGAGGCCATACGTTGGGATGGCCGTGGCCTTAATATTAAGGCAGACCAGAATGAACCTTTCGC
>JBDTLZ010000238.1:0-8848 GCA_039934515.1 Ginsengibacter sp.
CTCACAATTGAATTTCACAAAAACAGGTCTGTATTATTTATTAAGTTGATAAGGGAAGCCGTATTTTTTAATTTGAGTTTTTCGAAAATATTGCGTCGGTGGACTTCTGCTGTGCGCACTGAAATATTAAGTGCAGCGGCCATTTCTTTTGAAGAAAGGCCTTCTTTAATAAGCTGAATGATTTGAATTTCCCTGAGTGACAAGGTTTTTGTGGCATCGGGTATATCGCTTTGGCTAAATACCTGGTCGGATATTAAATCTTTTATTTCTGAGCATATATACTTTTTGCCATTCATCACTTCCTTAATTGCCTTAAGCATTTCCTGGCTTGATGAGTTCTTTGTCACATAAGCCTTAGCTCCCAGTTGTAACATCTTTTTGGCATAAACTATTTGATTGTGGGCAGATATTGCTATAATTTTTGTACCAGGAGCAAATTTATTTATAAGTGGGACGGCATCCATACCCGAAGCGGGGGGCAAATTAATATCTAATAAAACAATGTCTGGTCTTTTGATTTTAATAAGTTCTATAGCTTCATCAAATTCCCCACTTTCGCCAACAACTTCTATTTCCTGGTTGCTTGCCAATATTTGCTGCCACAGTTCGCGCAATAGTTTGTGATCATCTACTATTACTACAGTAATTTTTGCCATACAATTATTTGTGCATTATATCCTGCGCTCCACAATACCAATTTATTGTAAGTAAATATACTTAATAACAGCTACGCCTTACTACGTAAATATCTTATTCAATGTTCGCATTAACATAAAATAATTCAAACAAAGACTATATTTAATTGAATCGTATCAGTTGAAATAGGCAGTGAACCTTCCACCTTCCTTTATTCTTTAACTGTGTCATGACTCAAATATTGCACAGCTTTGATCTGGCAGTTCAGCTAATTTTCCTGTCTATTTCGACTCTGTCACCAGGAATATGGATATCGCAACAAAATCCGCATATTAAGTAATGCTGATAAAATCTTGCTATTGCAAAAATCAAAATGAAAAACCCGCCCGCCCAAAAGGCTGTTCCACTGGGGATTCCTGTTTCTCAACCTATAAATCAGGATACAAGGGTTACTGAGTTGGCTATAGATGGTGCTCCAGCCAGCAAACTAAAAATACTTCACCTTGAAGATCTTGAAAGCGACGCAGTTTTAGTAAGTATCCGGCTAAAGAAGATAAATATTGAACATGAAGTTTTAGTTGTTGATAATAAGGCCGATTTTATAACAGCACTGGAAAACTATTTCCCTGATATCATACTTGCTGATCATTCTCTTCCGGCCTTTAATTCAATGGAAGCATTAAAAATTTTAAAAGAAGCTGGCAAAAAGATTCCCTTTATTTTAATCACTGCAACGGTCTCAGAGGAGTATGCGGTGCAAATATTGAAAGAAGGGGCTGACGATTACATTTTGAAAGACAGGCCGCATCGTTTGCCTGAGGCTGTGATAAGCGCCTTGAAAAAATATGAACTTGAAGCCCAGCGTGACATTTTTTTAAAAAGGATCTTAGCGAGTGAAGCAGACCTCCAAATAAAAAATCAACAGTTGATAAAATACAATCAACTTGTTTCTCATGATTTGCGTTCCCCGGTATCAAATATTTTATTAATTGCTGAAATTATAGACCAGGTAACAGATGATGCGGCAAGGAAAAAACTTTTTTCAAATTTAAAAAACACAGCAGCTAATATCAACGAAACTTTAAATCTTTTGGTGGATGTGACTAAAATTAATGAAGATTTAGAACCGGTTTCAGAAAATTTATTTTTTAAAGAAATTTTTGAGCGGCAGCATAACTCATTGGCAATACTTGCGCAGCAATTAAATAGTGAATTTATTACCGATTTTACTCAATGCCCATCCATCATCTACCCAAAAGCATACCTGGAAAGCATTTTTTTGAATTTAATGAGCAATTCTCTAAAATATAGCGTGCCCGGAAGACCCCCGGTTATATCAATTACCAGCTACAAGCAAAGCGGACGAAAAATTTTAGAATTTTCAGACAATGGGCTAGGTCTTAATATGAAAAAATTCGGTGAAAAATTATTTGGGCTTAATCAAACATTTCATAACAATGCTTCAAAGAAAGGATTGGGATTGTTCATGATAAAAAAACAGATAGAATCTGAAGGAGGGACGATAAGAGCCAATAGTAAAGAAAATGAAGGACTACGATTTATCATTGAATTTGCTGCATAAAATGTCTGTAATGACGGTATTTATTTAATGCTGGCAGATCAAATAAAATAAACTTAATAAACTGAAAAAGGGTATGATCAAAATAAAAACAAAGGAGGAAACAAGTATTCCCGGGAAATGCTTCGCGCTCGGGGATGAAGGTAGGCTAACGGGTTCGGGCCATAATGATGTTACCCAGAACTCAGAGAATGAACAGTACGCCCGACACCTGGCTGCGATAGTAAAATTCTCAGATGATGCAATTTTCAGCAAATCCCTTGATGGAATCATAAAAAGCTGGAACAAGGGTGGGGAAAAAATGTTCGGGTATACTGCGAGCCAGGCCGTAGGTAAAAATATTTCCCTGATAATCCCCGACAGGTTTATTACCGAGGAGCAAAGCATCCTGCAACGAATATGCAACAATGAAATCATTGAGCATTTCGAAACGATACGCAGGAAAAAAAATGGCCAGGAATTCTATGTTTCACTTACTGTATCACCATTGAAAAATAGCGAAGGTAAAATCACAGGCGTTTCCAAAATTGTGCGGGATATCACGTCCGGTAAAAGAGCTGAGGCACAATTGATTAATAGCAATAAAGAACTTGTATTTCAAAATAGTGAGAAAGAGAAACGGGCAGCAGAATTGATCATTGCAAATAAAGAACTTGTATTTCAAAATAGCGAGAAAGAAAAACGGGCAGCAGAATTGATTGTTGCCAATAAAGAACTTGTTTTTCAAAATGGTGAAAAAGAAAAGAGGGCAGGAGAATTAGTCATTTCTAATGAAGTACTTGTATTTCAAAACGGGGAAAAAGAAAAGAGAGCAGCAGAAGTTATCGTTGCTAATAAAGAACTTGCCTTTCAAAATTTGGAAAAAGAAAAGCGGGCGGCAGAATTGATTATTGCCAATAAAGAATTGGCCTTTCAAAACGATGAGAAAGAAAAAAGAGCAATAGAACTCGAGATAGTTAACAGGGAATTAGAGTCATTTTCTTATTCCGTTTCACACGATCTGCGCGCTCCATTGCGGGCTATTAATGGCTTTACCCAGGTGCTGATAGAAGAATATATTGATCAATTCAATGAAGATGCAAAAGGCCTTTTGGACGTCGTAGTCGCAAATTCGAAAAAAATGGGACAATTGATAGATAACCTGCTAGAATTTTCACGCGTAGGTAAAAAGCCTGTGACACTGGCAAATATAAATATCAGGGCACTTGTTGATGCTGTAATCAACGAACTGAAAGCCACGGAGCCGGAGAGAGTATTTATAATCTCGATAAACCCCCTGGAAAATATTAATGGAGATAGAAATATGTTAAAACAGGTATGGATTAATCTTATTTCAAATGCATTCAAATATACCAGCAAAAAACAGAATGCAGTGATTGAAATCGGATCCTATCGGGAAAATGATCAGTGTATTTATTATGTAAAAGACAATGGTGCAGGGTTTGACATGCAGTATTATGACAAAATGTTTGGTGTTTTTCAACGGCTGCATAGCAATAACGACTTTGAAGGTACCGGTGTAGGACTTGCTATTATTCTAAAGATCATTACAAAACACAATGGCAAAGTATGGGCTGAAGGACGAGTTGATGAAGGGGCTTGCTTTTACATTTCATTACCGGTCATTAATTAACTACAGTAGAATTAAACACCTAATTATGCCAAACTCAGACATTCAGATTCTCCTTGTTGAAGACAATAAATCTGATGCAATGCTCACCATAAGAGCTTTAAAAAAACATAATCTCGGCAACAATATTGTGCATTTGATTGACGGGGCAGAAGCCCTGGATTTTATTTTTGCGAAAGGGAAATATGAATGCAGGGATATTAATGCTAAACCCAAAGTAATATTTCTTGATTTAAAAATGCCCAAAGTTAGTGGCCTCGAGGTGCTTAGCATAATCAAAAGTGACGAGAGAACAAAGCTTATCCCGGTAGTTATGATGACATCATCCAGGGAAGAAAAAGATGTGATAGAAAGCCATAAGCTAGGCGTAAACAGTTACGTAGTGAAGCCCGTAGACTTCGGCAATTTTTCGCAGACAATTGCTGACCTTGGTTTTTATTGGCTGGTGGTAAATAATCCTCCTCAACACTAAACTATCGGTTCAATATATTAAATAGTTTCTTTATTACTGGCTCAGTTAATACCGGGGATATCATGTTTTTAGCTAATAAAAGTTTCTCACATTTTAAGATACCCTTTTCATAAAATAGAAAGGATGGTAGACCAGCTATGAATAACACAAATAAACAAGATGAAAGATGAATTAAACGTTGCCAAAAAGAAAATTATTTTTCAAAATGAGGAAAAAGGAAAACGTGCGGCTGAGTTAGCCGTTGCGAACATAAAACTCATTTTCGAGAAAAAAGAGAAGCGAAAACGAGCCGCAGAATTAATTGTCGCCAACAAAGAGCTTATTTTCCAAAACGGTGAGAAAGAAATGCGCGCCGTAGAACTTATCGCTGCTAACAAAGAATTGGCATTTCAGAATGAGGAAAAAGAAAAACGCGCTGCCGAGCTTGCCGTTGCTAACAAACATCTTGTTCTTCAAAATGCGGAGAAGGAAAAACGCACTGCCGAACTAAAGTTGGTCATTAAAGAACTTGCGTTTCAAATCGAAGGACGAAAAAAGACAGAGAAAAAATTAATTTATGTTAACCGGCTGTACGGCTTTATCAGCCAGATTAGCCAGGCTATTATACACGCAGAAAATGAGCGCATACTTTTTGACGAAGCTTGTCGCATTGCTATTGAAGTGGGAAAATTTAAAGCGGCATGGGTTGGCATTCTTGATACTGAAAATAAAACAATTACTGTTGTAGAGGAATGCGGTTTGGAACATACTCCTTTGCAACAATTCTCGAATCTTTCTTACGAAGATAAAGGTCTCCAGGATTATGTATTGCGCACAGGCAATTACTATGTGTGCAATAATATTCAACATAACCTGGAATTAGATAGCTGGAAACAATTAGCCGCAGAAAAGGACTTTAACTCCTGCATGGTATTACCTATTAAAAAATCAGGGATTGTAGCGGGCACTTTTAACTTATATGCAAGTGAGGCGGCGTTCTTTCGTGAGGAAGAAATTTTATTGCTTCAGGAAGCTACTGCCGATATTTCATTTGCCCTTGACGTGTTTGAAAAAGATAAATTAAAAATGCAGGCCGATTTAAAACTCAAAGAAAGTGAAATTCAATATCGAAATTTAATACAGGATTTACCAGTAGCCATTTACACAACCGACGCGGAAGGAATTGTTCAGCTATATAATACAGGTGCTATGGAGCTTTGGGGCCAGGAACCGGTAAATGGTAAAAACCCTTGTGATGGCTTATTAAAAATATACAGTGCTGATAATTCCTTACTTCCCTGGCATAGGTCCCCAATGGCAATTGCTTTGAGTGAAGGAAGAAATGTTTATAGCGAGGAAATAATTATCGAGCGGGCCGACGGCACCAAAAGGTATGCCGTCCCATACCCAACACCGAGGTTTGACGGAAGCGGGGAATTAACCGGAGCGATCAATGTGCTGATTGATATTACAGAACGGAAGATAATAGAAGTAGCGCTGCAGAAATCAGAAGGAAATCTTAAAGCACTTTTTGAAAACACTTCGGAAGCTTTTATTCTTTCTGATGTTAATGGAAATGTCAAATCTTTTAATACGAGAGCCAAACGCTTGTTGTCTCTAAATACTGGTGAAGAAATAGAAATCGGCAAAAGCATTTTTGACCTGCACAAATCGAAAAAGGGTGAATATAAAAAAATTATTTCAAAGGTGCTATCAGGAGAAACCATTCAATTTGACCACTGCTACAAACGAAAAAGTGGCGAAACAACCTGGTTCAGTTGGACAAAGACGCCTGTATATAAAGAAAACCGGATCGACGGAATTTGCATCACTGCCAGTGATATTACCGAACGAAAAGCAACAGAGCTGAGATTGCATACAGAAGAATTGCGCTTGCGGGACTATTTTGAAAATGCTCCTGAAGCCATTATGATTCTTGACGCAAATTCCGGGGGCACTTTCATAAGGGCTAATAATAACGCAATTAAGCTCCTTAAATGTACATCCAAAGGAATTTTAAATAAAACACCGGCTGATATAAGCCTGGTTTATCAACCTGATGGAAGCAGGTCAGTTGACAAGGCAAATAAATATATCAATGCCGCAATGGCAGGGGAAAAGCCCGTTTTTGATTGGATAATAATTGACGCTAATGGAAAAGAATTTTTGTGTGAAGTACACCTGGCGAGGCTATCGGCTTCCAATGAGCATCATATCCTGGCTAGTTTCCATGATATTACCGCAAGTATGCGGGCGGCAGAATTACTTCAGCGATCTGAATCCAACTTAAAAGCAATTATTGAAAATACAGAGGCGACCATTTATTCCCTGGATAAAAATTTTCGGTACATCACGTTTAATAAACGCCTCCGGGATAACCTGAAAGAAATTTATGGGTTGGATATAAAACCGGGCGATAACGTTTTTGATTTTCTCGAAAAATTAAATCCTGCTGAGGCGAGGGATTGGGAGAAGATATATTCAAGGGCATTAACAGGTGAGCCGGTAAAATTTGAAAAAGAATTTAACTTTAATAATATATATTCTTGTTTCAGCTTTTCCATTCATCCGATCTGGGAAAATAAACAGGTAATAGGGCTTTCCTGTTTTACACTGGACATTTCCAAACAAAAACAAACCTCTAACGCCCTGAAACAAAGTGAATTCCAGTTTCGGCAGATCGTTGAAACTGCGCAGGAAGGAATCTGGCTGATTGACGAAGCCAACATCACAACATTTGTAAATGAAAAAATGTGCGAGATCCTGGGATATTCGGAAGCGGAAATGCTAGGCAAAGAGAATTATTATTTCATGGACGAACCAGGAAAATTAATTGCGTTGGAATCGCTGCAGGAAAGGAAGAAAGGGAAGGGAGGAAACAGTAGTATGCGATTGATCACTAAAAGCGGAAAACTAGTTTGGGTAAACATTTCGGCCAACCCGATATTTGATGATCATTCAAATTATAAAGGTACCCTGGGGATGGTCTCCGACATTACGGATAATAGGAAGTTAGAAAACCTCCTGGATAAAACAAATGACCTCGCCCGTATTGGTAGTTGGGAAATCGATACACACAATAATACCGTATACTGGTCACCTATCACTAAACAAATTCATGGGGTTGAGAGCGATTTTATGCCCGATGTTGAAAAAGTGCTTGGTTCTTTTAAGGCAGACAGCGCGCGTGGAGCCATATCACATGCCATACTTGAGGCAATGGAAAAAGGAATTCCTTTCGATCTTGAGCTGCAGCTTGTGACGCCAAATTATGCTGAGCGTTGGGTGCGTATTAATGGTGAAGCAGAATTTATGAATGGTAAATGCATATTGGTATATGGTACGTGCCAGGATATTGACAAAAGGAAAAAAGCAGAAATAGAAGTTTTAAAGGTCTATGAAGAAAAGAATACAATTCTTGAAAGCATTGGAGATGCATTTTTTGCCGTCGACAAAAACTGGATGGTAACTTATTGGAACAGCCAGGCCGAAAAAATGTTGCACATTTCCAAAAGTGAAATTATAGGCCGCAACTTATGGGAAGTATTTGCAGACAGCATTGAATCTGAATCTTATAAAAAATACCATCAGGCAGTTGAAACCAAACAGCTAATACGCTTTAATGATTATTATGAATCTTTGGATAAATGGTTTGAAATAAATGCCTATCCCTCGAACAATGGCCTGTCAGTTTTTTTTAAAGATATTACCCAAAAAAGGAAATATGAAGAAGAACGGGTAAAAATAACCGCCGACTTAATTCAACGAAACAAGGACCTTGAACAGTTTTCTTATATTATTTCTCACAATCTTCGTGCCCCGGTGGCAAATATTATTGGTCTTTCGAATACACTTCAAAAGAAGAATTTAAGAGATGATTTAAAAAAACCAGTAATGACCGGACTTTCCACCTCGGCAAGCAAGTTGGATGAAGTAATTAAAGATCTTAATAATATTTTGAATATACGGCGCGGGATAGGCGAGAATAAAAAAATAGTAAGCTTCACTGAACTTACAAAAGATATAGAGCTAAGTATTGAAAGTATGATTGAAAATGCCCACGGCATAATAAGGTGTGATTTTTCTGAAGTTGATGAAATGGATACAATAAAAAGCTATTTGCACAGCATTTTCTACAATCTTATTTCCAATAGCCTGAAATACAGGCAGCCCAATCTTCAGCTACTCATTGAAATCCGAAGCCAACTGCTGGAAGGTAAAATCATTTTGTTTTTCAAAGATAACGGCCTTGGAATAGATATGAAAAAGCTAGGTAACCAGGTGTTCGGATTGTACAAACGATTTCATACGGACCGCGCTGAAGGAAAAGGCATTGGATTATATATGGTGCAAACACAGGCTGAATCTATGGGAGGAAAAGTTAGCATAACAAGCCAGGTACATGTAGGAACAGAGGTTAAAATTGAATTTGAAATTAAACAATCCTGATTATGAAAACGCCTGATCGGTTTATCGTTATTGATGACGACGAGATTAATAACCTGTACTGCAGGATTATCATTGAAGATGCCGCAGCAACATTGGATATTCA
>JBDTLZ010000239.1:0-5293 GCA_039934515.1 Ginsengibacter sp.
AGTGAGTCTCATTTAAGTATGGTTCGACATTTTTACTGATATTTGCAGTGATTTATTGGGAATAATTTCTTTTTTGTCATTCCGGAGGTCCAAAAATAGCTTTTTTCAGTAAATAAAGTTATCCGGTGGTGTAAACTGCTATTAATTATGTTTTTGACCTCAGTCACATTCCTTTGCAAAAACCTGCACAAGAAATTTTATATGTAAGCGTACGGATGAAATAAATAACTGGCAGAGTTGTAGGTGTTAACGGGACAATTCGTTGATATTTATTCCATTGGCTTATTTGTCAGCAAGCAAAATATGCTACGATTGCCTGGTGATCATAAATAATTAATACATGGAAACAAAGAAGCCGGTAGCCATTATCGGCGCAGGTATCGCGGGGTTGACAGCAGCAAATTTATTAAGGCGCAAAAATGTTCCCTTTGTCCTTTATGAATCGGGTAAAAAAATTGCCGGGCTTGCAACAAGTTTTAAGGATGCCGAAGGATTTAGCTACGATTTTGGTGCACATTTTATTACCAACCGCCTTGCAGAAGCCATCGGTATTAGTTCAGAATGTATCTTGGTGAAGCATTATGGTGAGGCTGTTTGGCTGAAAGGGAGAACATACAATTACCCTTTTGGGCTGATGACTATTCCCAGGATGAGTTTGAGTTGGGTAGCTCAGCAGCTCAGGTCATTACGAAATGGGCATACGCCGAAGTCTGCCGCAGAATGGTTTCATAAGAGATATGGATCTGCCCTTGCAGACGAAGTGGCAATTCCGCTTCTCGAAGCCTGGTCGGGTGCACCGGCAGAGAACCTGTCTCCCGCTGTAGGTGACGGTTTGTTTGGGGGCAGCATAGCAAAAACTTTATACCTTAAAACCGCGGCTAAAATCACTGGCCGGGCAGTCGCTTGTGGCTACAACCGTGAGAAGCCGGAAAATGCCGGAGTTTGGCATGTTTATCCAAAAGCAGGTGTTTCGACTTTATGTGAAAAACTTGCCGAAGGCCTCGAAGATTCAATCAAACTCGAATCACCCGTGCAAGCCATTATTGTCGAGAATGAAAAAGTGGTTGCCGTTCAGGTGAATGGCGAAATTCAGGAGGTATCAGCAGTTATCAGCACAGCGCCGGCTAATATGCTCGCAAAACTTGTAAAAGGCACATCGGCCTTACAAATCGCATCCCAATTCAGGTACCGTCCCATGGTATTTATCAATATGCGTTTTGAGGGACGTGGCCTTCTCCCGGATACTGTAATGTGGTTTCCTGAAAAGCAATTTCCTTTTTTCCGCCTTACCGAAGCCACGCTTTCAATGCCCTGGCTGGCACCCGAAGGTAAAACGATGATCACCGTCGACATTGGCTGTCAAAAAGATGATGAGATCTGGTCAATGAACGAAGATAAACTGGCCGAACTTTGCCTGCACCACCTAACAAAAATAATCCCTGATGCTAAAGAGAGATATTTGGGCGGTAATGTTTTGAGAACTCAAATAGCTTACCCGGTTTTTCTAAATGATTATGAACCCGAACGCCAGCGTTTTGAGCAATCCACTAATATCGATAATCTTTTGAGTGTCGGCCGTAACGGCGAATTTTCTCACTTGTTTATGGAAGATGTTTACTGGCGCACAGAAAAAAAGGTGCGGCTTTTAATAGATAAGATGTCTAAAATGCAGTTAAGTGCTTTGTCAATCTCCTGATTAATTTCATAGCAAGTTATTTTATTTCATAAATTTTTTGTTACGGGTAGAAGCGCCTCCTCCAGGATACACCGCTCCGAAATTTTTCATTTAAGACAACCTTTCCCGAAAGGTTACCGTTTCCCTAAAATATAATATAAGTTGTGTGAAATACCCTTGCAATAATGGTAATAGTATCTTATTTACAATACTGTCAATTGTCAATTAATATAATTCAATCAGCCCCAGGAATGTCAAAAAAATATGCCATGATTTTTAATAACCTCACCAGGTTATAATTCATTAATTGTTAAACTTAAAATACCGGATTATGAAAAAGCTATTCTCAGTTTTACTTTCATTTATATGTTTCCAATCCTACGCGGCGATACAGAATGTAAATGTTGAAAACTTTCAGTTTACCCCGTCAAATTTCACTGCAGTTATCGGCGATGTGGTACATTTCATATGGGTAAACGGCCCGCACACTACTTCATCCATTACAGTTCCCGTTGGGGCAGCTGCGTGGGATGCAACTGTAGATAGCGAAAATGCAACCTTTGATTATACCATAACGACGGCAGGCACTTACACTTATTTTTGTAAGGTTCATGGCGCTGCTTTAATGTCGGCGACTTTTACAGTTACAGGAGTGGCGCCGGTTACGTTATCTTCTTTTAATATTATCGCCCAAAACAACAAACCCTTTATCTCCTGGAGTACCCAGGCTGAGTTAAATGCAGATCATTTTTCAATACGTAAGAGTACCAATGGAGTTGATTTTAAAGAAATTGGGAGGGTGGCTGCGACAGGTAATTCGTCTGTCAAAAAAACATATTCATTCTCAGACGAAACGATTGCAAAGGGAATAAGTTATGTGTATTACGAATTAGCAACTATCGATAAAGATGGAAAAACACAATTATCACCAATAAAGATATTTAAAAACAAAAATGCATCGCCAAAGATTATCATCTCTTTATCTCCAAATCCCATTGGTGGAATGGGACACCTTATGCTTCAATTTAATGCTGACAGAAAGAGTGTAATGATCGCAAGGCTGGTAGATATTCAGGGTAAGATAATTTTGAAAACAGAGCTTTCGGCAGCGCAGGGCGTTAACAATGGCCACATCCATTTAGGCGATGTGCAGGCAGGGATCTATACACTTTATTTAACCCTGGACGGCATCAGTGAATCTCACAGGCTGGTAAAAAATTAAATGATGCCAATAAAAAAATATCCCGGGCACCACTCTTTTTAATAAATAAATAATTTCAGTCGTTTACATATTTGTGTTGTTGTTTCTTACTTCTAAAATCTCAAATCATTCTCAAAAATTTCAATAAATGGATATATTTGACCCGATCGGCGAATATTGAAGAGGAGTCGTAAACACACACATCAGCGATGAATATTTTCTGCATAGAGCAAAATTATTTCACACACAAGCGGGAAACGCCAGATAAAGTTGTTGATGAACCGGTGATTTTTGTGAAACCTCAGAACGCCCTGCTGCTTCCAGGCGCGGCATTTTTTTATCCCCCATTGGCAAATGAACTGTATTGCGGCTGCGAACTGGTGTTACGGATATCAAAAAGCGGTAAAAATATTGAGGAAAAGGATGCCGGTGATTATTACGACGCGATAACGACCGGGTTAAATTTTATCGCTTTATTTGAATCTCGCGAATTAAGCGAAGAATCGCTCACCTGGGAAAAAGCAAAAGCCTGGAAGAATTCTTCCGTGGAGGGCCATTGGTTTCCTGTTGCAAATTTTAATAATAAAAAAGATATTAATTTCTGTTTGTATAAGAACAGGGCGTTGGTCCAGCTTGGAAATTCGGGATTAATGGTGCACAATTTCAATGCAATTATTTCTTTTATTTCCAGGTCATTTTCAATAAATGACGGGGATCTTATTTTTACGGGTACGCCTGCCGGAATTGGTAAAGCACTTCCCGGTGATAAACTTGAAGCCTTTGTCGAAGACGATTCGGTTTTGGAATTCGATATAGATTAATTGCACAGCTATTGGATGTTTAACCGGATAACAGTATCTACCGGATCGGTACTCACTCCATCAAGGTAAATGAAAACGCCTTCAGGTACTTGCTTAAACTTAATTTTACTTTTGCCAGGGAATAGCGATGCTGCAATAATTTTTTCTTTTAAATCCGGGATAAAAATATAAGACTGGCCTACCGGTACATCCATAATATGCACGTACAATGATTTATCTTTTCCACTGATAACTCCCCACGTTTGAGGTGAAACAATATTACCCCTGGTGTTGTAAATAGTTTCCCCATATACCTGCAGCCATTTGCCTATTTGTTGTAGTGTATCAATAAACTCCTGTTGAATTTTGCCATTGGGCATCGGACCAACGTTCAATAAAAAATTTGCATTTCTGCCCGTCGCATTTACAAGATATCGGATCAATTGCTTTACGGTTTTATAACTGGTATCGGTGATATTAAATCCCCATGAATTATTCATGGTTTCGCAGGTTTCCAGCGGCAATCTTTCGGAGGGTGCCTGGTAGCTTAATCCAGAATTATTTTGCCCGGGAAGATCTTTTTCAAACATTTGGAAATCTTCACCGGGGAACGGGGTCATATGGTGATTATTTCCAATGAGGCACTGTGGCTGCAGTTTATGTATCAGGCCATAAATCTCATCATAGCGCCAGTCTATCCGGGCAGTACGGTCGGGTGCCCCTTCAGGAAGTGTTTGATCCCAATGACCGTCGAACCAAATGCCACCGATTTCACCATAATTTGTTAGCAACTCTGTTAACTGGTTCTTCATAAACTGAAGATAGCTCGGGTAATCTCCTTTGCCTGTTCGCCCTGTTCCCTGGCCGGTTCTGCCTGTTTCATGTGGGTAGTCTTCCCTGCCCCAGTCCAGTAAGGAATAATATAAAAAAAGTTGAACGCCTTGTTTATGGCATTCATCAGCCATCAATTTCACGATGTCTTTTTTATACGGGGTTTGCATGATGTTATAATCAGAATATTTTGTGTCCCACATGCTAAAGCCGTCATGGTGCCTTGTGATCAATGTTATATATTTCATGCCTGCTCCCTTAGCCATAGCTACCCATTCTGCTGCGTTAAACGCTATAGGATTAAAAAAGTCCTTCAGTCGTTTATAGTTTTTTACGCTGATATTTCTGTTGTTCATTACCCATTCGCCGTCACCCGGAATACTAAATGGTCCCCAGTGTATAAAAAGGCCAAACCGGTCATTACTAAAAACTTCCCTGGCTTTTAAATTTTCAGAAGATGGAGTGTATCCCTGGGACATCGTGTTACTCCCTGTTAGAATGGTACATAGACAACCAAAAAGAAATTGTTTCATTTATTGGAGATATTGATGTTTATAAAAAGTCACGCTATGTTGCAAGGGGCTAAAAATTTTCTTCATCAATAAATATAGCAATATTCCTGGCGTTGCCTGATGAAGTTTCGTGACTGGCCTGCAGAAACCGGGAGGTTTTTTTGGGAGCTCTGTTATACCAGGTCAATTCAATAAACCTTCTTGTTTTTATCACGCGTCGACATGCATTCCTGATTTCCAACCAAGTTGTGGTTAAATTCCCTGATCTTAAACG
>JBDTLZ010000240.1:0-6492 GCA_039934515.1 Ginsengibacter sp.
GCTGGCAGGAAATGATCGATGATGAAAAAGGCAATTACGATTACCTGATGTATAATGACATTGATTTTAGAAATGATGCGGTAAGGGCCGAGCTTAACCGCTGGGGTAAATGGTATTGGAACCAGGGAAATTTTGATGGCGTGCGTCTTGATGCAGTGAAACATATTTCTCCCTTCTTTTATGTGGAATGGCTCCATGAGCTTCGCGCCAATACCGGCAAAGAGATCTTTGCCGTTGGTGAATACTGGGCTCCCGGTCGTTTAGATCTCTTATTGAAATATATTGAATCAACGGGTGGAAACATGAGCCTTTTCGATTCATCGCTTCACCACAATCTTCATCATGCTTCGGGGTCGGCCAATAATTATGATTTACGCACGATCCTGGATAATACGCTTGTAAAGGTTATGCCCGATAAAGCTGTAACGGTTGTAGACAATCATGATACGCAGCCTTTGCAGGCATTGGAGGCACCCGTAAACCCATGGTTCAAGCCAATAGCTTATGCACTCCTGCTTTTGCGTGAAGAAGGATACCCGTGCGTTTTTTATCCTGACCTCTTTGGCGCCAATTACAAAGATCGTGGCAGGGATGGTAATGAATACGACATCTGGCTGCCGGCTGTAGAAAATATCGATAAACTCATGCTGGCGAGGCGCGACTTTGCTCATGGCACACAAAGGGATTACTTTGACCATGCCAATTGTATAGGCTGGACCAGGGAAGGTGATGACCAGCATAGCGGCTGCGCTGTGGTGGTATCAAATGGTGACAGCAGGAATAAAAATATGGAAATTGGTGTACGCTATGCAGACCGGATATTTTTTGACCTCCTCCAAAAAAATCCAAATGAAGTTGTCATTAACAAAGATGGATGGGGAGAGTTTTTTGCTCCCGCAGGTTCGGTATCGGTCTGGATTGAAAAACTATGAGTTAATATTTGGCAATTTGGAAGACTTGCCGTTGTTGTATGTTAATGCGGTCGCCCCTCTGGCAGGGCAATCACCAACAACCAGCATAGGATTACAAATTACCACAAGTCATATTTCCGGATTAATTGAGCAAGGTGCGCATAATATAAAGCGCCGCCGCTTTCTAAGCCAATTTTTGCCGTTCCTTATCCTCTGAATGTTTTAAGTAAAGCAGTGTTGGTGCGTGAACTTTATCTGCTAAACCCCGTAAAGTAAACTGTATATCCTGTGTTTTATTACAAACCAAACACCTGGTACTATAAATCAGTTTTGAGCGCTTCGCTATTAAAATAGATTGCCTGGCTTTCTGCAAAAGCACGGTTCATTTTTTCACGGTCAAATTCTTTTTCATTATTGGCAAGAAAAATAGTGGCGACGCCATTGCCGATAAAATTTGTAATGGCCCTTGCCTCACTCATAAACCGGTCAACTCCCAATAACAGTGCGAGGCCTTCAACAGGAATGGCTTTTAGCACAGTGAGCGTGGAAGCCAGTACAACGAACCCACTACCAGTGACACCCGCTGCACCCTTGGAAGTAATAAATAAAATTCCAATAATAGTGAGCACCTGGTTTAACGTTAAATGAACATTGTAGACCTGCGCTAAAAACAGGGTTGCCATGGAAAGATAAATTGTAGTGCCATCAAGGTTGAAGGAATAACCTGCAGGAATAACCAACCCTACCACCGATTTGGAACAACCCATTTTCTCCAGTTTTTCCATCAGGGAGGGCAGTGCCGATTCAGAAGATGAGGTACCAAAAACAATTAGCAATTCGGCCCTTATATATTTTAAGAATTTCCACAATTTTATTTTATAATACTGAAGGATAAGACGCAGTACTATAAAAATAAAAAGTGCCATGGTGATATAGACGGTGATCATAAGCTTACCAAGTGGAAGTAAAGTATGTAATCCATATTTTCCAATGGTATAAGCCATCCCGCCAAAAGCGCCAATGGGTGCAAAGAGCATCACAAAATGCAAGGCCAAAAAAACGTATTTTGAAATGAATGCTAAGGGAGTAATTATTTTTTGTTTGTCCTTATACTTGCTTAAAAAAATGCCGGAAAGGATGGCAACTATCAAAACCTGGATGGTAAAATTGTCCTTTAGAAAATGCCACCAGCTGAAGCTTTGCGCTTTCTTTACATATTGAGTGATATCGCCTCCCTGGATGTCACTGGTAATAACGTTGCTGCCGGGTTTAATAAGGTGCATTACCAGTACCCCGATTATTAAAGCGAAAGAAGTAACTATTTCAAAATAAATTATGGCCTTGCCTCCAACCTTACCTGCTTTCTTTAAATTGGTCATCCCACTTATTCCCAAAGTGATCGTAAGAAAAATTATCGGGTAGATAAAAAGCGTTACGATTTTAATAAAACTTTTGCCGAGAAATTCCATCTTTACGGCGGTACCCGGAGAAACTGATCCGAGAATAGCACCAGCAGATATTGCTACCAGTACCCAAAAAGTAAGGTTTGCGAATAATTTTTTCATGATAGTTCAAACCCTTTTATCTCATAATCAAACAGACGGCATTTTTCTTCAAACTTTAATGTTGCAAAGTTTTCAACTTCCCTTTTGCACCATCGTTCTTAGGATTCAGCTCCAGTGATTTTTTGTAATTAATTATTGAATTTGCTTTATCGCCTTTTATCATTAAAGCTTCGCCATAACTATCATAAGTATTATAAGACTGCGGATAGTTCTCTGTATTTTTTTTGAAGAAGATAAGTGCCTCATCAATTTTGTTTAGTTGCAGCAGGTTGTAGCCATAAGAATTAATTGCCTCTTCAGGCGGCTTGATCGTGTATCCGTATTTCTTTGAGAGGGTATCATAATACTTTTCAAAAAAGCTGTATTTTAAAACATCGGTGTTGTTGGCCTGCTGCGGAAACCAATCGGGAAATACGAAACGGATGCCGTCATAAAATGCTTTCACAGGTTCAGAAATGTGCGATTCTTCCGGATAATAAATGTATTTGAATTTTAATTTTTGCAATTTATTTTTAGCCAGTAATGAGTCCATTCCCAGTGCATCGGTATGAAACTGGCCACCTTCATTTCCATCACTGAAAAATAAAATTTTATTTAACGACATTCCCGGTTTCCATTTATCAGCAGCCTGGCGGATGGTCCATTGTTTATCCCAGAATAATGAGGGGCTGATGGCAATATAAGCATTGAACATTTCAGGACGAGCAAGCAAACAATAAAACATCATAAGCCCGCCAAGAGAATGGCCGCTAAAAATTTTATATGGTGCTGGATGATAATTTTTTTCAACATACGGCATCACTTCCTGCTGTATGAACTGAAGGAAGTGTTCGCCGCCACCGCTGTTTCTTCCAAATGGATTGGCACTCGTATCTGGCTTTCCATCAAAACCAATATTAGAATGGTTTGGTGTAAGGTCACGGGTGCGATTGGTATTTCCTATCCCAACTACGATCATTTTTGGAATTACCGGATAGCTTTCTGAAAGATAACTGACCTGCCCCGCAACCATCCTGGTTTGTGCCTCGCCGTCCAATAAATAAATAACAGGGTAATCGGCAGGTGCATAAATATCGTTTTCTGAGGGTTTGTAGATGAACAATTTGCGATCTTCATTTAGTATGGCCGAATGGATCGTGACGGTTTCAGCTGCAATTATTTTGCTGTCATTATTTTGTGCTTTAGCGATTGAGAAAAGGAGCAGGGAAACAAAAAAGATCTTTTTCATTATACAGTTTTTAAAGCTTTAGTTAAACGGAAAGACTTCCGGCTTTTTGCTGAAGATTTTTCTACCCGGCATTAATGGCCAGGATGATAACTTCTCTCAACATGTTTTAATACATCTTCTTTATAAAAAAGTACGTCTTTAAACTGCCCTTTCGCATACATCTCAGCCTGGTCTTTGAAGTGTTTGGATGCTATGTGACCGCTTTCACCGCCTGCCAGCAATGATTTTGCTTTTATTTTTTTGCCGAATTCTACCGCGCAGATGAAGCTGTTCCCATACAAGCCATATCTTTTTTGATTGCCCGGGAAATAACTACTGGAATAGGAAGGCAACATTCCCCAGGTGGAAGAAACGAAAGCCACCGGGAAACTTTCCTGTGCATCATCATACCGTAAATCGATATTATCTGAAATCCGTTGAAAACGGTTAATGGTTCCCCAGGGTATTTGCCAATTACCAAATTTATTTTTTAACTCATTCACGACAGCGGCCAAAGGTTCTAACAGGTCTTTTGATGATGCAGTTGCAGCGAATTCCTTTGTAAGGGCTACCTGGTCAATATACTGGTAGTCATCTTCATCATTACTGTGTGCCATTTTTGGTAATAATTTTTGTCCCCATTCTACAGCGAGGGTAGTTGCAATGGAATTTTCCCCACACCGGAAATCCCATTTTTTCAAAAGCGTAACGGGTTCAATCAATTGCCGGTATAAGGTATCATCCGGAGTACCATTTTTCTCAAAGGCACTTACCAATGCAGGTACGAGTAATTCGAATGCTGCCAGGTAGGTATCGTAGCCGGCGGCAATTACTTTATCGATCGTAAATAATTTTTCTTTATCCAACACCCGCACTGCATTAACACCTCGAAAATTTTCTCCGTCAGGCGCCATATAAGCCGGATAATTTTCTTTTTTAGGACTAAAGGATCCTGCAGCAGTAAAAGGTGTTGAATTGCAATTCTGGAGCCACCCATTGGGTGGATTATAAATATGAACACTTTCATTAACCGTGGACAAGCCTTGCCACTCAGTCGCCAAAATGCTGCCGTCAACCGGTCTCGCCCAGTTATATTTTGGATTCCTTTTAGGAATAAAATTTCCGTGCCAGTAAGCAATATTCCCTTCTGCATCCGCATAAACAGTATTATTGGAAGTATTTGCCCGGAGATCCATTATCTTTTTATAATCCGCAAAACTTTTTGTTTTGGTTCGTCCCCAGCTTTGCATTAAACTTTTTACAGAGCGGTTATAGGATTTTACAGTTATCCATTGCCCGTTTCGTTTTGCCATTACAGGGCCGTGGTGAGTAAAAAAAGCGGTGATCGGTTTTGCCCGGATTTCACCCCCGGAAAGGTAATGCAGTGTGATCTTTTTTTCTGTTACGGCTTTCCTCATATTGTTATAATCATATACCCATGAATTATTTTTCTTTGCAACTTTTTCAGCATACATATCTGCCACGTCTACCGAGCTGGAAGTGTGCATCCATCCACAATGTTCATTGAAACCCTGGTACACAAAGAACTGTCCCCAGGTTACGGCGCCATATACATTAAGCCCTTCTTCACTTACTACGTGCACCTCCGGCCGAAAATAAAAAGACACGTGCGGGTTGATATATAAAATGGAATGATGAGATGCTGTTACTGAAGGGGAAAAAGCAAACCCGTTAGAACCTGTAGATTGTCTTTCTTCACCGGTTTCTTTTTTCAGGGCAACATTATCGCCGCTATAAAAATTTTTCAATTCCTCTTCCGTGACACCACCTGTGCTGATAGCACCGATACTTCCATCGGTCCAGAGAAGGGGAAACCAGGGTTTAAATCGGTTCAATAAAAGGGGTGTAGTGCCTTTATTTTTATAGAGATAATAATTTACCCCATCTGCAAAGGCATCGAGAAGCTTATGCAACCACGGGGGACTTTTTTGATAGTCAGCGACAGCATCGGCAGAGTCAATGATAAGCCTGATAAGTAAATCGGCGTATAAGGACGGTTCGCCTTTAACTTCCGCCATGCGGCCAAGCTTTTCAATATAGTTCATCTCAACTCTTTTAAAATCATCCTCACATTGGGCGTAAAGCAGGCCAAACACTGCATCAGCGTCACTTTTTCCATATATGTGGGGTATCCCCCAGTTATCGCGGATGATCGTAACCTTTTTGGCTTCCTTTTCCCAACGGTTAATCTCTTCTTTGGAAAACTGCGCATAAAGCTGCAGTGGAAGCATCAATACACAAAACAATTTTTTCATTCGAAATGCTATATTTTATCTTTAGAAATTTACGCCACGTCCAGGTAACTAATAGCCCTGGGGAATGGAAAATAAATGCCGGTTGTCCTATTAATTAATATACTTTACCCAACAAATTAATTGACAGAATTTGCTTCAAAAACCCTGATGAAATTGCCACCCATAATTTTGAAAATATCCTTTTTGCTATAACCGCGTGCAAGCAGTGACCTGGTAATAAGTGGGTATTTCGTAACATCACTCAATTCAAGGGGCGTAAAGGGGATACCGTCGAAATCGCCGCCAAGGCCAACATGATCAACTCCCGCAAGCTTTACAATGTAGTCGAGGTGATCGAGTAAAAAATGTATGGGCGAATGCATTTCTACAACTTCATCCCGGTATTTATCATAAAGAAAATCATCGGCGAAATAAGCGTCTTTGCCGGAGGCAAGTAAAGAATCCTTTTCCGGCTTGTGTTTTTTAAAAAAAGCATCTTGTTGGGCCGATACGGAACTATCAAGAAATCTTGGGTAAAAATTCAGTTGAATTAC
>JBDTLZ010000241.1:0-7130 GCA_039934515.1 Ginsengibacter sp.
CTGGTGTCCAGGGGTAATTCCAATGAGCTGTTAAACGCAAAACTTGCAGGCAGCTATCCTTTGTTTGATGACGTCGACGAAGCGTTGAGGATTACCAGCCCTGATGCAGTGTGTATTTCAACTTATCCCGACACTCATGAAATGTTTGCGGTGAAAGCATTTGAGAAAGGATGCCATGTATTCATCGAAAAACCGTTAGCAAGCTCGGTGGAGGCTGCGGAGCGGGTAGTTGCTGCAGCTAAAAAAGCCAATAAGAAATTAGTTGTTGGCTACATACTGCGTCATCATCCGTCGTGGCAGCGATTTATTGAATTAACAGGCGAGCTTGGCAAACCGCTCGTGATGAGAATGAATCTTAACCAACAAAGTGACGGGAGCATGTGGACGCTTCATCGAAACCTCATGAATAGCTTAAGCCCAATTGTAGATTGTGGAGTACATTATGTTGATGTGATGTGCCAGATGACCCGTTCAAAACCGGTACAGGTATATGCAATTGGCGCCAGGTTAACAGAGGATATTCCGGCAGGAAATTATAACTATGGACAGTTGCAAATACGCTTTGAAGACGGATCGGTTGGATGGTACGAAGCTGGATGGGGCCCGATGATCAGCGAAACCGCATTTTTCGTGAAAGATGTTTTTGGTCCTAAAGGGTCGGTATCCATAGTGGCAAAAGAAGCCAGCAGTGCAGGCAAGTCCTCGTCTATAGAAGCACATACAAAAGCCGAGTCGCTCCGTTTTCATCATGCAGATCTTGATGAAAATGAAAAATTTTTGAAAGAGGATACCTGGATAAATCTCGAAGATGAGCCAGGCCACCAGGAGCTTTGTAACCGGGAACAAAGATATTTTCTTCGATCCATCCTTGAGGATTCCGACCTTAGTGCTCATGCAGAAGATGCCATTAATAGCCTGCGGATAGTTTTTGCGTGTGATGAGTCAGTAAGAACCGGGCAGGTTGTTTCGCTGGTATGATCGTCCTGCGTTTGCAATTTGAATTTTATGATTTCGGGTATTCCCCTTACCACCTTTTACTCACCAGGGCCATAGGGTCAACATATGTTATGGTTCAACTTTATTTCAACGGGTTAAAACCCCGTTGTTATAATATCGGCCGGTGCGCCGCATCTAATTGCAGCATTTATCATTTTATCCAGAAACACCCGGTCAACTTCTTCAATGTTGTTGGTCAATATACTGATTACTGTTTTTCCTTTTTTATTAATGATTAATAACAGCCATCAGTATCAATCCGGTTATCGTGGAATCAACCCTAGTTGTTGCATGAAATCCAAATTGTCAAAAAAATCCCGTTCTTCTGCAATTTTGCCATTTTCCATGCGTACCAATGTTACCCCATCCAGGCTAACTGGCTTACCCGTTGCCGGAATGCCAAAAAATACTCCAGTATGGGTTCCTTTAAAATTCCAGTGTTTGACCAATTTATTGCCCTGGCCAAAGACCTCCTTGATAGTAAATGTGATATTGGAAAAACCGGTAAGATAATTAGCATAGTATGCCTTAGCGCTGTCAATCCCCACAATATCGGAAGGGCTGGCATGCATCACAACATTGCTGGTAAAATTGGAATCATTGAACAAATCCAGCCTCCGTTTATTGATAATCTCATCCCATACATGTGCGTACATTTTAATATCCGCATCGGTTTTATTGGTAGCAGCAACAATTTTTTCCGCGTCGCCGTTGGCAGCAGTTTGGCAACCGGTCAGGGTTACGGTTATGGCAACACAAGCGGCCATAAGTCCTGGGAAAAGTTTTTTCTTCATCGTATGCATTGATTTTTATAAATGAAAACAAATAAATAACCGCTTATTGATGTTCCGCAAATCTCCACTATATCAACGGCAATCCTGCAAACCATTTTGAGAATGACTCCCAGTAATCAAACTGCACCTGGAATATCATGATTGAATGCACAACAATATACGGCCCAGGAACCAGTTGAAACACCCATCTTCCCCTTTGCTGTTTACTTTCCTTTATGATTAACCCAATTAAAAGGCAATAAACAATTAAAAGGGTGCATAGGGATACCCAGGGATCCCTGGGTATAAATGCATAGTGAATTAGCCTTACCAGTGCCGGCACTATAAAAACGATACCCGTCGCAAACATAGCGCGGGCAGTGATATTAATATCACGGCGATACCATATTGCAATGACATACATCAAACCCATAATCAATACATCCCTGAATGGAATAATTAAATGGAGGCCGTATTTTTTTTCATTATCGATGATAACGGTATGTGAGGGAAGCAGGTTGTGCGCAAGAAGAAGGACCGATATAAATAATAATGGCATCGGGAAATAGGTAAGATTGCCGATAAACCTGTGGTGAGGTAATTTCTTTTTTTTGGATCAATATAGGTTGGATGATGAGTACAAAAATCCAATGGTCATCATAAAGGCATAGAAATGAAAATAAAACACAAAGCCCGTTGTTCTGCCAAAGAACTTAAGAAAATAAGAGGGGCAAAAACCCGGCAATACGAGTACAAAAAGCACAATAAAATAATACCCGGAGTAATCAAAGCGAATTCTGGTTTTAGTGAGTTCGATTTTTTAGTTGTTGGAAGCCCAATTATTCAACACGGCTCTCTTTTACATCGAATGAGATAATTTTGTGCACACTATAGGTAACTTAACCACCACTTTTCTTTATGAGCCTGTTTATAAGCATCATAGCGTTTACACAATGGATACAGTGCAATTACAACAGCGAACCACACAATATAGACTATACCCAGGGAAAATCCGTACCCTTTAAGATCCGGATTAATCCATAGTGGCATCCTGAGTATCCATTTTTGCCAGCTTACATTTGTAAATAATTCAGAGGAAATCATTGCCAGTAAATGGATCAAATAAATATGGATGAGGTAATAAAACATTGGCACCCTTCCGTATACTGAAACAATTTTTACTGCGGCGCCCTGTGATTTCTCCGTGACAGCAAGAAATAAAAATGCAGGTCCAAGGGTCATCAAAATGTACAATAAAGATGGCGGATACTTGGTCACTTTTATATATGAAAGAAATGTGTAGAAAGCCTGCTTTTGTGAACTCCAGTGTGAAGGATCTCCGTAACCATTTATAAACCGGATTACAATGAACAACACAATAGCCGAAAATCCGATGGCCAGTAAGGTCTTTTTTCTTTTAACCGGGTCATATCCGGCCTTGTACAATTGGCCGACGTAATACCCAAATGCCATGATACCAATCCATGGTAGAATCGGATAGCCTACAAAAAGGCCTTCTCCATGCCAGATAAAAAAACTTTGCTGATGGAGGAAAGCCCAGCCGATTGCGTTGGGCCCCTTACCTGCCACATGCACACTATCTAATAGATTATGACCTGCTATCAGTGCAACAGCAATAACAAGAATTATCTTTTTTGGCAGATGAATTAGTGCAGCCAGCACGATCATACTTATTCCCAATGCCCATATAACTATAAATAGAAGGTTAGGAAATGTAATTGAAAAAGTCCATCCAAAATTCACTACAACCATTTCAAGAAACACCAGCCAGAGGCCACGTTTTAAAAGAAACAGCGACAACTCCATTTTTGTTTTCTTTTGACCCGTAAGAAACGCAGACGTGCCTGCGAGTAACATAAAAACCGGTGCGCAAAAGTGTGTTATCCAGCGGGTAAAAAAAAGTACCCCACTCGTTTTTTGAAGATCAAGAGGGTCATACAAAAATCCGCCTGCATGAAAGTAATCCCTTACATGGTCAAGGGCCATAATGATCATGATAGCGCCACGGAGTAAATCAATAGAGGCGATCCTATTTTTCATGAGTGCTGTCACTGGTAGAATTTTTTTCAAGCCGAAACTCTTTAATTAATTTTTTGCAGCACAACGAAGGAATAGTAATGTCTGAAATTACCTGCTTACACTTACGTTGTTACGCTACCGGAACAACCAGCACATTTACATTTTTCATTTTTCCAACGGGATGTTCAATTAAAAATTTCAGATTTTGTATACGTTAGTATTTTTGGTGTGTTCACAATATAGTGACACAATTATAGATAGCAAAAAGCCGGTCGATCTTTTTTTTTTATTTCAAAAGTTGAACGGCACAATGCAGCTAACCGGGTGAGAATGCAGGTATTTTGGAGGCTTGATTTTTTTCAAATTCCGGCAGGGAGGACTACCAATTTTTTACGCGTGAAGGGTCGGAGTTTGTGTCGCAGGTATGTATAGATTTATTTAACCTGTTGTGTTGGTTCGCTACACTGGCGAATGATAATTTGTTGATCATAGCTATTTCCATTGTAGTGGTTACAATTTTTTTGCGTGTTCATTATTCGTACAATATCACGCCATTGGTTGTTGATACCTTTTTGTTTGAGTTGATGACGGATAGTATTTACTACCCAATAAACCAGCAAACCCAGGTGAAGATGCGCCATCGCTGCAGTATCTTTTTTGTGATAAATGGGCCTGAGATCGAGATCTGTTTTTAATACCCCCACATTGGCGCAAGTATGCAGCCCAGCTTTTCGCCCACCGTATTTTATGCCGGTAAATACTAACTAAAACATAATACAATTAATCCCCTCAACTCAAAAATCTCCGTACTACTATATTTCTAATATTGGTGTTTTGTACAAATCCTGTAGCCCCAGGATTTTGATGATGTAATCCGTGGTTTAGCAAAATTTTCCAAGTCTCGCATTTGATATTATGGCACGTTAAAGCCCACCACCCTTTGGCTGGGAAGATTGGTATAGTTCAGTGGGAGGAAGATCCATTCATATTTCAGCGCGTTGACAAAACACCGCATCATATATGCCACATGTGTCATGCACACTGGTAAATGCAAATTATTGCCAGTGTGCACGAGGAAACAGATACGCATTATTTTCATAGAATCAACCGGATCTCAATTCGGTGCATCAAATCTGCGTAGGTCGCTATTTTATCGCGCCAAACGCGGCAAAGGACGAGTTTTTATGTAGTATATCTATTTTACTAAATCCAACTTTCGCCAGCAATGCAAGCTGGTAATTAAGTGAACGGGGTGTATCCTCATATTTTACATAATCCAGTACTTTCTTACGATACACGGGGCCTCCCAGCGTCTCTAAATAACGGCAGTATTTGTCTTCAAATAGATTGGTGATGAGTTCAGAGTTGTGTGTTATGAAGTCGGAGATCCAAAAGCTGCCTCCTGATTTGAGCGCTGTATATATTTTAGCAAACATCAATTCCCAGTCATCGTCATCGCGCAAATGATGCAACGTGGCAGCGGCAAGAATAATATCAAAATGATTGTCGGGCAGGCCGAGGTTACGCATGTCATCCTGGATTACAGTAACCGTTCCCTTAGTCTGTGGCGAGATCCTTTCCTTTGCTTTTTGCAACATGGGCATACTCAAGTCATTCAAAACACAGTTCAGGCCTGGGATCTTACTCAACATCTTCAGGGTGTAATTACCGGCGCCGCAACCGATGTCAAGCAGCTCTGTCGCATTGGGGTTGGCATACCGTGCTGCTTCCGTGCATAACTCCATTGTTACCGGTGCATCAATAGTGGTTTGCTGCCCGGTTTCAAGATTGGAAAAGCGTTCAGTGTCCCTGTCAAATCTTTCCCTGATCTGTTCGTTGGTCGCCTTTTTTGTATAATCCGGTTTCATACTTAAACTTTGATTTGTAAAGTTATCGGGTTTAATACCAAAGATATTGCGCCTCCTTATTATGACAAACTCTTTGAAATATATGCAAGGATGGGTTTCAAGCAAGACATTTTGCATGAAGTATATAATGCACATTCAATATTACGTTGCTCGAAGCCAGACCTGGTGTGTCTATTTTACCTTATCCGCTTAAGCAATTATAGGTTTACTTAAAGTTTCGTGCTGTCACCTATAGCATTGTCATAAATTGGTGAACGTTTGCAGCCGCCGACGTCATAAGTGCCACGAATTTTCTAAATGCCAAAAAAGGAAATGCATAATGAGATGTAAATAAAAAAAGTTGCCGGATAAAGGCGAACCCTGATTTTCGAGCCACGAAGACTGTTTACAGTATGGGACTTCATTCGAACATCTGAATAATTTTATTGAAAGGATTTTGGAAATAAATCCGAGTTATTGAATTGTGAATTATAAACCGGAGTTGCAGCGACCCGAACCTTACTAATAACTCCTTATTATTTAATTATTTAAAAAATAAAACCTTTCTAACTCCACTAATCACTCCAGCAATTGTATAAACTTTAAAGAACTAACACTTTTATGTAAGGTTAAGTAAAATGGCATTTGCGAGTTACGAGCATAAAATCTTTCAGGATGTGCTTATTTGTTATAAAACTGATGTTGCGCATGCCGGGATCGATATATCTTTATGTATTGGTGATAAACCCGGTTTCATAACCACAGGCACATGCATGGACAACTCACAATGCCATGCTAACAAACTTGCGCCAGGCACCAGTTTACCTTTTATAATCAACTGCTCTGGAACTGCGCTATCAGAAGAACAACCTATGGCTTTTACAAGTTTGCTTCCGGCAGTTTCTCTTTGAAGTATTTGAGATTGGTACTACCACTCTTGTTTTTCTTTTTTTTGAGGATGCAATCCCTAAAATTACTACGGGTGCCCCGGATTTAAAACCATTAACTTTCTCAATACCAGCAAAGCTTTATGAGGATTTTTAGATATTTAAAAAGTGCGGAAACGGGTTTTGCGCTGAAATTATAAACGAACGTGCTGCGCTATACGGCGAACAAGCGGCCTATGAAGAATCGCCCCCAATATATCAAAAGTCAGTCAAAGGGAAATATTGGGTTACTTACTTACAGGTCAAAAAGGATGTTCAAACGTTTCTGCAAATTGAGATAGAACGGTTGCCGGATACGCAGGAGTTGACTGATTTAATTATGCGCAGAGAATAAGAACCAATTTTCACGGTATATTCTGATTCCTGTAGAGGTAATATTAAGCGAATTCGAGCGTCAACTAATGGGAACAAATTCAAAAGTTCGAACGCCATTTTAGCCCTTTAATTTATAAAACAACTTAAATAATAAATAATCAGCCAGGTAATTATTTCTTTTCAGAATAAACCAGCAGGTCAAATTCAAGACT
>JBDTLZ010000242.1:0-17187 GCA_039934515.1 Ginsengibacter sp.
GCCCAACGCAGTGATCACTTATCCCGGGAAATACATTGAAAAATGGCATGCTTTCAGGGAAAGCCGGGTTGGTACAGTAACCTTCACCTACAGGTTTGGCAAGAACACCGTACAAGGTGCAAGAAAAAGAGTGACAGGTTCGGAAGAAGAAAGGCAACGTGCGCAATAATAAATATCGCAACTGCTATCTAAGCCAATTCTCCCCGTTGGTGTGTGTTCATGCCGTTGGCCCTGTAGAAGGGCAATCACCAATAACCGGCATAGGGTTACAAATTACCACAGGTCAAACTTCCGGATTAATTGAGCAACGTGCGCAATAATAAAAAGCAGCGTGGGTGCCTGAACTGATGTTGGTGCAGCCAGTCGGAAAACCCTCTGCACTGGCACGCAATATCGGCGGCTCCGTTTAAGTCCAGTGAATTTTTTACTGCCGCTGATGCAAAGCCCTGGCGTACACGGAACATCCACAACGTTCTTGCTTATTACTGATGAAGCTCTTCCAGTAACTTCAAATGAGGCCGCAGGTTTTTTATGGTTTCCTTTTGCAAAAAAAATTTAAGATGCTTATAAAAATGGCTGTGGTCATAATAGCCATATAAGGAAAAATGAAAATCTCCGGGAGAGGTGGCAAGATGATGGGTGGCTTTCCTAATCCTTAAAATTTGCAAAGCTTTCTTGCTGCTGATACTTGTAGTGGTTTCAAAATATCGCTGGAGTGTGCGGGTAGAAACTTGATATTGTTCGGCAAAGTTTCGTATGGGTGTTGTAAAATTATTCGTTGCAGTACAATGCTCCAGTATTTCGGTTACAATTTGTATTGGCCGTAAGGAGCCCGAATATTTTTCAACAATACGCCGAAAATAGGAAGTCAGCACCTGCACCCGCGAATCGAAATCCGAAGCCAGCTTCACGTTATTGATAATTTGCTGATCCAGCAGATAACTCAATGGAAAGATGTACTCCCTGTACTCGGAAAAATTTATTTTCTTTTCAAATATTACGGGTGAAACTTTGAATTTAATGCCAAACAAACGGTTTCCCGGCTGGTGGAAACATTCAATGGATTTGTGTCTCGGTAAAAAACCATCACCTTTCATTTCAAAATGCCTTTCGTCTACCTGCATTACAAAAGGTGTTCCCAGGTTAATGAGATAGGTATAGCCAATATTCGGAAATAATGCATCTGAAAACCCCATCGGATTTTCGTCCAGCAGTACATCAAATTTTGTTTCCCAAAAAAAATCAATGAATTGCTTTAGACCGTCACCGGTACTTGCACGGTGGTAATTATTTTCAAAATGGTCAATATGAAAAAACTCGATGTGTTGCAAGAGGAGGAGGTATCTGTTTTAAAATTAAATTATTGTAATATAATAACCGGCTATTTTTATGTAAATGAATTTTTGCCCCCGAAAGACCGGCTATTAAGCGACATATAACAGGCTGTTAAACCCATTGGTCTTAACGCTAAATAAAGGAATCGTTTGCGTAATTTTGCAGATCAATATTAAAAAAAAGAACCATGGAATATAACAAATTAACACCTGAAGAAGAAAGGGTAATAGTTCACAAGGGCACCGAAAGGCCTTTTAGCGGAGCCTATAATAACACCAAACAAAGGGGCACCTATGTATGCAGGAGATGCAATACTCCTTTGTATGAGTCTAAAGATAAATTTGATTCCCATTGCGGCTGGCCGAGTTTTGATGACGAGATACCAGGCGCGGTTAAACGCGTTCCCGATGCCGATGGTAGCAGGGTAGAAATTATTTGTGCCAATTGCGACGCGCACCTCGGCCATGTTTTTACTGGGGAAAGATTAACCGACAAAAATACCAGGCATTGTGTGAATTCAATCTCGATGAAGTTTATACCTGCAGAAAACAATTGAGTTGCTATTGAAATGGCCAAAACCTAATTATTCAAAATCATTTATTCGAATTACACCGACTAAATTGTAAACCACAGTGCCTTGCAAAACTATAGTGGCGTATACATTTTTTCTTATCCCTGGTATTAATCGATGAAGTTAAATAATTGCTACACACAAACCAGCAATGTTTTTGGGGGAGTTACCTTAAATTAAATCACTTCGATAAACCTTCCCGGTTTTCCGCGCGCATGCTTTATGAAGCCCTCGGGATACGATTGAGTTTGGTAGCAGATAGGTTTCAAAATGTTTGTTGGAATTACACTTTGGCTTACAAGAGCAAATCTAATAGTTCACCAATTTCTGCACCATCTCATCGAGCCTTGACCGGGCCATGAAATTTTTCTCCAGGTCAATATTAAAAGGTACCGGCGTGTCGAGCGAAGCGCAACGCATCACCGGTGCATCTAAAAATTCGAAACAATTTTGACCGATCCAGGCGGCGATTTCCCCACCCACCCCACCTGTAAGTGTGTCCTCGTGTAAAACCAATACTTTACCGGTATTATTAACCGAGGTTCTTATCGCTTTATAATCCAGCGGCAACAAAGTTCTCAGGTCAAGGATATCGATTGAAATTCCAGGATGGGCATCTGCATATTCAGTAGCCCATATAACGCCCATTCCATAAGTGATGATACTAACGTCATGGCCTGTACGCACTTGCCGGGCTTTGCCGATTTCAACTTCATAATACTCAGCCGGTACGGCGCCGCTGATACTCCTGTATAAGGCTTTATGCTCAAAATACATGACCGGGTTTGGATCATTAATCGCTGCAACCAGCAACCCCTTTGCATCATATGGCGTGGAGGGATACACTACTTTTAAACCGGGAGTATGTACAAACCACGCTTCGTTGGTCTGGCTGTGGAACGGCCCCGCGCCAACTCCGCCGCCGGTAGGCATGCGTATTACCACATCTGCCTGCTGCCCCCAGCGGTAATGGATCTTCGCGAGGTTATTGATAATCTGGTTGAACCCTACTGTTACAAAATCTGCAAACTGCATTTCCATAACACTTTTAAACCCTTCCAAACTAAGGCCCAATGCAGCGCCAACGATAGCACTTTCACAAAGGGGGGTGTTGCGCACCCTTTCTTTTCCGAATTCATTTACAAATCCTTCCGTGATTTTAAATGCGCCACCATACCCTGCGATATCCTGTCCCATTAAAACCAGGTTGGCATTTTGACTCATGGATTGATGCAATCCCTCTTTTATGGCATCAACAAACCGGAGTGGTTCCCGAACACCTGGTGGAAATCGCCCTTTACCCGTTTTTTCCTGCATACCAACATTGACGCCACTTATTCGGTCCGCATATACATCTTTCAGTTCGCGTTTAATTGTTCCGTTCCCCTTCAGCAAAGCGCCGCGGTTTCCTGTTTCGGCGCTCAGCGGTATTTTTAATTCCTGTTCAATGTGTTCTTTAATTTCATTTCGAATACCAGCGGCCTTGTGATTATCAAGTAGGTTCACTTCAATAAGAAAACGCTCGTAATTTTTTATCGGGTCTTTTTCAATCCACTGCTCAAACATTTCTTTTGGAACATATTTCACGCCGCTCGCTTCTTCATGCCCCCGCATTCTGAAAGTCATGCATTCAATTAAATAAGGCTTTTGGTTTTTTATACAATACTCACGCACGCCCTTTATAGTTTCATAAACAGCCAATACATTATTCCCGTCAATCTGAACGCCTTCCATCCCATAGCCAATGGCTTTATCTACCAGGTCTTTACACCGGTACTGTTCATTCACCGGCGTACTGAGCCCGTAGCCATTGTTTTCAATGATAAAGATCACCGGTAAATCCCATACGGCAGCCACGTTTAATGCTTCATGAAAATCGCCCTCGCTTGTTCCGCCATCTCCTGTATATGCCAGTGAAATTTTTTGTTCTTTTTTTAATTTATACGCGAGGGATACTCCGTCTGCAATTGCCAACTGTGGCCCGAGGTGCGATATCATACCGCAGATAAAATGTTCTTTACTGCCAAAATGAAAACTGCGTTCACGGCCTTTACTGTAGCCCTCTTCATCGCCCTGCCATTGTTGAAATAATTTGTGCAGCGGCATATTGCGGCCGGTAAAAACACCCAGGTTCCGATGCAGCGGCATTATCCATTCATCGGGCTGCAGTGCATAAGTTGCGCCTACAGAAATGGCTTCCTGCCCGATCCCGCTGAACCATTTTGAAATTTTCCCCTGCCGTAACAAAAGCAACATCTTCTCTTCAATCAGCCGGGGCAGGAGCAATTTTTTATAAAGATCAAGTAAGGTTTCTTCTGAAAGGTTATTTCTATGGAATTGCATGTTGCAAATTTCAAGTATTCAGCTGTAAATAAAAAAGATCAGGAAGGTTAATAAAATACAGTACCCGATTTGATTACAATTGAAAGGGATTATTCTGACATCTTTTTTTCCAACGGCGCGAAAGCAGACGAAAGTACCGATAATAAAAGCCCGAAAATAAATGCCCACCAAAAGTTTTGTATGTGAATGCCTTCTACCAGGTTATCGGCAAGAAGGATCATCAAAACATTCAATACCAACAGGAAAATTCCCAGTGTAACAATGGTTATAGGCAGTGTAAGTATGACCAGGATGGGTCTTAATATTGCATTCAAAAACGCCAGCACAAGAGAAAAGACCAATGCGGTTGTGTAAGAGTCGATTTGGATATGAGGAGTTAATAATAAAGACAACCCATAGGCCACAGCAGCGGTTATGAGGAGCCGTATAATAAATTTCATAGCTATTTTTAATGAAAGTAAAATTAAATTACTACCAACTCAAAAAAATCTTCCGGCAATAAATATTTGTTGGAAAGCTCCTGCAATTCTTTGGCAGTAATATTTTTTATCGTGTTGAGGGAATCATAAAAATAATTTTCATCGAGGCCGTTTAAGACCAGGCTTTTCCATCTTGATATTACATGGAACGGGCCATCCACGTCGCCCAAATTGATGCCCATCATGTAATTTTTTACCAGCAACAACTCTTCCTCATCAATAATTCCTTCTCTTAGGATTTTCATTTCTTTATACACTTCATCAATAGCCGCCTCGCATACATCTTTACCGGCTTCCGTACTTATTACCCATGCGCTTTCCTGTATATGATTCTCCAGGAAACTGTGAATTCCATAGGTATATCCTTTTTCCTCCCTTATATTGCTCATAAGCCTTGATCCAAAAAAACCGCCAAACAGTGTGTTAAGCACAGTCGTCTTTTTGAAATCGGGGTGATGCCTGTTTGGAAATGGCCGCGCCATCCTTATAGCACCCTGTACTCCTTTAGAATCGTTAATGATCCTTGATTTTTTTTCATGCGCAGGCTCAGCTTTGTGAATAACGGCAGGTAAATTTTCATTGAGGGTAAGGCCACCAAAATGCGTGTTCAGCAGGTTTTCAAAATCGGAAGGAAGTTTTCCTGCCGCAAATATGGTGCACTTTGCATCGATATAAAAATGCTTAAAAAAATTGACCAGGTCTTCCCGGGTAATTGCCTGTATATCGGCGGCATTGCTTACCCTTCCATAGGGATGCTGTTTTCCATATAAATATTGGTCAATGAGGCGGTTTGCGACAAAATCACATTTTTGAAGATTTACCGCAAGGCGCTGGATGCTATTCTGTTTAAATATGTCCAATTCCTGCTCCGGAAAAACGGAATCGGTGATGATCTCCTGTATTACCGGCAGTATTTCTTTCAAATGCCGTGAAAGGCAATGAAGGGTTATTGAAGAAGTTTCATTGTGACAGCTAAGGTTTAGATAAGCGCCATAGTAGTCAAAGTGTTCATTTATTTCGAGGGCTGTCTTATTATTGGTTCCGTTTTTGATAAGGTGATTTGTTGCTGCTGCAACCGTGTTCTTATTTTCAAAAGAATTGCCCGCGTTAAAAACAAGCTCGATCATAACCACTTCTTCCGCGCCATCATTAATGTAATATACCGGCGCTCCATTGGTAAGAAAAAATTGCTGGTATGGCTTAAGTTTTATATTAAATTCTACAGCATCTTTTATAGGCGGGGAAACCGTTCTATCCAGCATTAACTTACGATCCGTAGTTGAAATCATTTTTTATTTTGTAAAGCCTTTATGGAAGACTGTGAAAGAATAGAAACAATTTATTTATTACTCATATAATGCAGTGTGGTGCAATTTGTATCAAGAAAGATGTTCCCACACTCTTCCAGGATATCCTCTGCGGTTACAGCCTGGTAGTTAAGCAATTCTTTATTCATTAACCCAGCATCTCCAAGCAATTCGTAATTGGCGAGGCTATTTGCACGGCTCAGCAGGCTTATATCTTCAAAAGCAATAAGACTTTCGGTTTTGTTTTTCACTTTTTGCAATTCTTTATCGGCTACAAGGGCTGTTTTCATTTTTTTCAGCTCTGCTGCAATGGCTTCTTCAGCCTGTTCCATGGTAATATTTTTAACCAGTTTTCCTTCTATATAGAGTAGCCCGGGATCGGCACTTCCCCAATGAGAACACTGGATGCTGCTGAAGATCTGGCGTTCTTTGACAAGGCTTTGAAACAACCTCGACGAACCACCATTGCCTAGAATTTCCGTTACCAGGTCTGCTGCATAATACCTCTTGTCAAGCCGCGACGACATATGATAACATTTATACAATGCATCCAATGGAACCCGCCCCGTAGTTTTAAGAAACCTGGCGGTATCCTGTTTAGGCTCGGCCGGTATATTTCTTGTATATTTCTTCCCCGGAGGTATTTCTCCAAACCATTTTTCAGCCAACCGTTTTACCCGGTCAACCGTTACATTACCCGCCACTGTTAGTATTGCATTGGAAGGTGTATAATGTTTAAAAAAGAAATCCTTTACTTCCTGTAATTGCGCATTTTCAACATGGCTTAGTTCTTTACCTATCGTCATCCATTTATACGGATGCACTTTATAAGCAAGCTCGCGTAATTTGTGCGAGGCATCGCCGTATGGTTTATTAATGTAGTGCTCCTTGAATTCTTCAACAACAACTTTTTTTTGAACGTCCAATGAATTTTTATCAAAAGCAAGTGAAATCATTCTATCGCTTTCCAGCCAGAAAGCAGTTTCCAGGTTTTCTGCCGGAAGTTGCAGGTGATAGTCTGTAAGATCATTAGTAGTATAGGCATTGTTTTCTCCCCCGGCCATTTGTAAAGGCTCATCATAGGAAGGAATATTAATACTTCCGCCAAACATAAGGTGCTCAAATAAATGTGCAAAACCAGTACGGTCAGGATCTTCATCCCGTGAACCTACGTCATACATCACATCGTGAACGGCCATGGGTGTGCTCTTATCTTCATGTACAATTACCCGAAGACCATTATCAAGAGTAAACTTTTCAAATTTGATCATGGCAGCAAATTTGAGCTAAACGGATTCAATTTCCCAAAAAGAATTTCGAAATAATTGCTAATATATACGCCCTACCCTGAAAGACAATACTATCGGGGTACCTTCCCTTGACACGACCAGGGTAATTTTCTCTCCCACTACCTGCATAAGATTTTTATAGGTCCCGATGTCATTGCTAAAATTGGCGTTTATTGCAAGGATGATGTCTCCTTTTTTCAGGCCACCCTTTTCGGCCGGTGATTTTGCGATAACTTCGTCTGCAATAATTTTACCATCAGCATAGTACATATTCATTCCTGTGTAAGAGTAATCGAATTCATCACGGAAATGGCTGTTTGGAATTAAGTGAATTTCCCTCTTTGGATAATTAATGACCATATTGAAGCGGCGTAAAATATCACTGCCTATGAGGCCACCCAAAAAAGGGTATGAAGTGGCGTTGAACTCATCATCGAGCACATTGGCGGGCACCCTTCTAAACTTGTAAGGGCCAATCTTTACCTCTTTAATGATCGTAAGCAACATTTCTTTCTTACCTCCAAATCCCTGTACCTGTATTGAAACGGGGCGCCGGTTTTTCCTTAGAACAGTGCTATCGTCCTCGAATTGCTTACTCATTAAAAAACAAAGCCCTGCTCCCGTATCGAAATAAAAATTGGCAGTTATGGTTTTTGAATCTTTTATGGTCAATGGCTGGATGGGCAATGCAGTAAATAACGGATGGAGCAAAAAGCCGCCTACCGGGTATTTAATTCTGCCGGGAGAAAATATTTCAACATTGAGGCTGTCATAGTTCAATTTGATAATATACCTGCTGAAGAGGCTGTACCCGATAACCCCATCGATCTTTTCCCCGTAAGCGCTGCTAAGTACATCATAATCATTTATGTAAAAATCCAGGCTGTCAACCTGCAGACCAGGAAAAGTGAGGGTACTGTTTTTTGCATAATCAACGTCCCTTATCCCGGCAATTCCATTAATTGACTTTCCGGAGGGCATATGGGAAATATTAAATTCGGCTGTTGTGGCAGAGTCAAGTGAAATAGCTCCACTGCCCGTATCGAGAATAAAATTCAAGGGCTGTGCAATTTTATTATACCTCGCCTGAACAAGAATAATACCCCCGTTCAATTGCCTGAAGGGAAACTTTGTAATGAGTTTTGCGGGCTTTTCATATACCTCCTGTCCAAACGAAACGTAACCAAAACATATAAATAATATAAATAACAAATCTCTTATCATAGCAAAACTGAAATTAGGTCATATGCCTGTACTTTTGTACAGGTTTTTACAAACGGCAAATTCGCTTTTTTGTAAAAAAGAAAAAATCTATGAATACTTCATTGCTTTTGAAAAAGGCCCTTCAATTTGAAAACCTTTCGGTTGAAGAAGGCACTTTTTTGTTTAATAATGCTGCATTGTCGGAATTAATGCTTGTGGCCAACGAACTGCGTAAAAAACAGGTACCCTATAATAAAGTAACGTGGATAATTGATCGGAATGTAAATACCACTAACGTTTGCATTGCCAATTGTAAGTTTTGTAATTTTTACCGCATTCCCGGGCATGAGGAAGCCTATATTACCGATATAGAGACCTATAAAAGGAAGATCGATGAAACGTTTCGTTACGGCGGGGAACAATTGTTATTGCAGGGTGGCCATCACCCGGGCTTGGGCATTGAATATTACGTTACCCTCTTCAGGCAGTTAAAAAAATTATACCCAAATTTAAAATTACATGCCCTTGGGCCCCCTGAAGTTGCACACATAACAAAACTTGCCAAATCTACCCACCGGGAGATTCTTATAGCCCTGAAAGATGCCGGGCTTGATTCATTACCCGGGCCTGGCGCCGAAATTCTTACAGATCGTGTGAGGCGCCTCATCAGTAAAGGAAAATGTGGCACGCAGGAATGGCTTGATATAATGATAGAAGCCCACAAACTCATTATTACTACTTCGGCAACAATGATGTTTGGACATGTGGAAACCGTTCAGGAAAGATTTGAGCACCTGGTAAGATTACGAGAGGTGCAGGCAAGGAAGCCCGCAGGAGCGAAAGGTTTTATAGCTTTTATTCCCTGGACATTCCAGGATGTGGACACGCTACTCGCTAAAATAAGAGGTGTGCACAACCTTACAACTCCCGAAGAATATATCAGGATGATTGCCATAAGCAGGATCATGCTTCCGAACATAAAAAATATACAGGCAAGCTGGCTTACTGTGGGAAAACAGGTGGCACAACTATGCCTACATGCAGGAGCCAATGATTTTGGCAGCATTATGATCGAAGAAAATGTAGTGAGTGCCGCAGGAGCCCCACACCGGTTTACCAGTAAAGGGATCCAGGAAGCTATAAGAGAAGCCGGATTTGAGCCACAATTAAGGAACCAGCAATATGAATTCAGAGAAATTCCCCGGCTAATGGAAGAGCAGGTTATCAATTATTAAAACGCCTGTCTCCAAAAGGTTCCCCGGGGAAACAGCGAATTGAAGAAACCCACTGATAAAAAAACATACAATGAAAAAAACATTTGTTTTCATTATTTTTTGCTGCTCTCTATTTAAAGCCAGCGCCGATGAGGGAATGTGGCTGCCAATGCTCCTGGGGCAACAGGTATATGATGACATGGTGAAGCACGGTTTAAAACTCACCAAAGAGCAGCTATATAGTATTAACAAGGCTTCCATAAAGGACGCGATCGTTCTTTTTGGCACGGGTTGTACCGGTGAAATCGTAAGCAACCAGGGGCTTATTTTTACCAATCACCATTGCGGTTACGGTGTAATCGCCGGTTCAAGTACTGTTGAGCACAATTATCTCAAAGATGGCTTCTATGCCTATTCAAAAGACCAGGAAATAAGATCGGACCTCACGGTAACTTTCCTCGAACGTATTACAGATGTTACCAGCGAGGTCGATAGTGCACTAAAAGGAGTAAGCAGTACGGATGCAGTCAAAAAAACTGCCGATATTTTTAAACAAATTACAGGCAGGGTCGCTGATTCGTCCCAGTCAATTTCCGGGAAGATCTATCCTATGTTCAAGGGCAATCAATACATTATGTATGTCTATAAAATCTACCGGGACATCAGGCTGGTAGGTGCCCCGCCTGAAAGTGTGGGAAAATTCGGTGGCGATACCGATAACTGGCAATGGCCAAGACATACGGGTGATTTCTCTATATTCAGGGTTTATGCCACCAATGACGGGCAACCAGCCAAATACAATGCCGACAATATCCCTTTAAAGCCAAAATGGTTTTTACCCGTTTCTTTAAAGGGTTATAAAGAGGGTGATTTTTCCATGATTTATGGATATCCCGGTGGCACCAACCGCTATGAAATTTCATACGGCATAAAGCTGAAAAATGAAATTGATAATCCTTCACTTGTGCATTTGCGCGACGTGCGGTTGAAATTTATGCATGAACAAATGCTTAAAGACCCGGCAATAAAATTAAAGCTTGCAGAAAGCTATGCTTCTGTTGCCAACTATTGGAAATTTTTTGACGGGGAAACAAAACAACTTGAAAAGTACCATGTGTATGAAGCCAAACAAACGGATGAAGCGAAATTTGCTGAATGGGCTAAAAGTAAACCCGAATATCAACATGTATTGACCGATTATGAAAAGAATTATGCGGCGTGGACGCCCTATGCAAAAGAGAGGGTGTATGTATCAGAAGGCATTGTCGGATCTCCGCTAACAGGTTTCGCCGCCTCACTTTCATTACTGGAAAGAGCCCTGACGGAGCAGGGCAAAACCCAGGTTGATGTAAAGAACGCTGCCGATGCTGCTGACAAGCAGCATAAAATTTTCCTATCGGCCGAAGACCTTACCAGCGACAAAAAAATCATGGCGGCTACTGCGATGATGTATTATACCGACATAGATAAAACGCAGCATCCTGTTGGTTTTTACCAGGGCATAAAGGAAAAATTCGGTTCACTTGATGATGAGGCTACCTACAAAGCCTGGGCTAATTCGGTATTCAGCAGTACCCTGATTCTGGACCAGGGTAAATGGGCTACATTCATTGCTAATCCCGATGCTGTTACGTTACAAAATGACCCTGCCTTTGCTTATGCTTCTGCATTTTTGAAAAATTATACACTCAAATACAGCAAAAATTACAGTGATTTTGTCAACAAAAATAACGAGCTGGGAAAGTTGTACCTGAAAGGCATTATGGAAATGAATCCTGCGGCTGTTAAGAAGATGTATCCCGATGCCAATTTAAGTATGCGGGTGACTTATGGAAATGTAAAGAGTTATAACCCGCGTAATGCCGTGCATTACGATTATTTGACAACCAGTAAAGGCATTTTGGAAAAATACATCGCGGGTGATTATGAGTTTAATCTTCCGGCAAATGAAATAGATCTGTTGAAAAAGCGCGATTTCGGGCAGTATGCCGACAAAGCCAAAAATGACCTGGTAATTGGCTTTATCACCACCAATGATATCACCGGTGGCAATTCGGGATCTCCGGTCATGGATGGATATGGCAATCTGATCGGGCTGGCATTTGATGGTAATTATGAAGCGCTAAGCCATAAAATTCAATTTGATAAGGACCTGAACCGCACCATATGTGTAGATATTCGTTACGTTCTTTGGTGCATAGACAAATTGGGTGGTGCCAAAAACATCCTGGATGAATTAAAGCTTGTGCGATAAAATGTTACCCAATAATGAAAACCGGGAGATTTCTTTGGGATAATTTTAAAGACTGACCGTTTTGAAAATGATACTTTTGAAAATGGCTTTTCAAAATATTTCGCCTGAAGAGGCTTTTTCCAAAATAAAACATTACTGCGCCTACCAGGAAAGGTCGCATGGAGAAGTAAAAAACAAATTGTATTTACTCGGTGTGTGTAAGGAAAATTCAGATCAAATTATTGCTGACCTCATAACAGAAAATTACCTCAATGAAGAGCGCTTTGCCGCCAATTTTGCCGGTGGCAAATTCAGAATAAGACAGTGGGGTAAAAATAAAATAACACAATCGCTTAGAATGAAACAGGTAAGCGATCCCAATATAAAAAAAGCACTGAAAGAAATTGATGAAGCTGAATATCTTACAACTTTTAGAAAACTGGCGGAAAAAAAAATGGAGACGCTTAGCGGAGAAAGAAATATTTTAGTGAAGAAAAGAAAGCTCCGGAATTTTCTTTTACAGAGGGGATACGAGATTAATTATATCACTGAAGAGGTACAAAAAATCGGCCGAAAAGTACCGGCCAGGCATTGATGAACACACTTACTATTACGCTTATTCAGCCCAATCTTCAATGGGAAAATAAAACGGCAAACCTTGAGATGCTTTCGCAAAAAATTGAAGGCATCCGGGAAAAGACCGAAGTTGTTATCCTGCCGGAAATGTTCAGTACCGGCTTTAGCATGAAACCAGAATTGTTTGCCGAAAAAATGGATGGTGAAACAATAGAATGGATGAGAAGGATTTCCTTTGAAAAGAAAATAATACTTACCGGTAGCATAATCGTTGAAGATACTGATGCTGCTTCACCAGGTGATAAAAAGTTTTTTAACCGGTTAATCTGGATGCTCCCTCATGGAGAATATGGCTTTTATGATAAAAGGCATCTTTTTGCTTATGGTGATGAACACGCACATTATTGCGCCGGAGAGAAAAGATTAATAGCATCGGTTAAGGGTTGGAAAATAAATCTCCAGGTGTGCTATGACCTTCGTTTTCCCGTGTGGGCCAGGCAATCTCCACCCATCGCGGCACAACGGCAAGATGTGAAACCAGAACCGGAATACCACCTTTTAATATATGTGGCAAACTGGCCCGGGCGCCGTAGCAATGCATGGCAAACTTTATTGAAGGCGAGGGCAATAGAAAATCAGTGCTACGTGGCGGGTATAAACCGGGTAGGCGAAGATGGGAATGGAATTTACCATAGTGGCGATAGCATGATCGTTGATCCTCTTGGAGAAATATTGTATCAAAAATCACATGATGAAGCCGTTTTTACCTACACACTGCAAAAGGAAAAATTAATCGAAGTAAGAGAAAAATATCCATTCTGGAAGGATGCGGATCTGTTTAATATTAATATATAATCTATGTTCAAGGCTTATTCCGGTGATAAAATATTTACAGGCCAGTCCTGGAAAACTGACAGCGCGGTAATCATTGAAAATGAGGTGGTGGTCGAGGTGGTGCCCTTAAACGATCTCCCTGGAAATATTTCTGTAATAGGCCACGCAGCCACTATTGCGCCCGCGTTTATTGATATCCAGATCTATGGAGCGTCTTCAAAATTATTTTCAGCATTCCCTTCTGCTGATACGCTTTATAAAATAAAAGAGCATTGCCTGAACGGAGGTACCAAATATTTTTTGCCAACGATCGCAACCAATACCACTGAAGTACTTAAAAAAGGAATCGATGCTATAAGAGACTATTGGAAAAGCGGCGGCGCCGGAGTTCCCGGCTTGCATATTGAAGGCCCATGGATCAATAAAGAAAAACGAGGTGCGCATGTTGAAAGTTTTATTCATGCGCCGCAAAAAGAAGAGGTTGCGGATCTGTTGGAGTATGGAAAAGCCGCCATAAAAATGATTACGCTCGCCCCGGAAATTGTTTCTGAAGAAATTATTGATCTTATACAAAGCTATGGGATCGTTGTTTCCGCCGGGCACAGCAACGCCAATTATGCTGAGGCGACCGCAACATTCAATAACAATATTCATGCAGCTACCCATTTATTCAATGCAATGAGCCCGCTTCACCACCGCCAACCGGGATTACCTGCCGCCGTCATGCTTAATCCTGCCGTGATGTCGAGTATTGTAGCTGATGGTTACCATGTTGATTTTGAAATGGTGCGGCTGGCAAAAGAACTAATGGGAAACCGGCTCTTCCTTATAACCGACGCAGTTACAGAAACTACGGAGGGACCTTATCAACATGAACGGCATGGAGATAAATATACAGCAAATGGCATCCTGAGTGGCTCTGCTTTGACGATGATGAAAGCTGTAAAAAATTGCGTCGAAAAATGCAACATTTTGCTGGAAGAAGCCCTTAGAATGGCCAGCATGTACCCCGCAAAAGTTTTGAACCTTCATACCAGGACCGGTAAAATTGAACCTGGCTACCAGGCTGATTTGGTTTTAATCGATGAAGAATTAGAAGTGATTGGCTGTGTTTAGTTTGATTGGTTTTCCATGATCATCTGCTTCACCCGTTCCATTTTGGTATCAATTCCATTGACAGCATCCTTTAATACAGGGCCTATATAAAGATCAGGCATTACACCGGTACCCTTTTCAGCTATATGATGGTATTGCACGATCCTAAAAAAAGGTAGCCGTACGCGGAGCCTGGTTTTGGGTAAAACAATATCAGGGATTATGATACCCGAATTGCCATACCACCCGCCCCCGGTTTCTTCTCCTACCAGCTTTATATTTTGTTGTCCTTTTACGGCATTGCAAAACAGTGATGAAGCCGAGAAAGTGAGCCCGTTGGTAAGCACATATATGCTTCCGTTAAAATGATTGTGCCTTTTCGGCTTAAAGAAATGACGCTCCCAATAACCAAAATGATAGTTGCCGTCCTTCTTTTTATGTGTAACAAATAACAGCCCCGTATTATTTAAAAGTCCAGAAGAAATATACCGGGTATAAGGCCGGAAATTTTTACTTATTGAAAAAGTCGTGTCAGCCACTTTAAAAGAACTGTTCCGCAAAAATTTTGTGAGCAGCACATAATTATTAATATCTCCGCCACCGTTGGCTCTTATATCTATAACCAGGTTTTGAATTTTTTGCCGGTGAAGCTCCCGGAATGATCTTCTAAAAAATGTTTTCAGATGACCCCTGGAAAAACTATTAACGGTCATAAGGGAATAGGTGGAATCTTTGTGAAGCGACCTTATATTTTTAAGCTTTTCCCTGCGGGTAGGCTTCTTTTCCTTAAAAGGGGGTGTACGTAATTTCTTTTTGGAACTGTCGGGTGAAGGATTATAGTAAGGCAGTGAAATATTCTTTTCTATTCCGGAACTGTCAATATATCCTACCTGGTAAGTTTTATACAGCCCGAAAATATTTCGGTGAAAATAGGGAAAGCCTGTGCTCAGGCGTATATAATTTACGTTGTTGGAATAACCGTCTTCAACCATATAGTCAAACATGCGGTTAATTATTTCACCACTTTTCAACCCATTGATCGATGTAATAATTGTTCCTCTTTTCATTACAGAATCATTCCTGTTAAGATTTCCGGTAACAACCATTGTGTCTTTCCATATCTTCATATACAACGGGAAGGATGGTATGCGCCTGTCTTTAATGAATTTGTTCCACTTTTTGCTCATGCTAAAACTGGTGTGGCCGCAATGAATTGTTGCTGTGAGCGGGGCAAGGATTTTCCAGCCAAACTGCAGCTCGGTCATTGAATCGCCGATGGCTTTATATCCTTCGTCAAAAAAATAATCCATGCTGTCCCTGGGGGTGTACCAATAAAGAGAGGGGTGCTTTTTTTCTAAAATATTCCGGAGCAGGGTATAGTCTTCCTGTAGCTCCTGTTTTGAATACTTTTTATTAGGATCATACTTTTTTGAAACGGAACAGGAAAACAAAAGGGCAGAAATAAGCAGGGTGGAAATAAGCCTCATGGTTTGCAAAAATCTGCATAAAATTGTTAACCGAATGGTATTGTTTGCAACAGGATGAATTCGCTCAAGCCCTGGCTTATTCAAATGAATTCCATCCTTGCGCAGTTAGCTTGTGCCTGTTGCCGCCCTTGGTTATTAGTAGGGAACCTTCCTCTTTTTCAGTGATGTGGCCGACGATGCTTATTTGATCATTTACGGCTATTTTGTTGTAATCTTCCTGGTTGACAGTAAACAGCAATTCGTAATCTTCGCCGCCACTTAGTGCGCAGGCGGTTGGGTCAAGCTCCAGTTTATAAGCAAATTGCCGTGCCAGGTCGTTTACAGGAATCTTTTCTTCATATAGCACGCATCCCGTATCACTTTGTTTGCAAATGTGTAATAATTCGCTGCTAAGGCCATCACTGATATCAATCATGGCCGTCGGCATAATTTTATCTGCAGCGAAAAATTCAATAATATCTTTCCTCGCTTCGGGTTTAAGGAGACGCCCGATGATATAATCCTGGTCTTCAAGATCGGGCTGAACACCTTTTGTTTCAAGGAAAATCTTTTTCTCTCTCTCCAGGATAGTTAAGCCAAGGAATGCTCCGCCAAGGTCTCCGCTTACACAAATAAGATCGCCTTTTTTTGCACCGCTTCTTTTTACAAAGGCATCCGGCGCTACTTCTCCAATAGCGGTTACACAAATTATAAATCCTTTTAAAGAAGTGGTCGTATCGCCGCCAACAAGATCCACGTTATAGCGGTCGCAGGCCGCATACACGCCCTCATAAAAATCATCAAGTGCCTCCACACTGAAACGGTTACTGAACGCAATGCTCATGGTTATCTGTACAGGAGTTGCATTCATTGCATACACATCACTAAGGTTGGCGATTACACTTTTATAGCCGAGGTGTTTTAATGGCGTGTACATTAAATCAAAATGTATTCCTTCTACAAGCATATCGGTAGTTACGACCGTTTGTTTACCAAAATGGTCTAAAACTGCGCCGTCATCTCCAATTCCTAAAATGGTAGAGGCGTTTCGTATCTCATTGTTTTTAGTAAGGTGTTCGATCAGGCCAAATTCTCCGAGAGAGGTGACCTCTGTTCTTATTTCAGACATTGTATCAGTTTAAAAGTAATGTTCTATTCAGAAAAAGTACGACCTACGATCAGTAAGGTCATGTGAGCCTTTTATTATGTAAAGCAAATTTCCCCGAATCTTAAAATGTTTTT